>JBGAKU010000138.1:0-14797 GCA_044224255.1 Geminicoccaceae bacterium
AAGATCACACGGGTGGGTAGGGGCTGGTGGACGAAGGGCTGGGTCATGGCGTCCTCGAGCGCTGCGGTGCCGCCGTCGAGGCGCGCACGATGAGGCGGGGCTCCGTGATCCGGATCAGGGGCTCCTCCAGCCCTTCCTCGATGCTGGCGACCACGAGCCGGGCCGCCTCCTGGCCCATCGCCAGATGGTCGATCCGGACGGTGGTGAGCGGCGGCGCCACGAGGTCCACGAGCGGCATGTCGTTGTGGCCCACGATCGAGACGTCGGCAGGGCAGGCGAGGCCTCGGGCCGCCAGGGCCTGGTAGGCGCCGAGTGCCAGAAGGTCGTTCGCGGCGACGATTGCGTCGAGCGGCCCCTGGCCCAGGAGCTCGGCTGCGGCAGCCTCGCCGGCCTCGCGGCTGTAGGCCCCGGCGACCGCTACCCGCGAAGGATCGAGGCCGGCCTCGCGCATCGCGGCCTCGAAGCCGCGGCGGCGCATGATGCCGGTCGAGAGATCGGCTGGCCCCGCAAGGTGCCCAATGCGGGCATGACCCAGGCCCAGCAGATGCCGCACGGCCAGCCGCATCCCGCCCGCGTCATCGCTCACCACGGTGGGGGCGCGGGTGGCGTCCTCGGCCCGGTTCACGAGGACCACGGGTGTACCGGCGTCGAGGCAGGCGGCGACGACAGGGTCGTCGCGATGCGCCGTGGCGAGGATCAGCCCGTCCACGCGCCTTGCGACGAGCTGCTCCACGATCACGATCTGCCGCTCCTGATCCACCGGTGCATGCGCCACGAGCGCCGAGTAGCCGCGCTTCGCAAGCTCGCCCTCAATCCCGCCCAGGATCGGCGCAAAAACCGGGTTCGCGAGGTCGGGCAAGACCACGCCCACGAGCCTGGAGCGGCCGGTGCGCAGACTCGCCGCTAGCACGTCCCGCCGATAGCCGAGCCGCCGTGCCTCGTCCCGCACCCGGGCCACGACCTCGGCCGAGATGAGGTGACTTGTCGCAGTGTTCAGCGCGCGGGCCGCGGTCGAGCGGTGCACGCCGGCCGCGTCCGCCACGGACTGCAAGGTCGCCGCCCGCGAGGGCAGCCGGCTCGCACTGCTCATCCCCATCCATCCCTTTCCGATAGGACCGTTTCCTTCGCAACAGGTCGCTTGACAACATGCAATCGATCGCATAGCAAGCCTGCAATCGATTGCATTGCTGCTCAAGGAGGGCAAGAAGATGAGCGTCGATCGGGAGCCGAAGGTCGCGCACGGCATCATCGAGGACGAGCGCTCGGTCACCGGGATCGTGCTGAAGGCGATGTCGGCGGCTCCGAGCGCACGGCTGCGCGAGGTGATGGAGGCCTTCACCCGTCACATGCACGCGTTCGCCCGTGAGGTGCGGCTCACCGAGGAGGAGTTCGAGCTCGGGCTCGAGTTCCTGAACCGGATCGGCCAGGCGAGCAACGACGCTCACAACGAGGCGGTCCTCTTCTCCGACGCGATCGGCTTCTCGACGCTGGTCTGCCTGCTCAACAACGGCCGGGCCGGGGCCACCGAGACGGCGTCCGCCCTGCTGGGCCCCTTCTGGCGGATGAACTCGCCACACACGGAGAACGGGGGCTCGATCGTCCGCTCGCCCACGCCGGGTCCGGCGCTCTTCGCGAGCGGCCGCGTGACCGACCCGCAGGGGCGGCCGCTCGCCGGGGTTGAGCTCGACGTCTGGCAGGCCTCGCCCGTCGGCCTCTACGAGAACCAGGATTCGACCCAGGCCGACATGAATCTCCGCGGCAAGTTCACCACCGACGACGAGGGCCGGTTCTGGTTCCGCTCGGTGAAGCCAGCAGGCTACCCCGTGCCCACCGACGGGCCCGTGGGCGACCTCCTTCGGGCCCAACGCCGCCATCCCTACCGCCCGGCGCATCTCCACTTCCTGGGCTTCAAGGAGGGCTACAAGACCCTGATCACCCAGGTCTTCGTCGACGATGACGAGCATCTGGAGAGTGATGTCGTCTTCGGCGTCACGCGCCATCTCGTCGGCGACTATCGGCAGGCCGGCGAGGGCGAGTATCGGCTCGACTACCATTTCGTGATGGAGCCGGGCGCGGCGAAGCTGCCGAAGCCGCCGATCAAGTAGCAGGGAGCCGCAGCGCCGGCCCCTCTCCCCCCTCTCCAGCGAGATCAGCCATGAGCTACACCAAGTCGCTCGAGGGCAGGCTTGCCCTCATCGTCGGCGGCGCCGGCGCCATCGGTGCCGCCACCGCCCGCTTCCTGGCCCGCGACGGGGCCATCGTCCTCATCACCCACCGGCCCGGAACCGAGGCCGCCAAGGCGGCGGCCGGGATCGTGGCCGCGCTGCCGGGAGCCGGCCATGCCGCCTATCCGGCCGACGTCGCCGACACGCCGACCATTCTCCTGCTGCGGGACACGATCGAGGAGCAGCACGGCCGGCTCGACATGCTGGTGAATGCCGCGGGCTTCACGAAGCCCGTTCCGCACCACGATCTGGAAGCGCTCGACGACGAGCTGATCGACCGGATGTTCGAGGTCAACTGGCGCGGCCAGTTCGCGACGATCCGGACCTTCGCGCCGCTCCTGAAGGCCTCGGGCGACGGGCTCGTGGTCCAGCTCTCCTCGATCGCTGCCACGACCGGCGTCGGCTCCTCGATCGCCTACTGCGCCGCCAAGGCCGGCACCGACGTCATGATCAAGGCCCTGGCTCGCGTGCTGGCGCCCGAGGTCAGGGTGCTCGCGGTCTCGCCGGGCGTGGTGGACACGGGTTTCGTGCCCAACCGTGGCGCCGACTTCAACCAGAAGGTCGTGGCGTCCACCCCACTCAAGCGGATCGCCACCGCCGAGGACATCGCCGCCGCGATCACCGCCTGCTGGACCCATCTCAGCTACTCGACCGGGCACACGATCCAGGTCGACGGCGGCCGGGCGCTGTGAGGAGGACCGGACCATGCGCCCGCCCCTGCCCAAGACCGTGATCACCTGTGCCATCACCGGCAACCTGACCACGCCCGAACAGACGCCGCACCTGCCGATCACGCCCGAGGCGATCGCCGAATCGGCGCTCTTGGCCGCGGAGGCCGGGGCCGCCGTCGCCCACCTCCATGTGCGCGAGCCCGGCACCGGCAAGCCTTCGATGGAGCTCGAGCTCTACCGCGAGGTCGTCGAGCGCATCCGGGCCCGGAACAGGGAGCTCATCCTCAACCTCACCACCGGCCCCGGCGGACGCTTCGTCCCCTCGCGCGAGGACCCCAAGGTCGCCGGCCCCGGCACGACCCTCCTGCCGCCCGAGCGCCGGGTCGAGCACATCGCCGCGCTCAAGCCCGAGATCTGCACGCTCGACCTCAACACCATGAACTCGGGTGCCGAGGTGGTCATCAACACGCCGGGCAATGTCCGGCGGATGGCCAAGGCGATTGCCGCCGCCGGGGTCAGGCCCGAGATCGAGCTGTTCGATTCCGGCGACATCGCGCTGCTGCACGACCTGCTCGAGGACGGCACCCTTTCCTCGCCGCCGCTCTGCTCGTTCGTCATGGGCGTGCGCTACGGCTTCCAGCCGAGCCCGGAGACGGTGCTCTACGCCCGGAACCTCCTGCCGGCGGATGCCACCTTCACCGCCATCGGCATCGGTCGCGCCTCCTTCCCGACCGTCGCCCTGTCCTACCTTGCCGGTGGCCATGTCCGGGTCGGGCTCGAGGACGGCGTCTATCTCGCCCGCGGGGCGCTCGCCCCCTCGAACGCCGCCCTCGTCGAGAAGGCCCGCCGCATCGTCGAGGATCTCGGCGGGCAGGTCGCCACCCCCGCCGAGGCCCGCGACATCCTGGGCCTGCCGGCCTGACACCCCTTCGAAGTCGTCACCCATGAAAGGGAAGACCATGCCAAGCGCCATCAAGGTGGCCCAGAAAGCCCCCGACATCGACCATCTCGACCTCGGTTTCGTGGACGGCAAGTCGGCGGCCCCGGGCCGCGGCGAAGTCCTGATCGAGGTCGCCGCCGCCGGGGTGAACCCGAGCGACGTCAAGGCCGTGCTCGGCGCCATGCCGCATGCCGTCTGGCCGCGCACGCCAGGCCGCGACTATGCGGGCGTGGTGGTCCAGGGGCCGGCCGGTCTCGTGGGCCAGGAGGTCTGGGGCTCGGGTGGAGAGCTCGGCATCCGCCGCGACGGCACCCACGCGAAGCACCTCGTCCTCGACGCCGCGCATGTGCGCCTCAAGCCCGCCACGGTCTCCTTGCGCGAGGCGGGCGCCGTGGGCGTCCCCTTCATCACCGCCTACGAGGGTCTGCGCGAGGCCGGCGGCGTCAAGGCGGGCGACGTGGTCCTCGTGCTCGGGGCCAACGGCAAGGTCGGCCAGGCCGCGATCCAGCTCGCCACCATGGCAGGGGCGCGGGTGTTCGGCGTGGAGCGCACGGCCGAGCCGCATCGGGGTCATGCCACCGGGCCGGTCACCATGATCGACGCCTCAACGACCGACATCGCGGCCTTGGTGCGCGAGCAGACGGACGGGCACGGCGCCGACATCGTCTACAACACCGTCGGCAGCCCCTATTTCGAGGCCGCCTGCAAGGCCATGGCGGTCAAGGGCCGGCAGATCTTCATCTCCACGATCGAGCGGGCGGTGCCCTTCGACATCTTCGCCTTCTACCGCGGCCGGCACCGCTTCGTCGGCATCGACACGCTGGCGCTCGACAGCGGCGAGTGCGCGGCCATCCTCGACGCGCTCAAGCCCGGCTTCGAGAGCGGCAAGCTCAAGCCGTTCCCCGTGCGCGACGATCATTGCTTTCCTCTCGACCAGGCCGCCACCGCCTACAAGGCCGTGCTGACGGGCTCCTCCGAGCGCGTCGTCCTCACCCCCTAGCCTTTCCTCCTGCGGGGCTCAGCACCCCGCCTCCAGCCCCTATCACCATCCGGACAGGAAGAACCTCCATGCGCCGAACCCTTCTGCTCGCCCTGCTTCTGGCCGGCACCGCCGCAACGGCCCGGGCCGACTATCCCGAGCGGGCGATCACCATGATCGTGCCGTTCGCCGCGGGCGGGCCGACCGACACGGTCGGGCGCCTCGTGGCCGAGGCCATGACCCGTGAGCTGGGCCAGCAGGTGATCGTCGAGAACGTCGGCGGGGCCGGCGGCACCCTGGGTGCTGCCCGCGTCGCCAAGGCCGAGCCCGACGGCTACACGCTGCTCATGTACCATATCGGCCAGGCGACCAGCGCCTCGCTCTACCGCAAGCTGTCCTACGACCCGATCAACGATTTCGCGCCGATCGGCCGTGTCACCGACGTGCCGATGACGGTCATCGGTCGCTCGACCTTGGAGCCGAGCTCGGCCGCCGACCTTATCGGGTTCATCCGTGCCAAGAAGGACGAGCTGACGCTCGCCAATGCCGGCCCGGGCTCGAGCTCGCATCTGTGCGGCATGCTGCTGATGTCGGCCTTGGGCGTGCCGATGACCACCGTCCCCTACAAGGGGACCGCCCCGGCCATGACCGACCTGCTCGGCGGCCAGGTCGACCTCGTCTGCGACCAGACCACCAACACCGCAGGCCAGATCCGGGCCGGCAAGGTAAAGGCCTATGCCGTGACCACGAAGGAGCGCGTGGCGGCCCTGCCCGACCTTCCCACGCTCGACGAGGCCGGGCTGCCCGGCTTCGAGATGTCGGTCTGGCACGGGCTCTGGGCACCCAAGGGCACGCCCGAGCCGGTGATTGCCAAGCTCGTCCCGGCCCTTGCCGCCGCGCTTAAGGACGAGAAGGTGATCGAGCGCATGGCCGATCTCGGCACCGTGCCGGTGCCGCCCGAGCAGGTCACCCCCGCCGCACTCCAGGCCCAGACCGAGAGCGAGGCCGAGAAGTGGCGCCCCATCATCCAGGCCGCCGGTACCTTCGCCGACTGAGCCCAGAAGCGATTAGGGAGGATCGACACCATGCACGTCACCCGGCTCGCGCAGGCGCCCGCCTACCAGGCACCCGGCCATGACGCCATGCGCATGCTCCGTCTCCAGGGCCGCGAGGCCGGCCCGGCCGAGGCGCTCTGGCTCGGCCTCTCCCACCTTCTCCCCGGCGGCGGCACCACCCTCGACGCCTCGCCGCTCGAGAAGATGTACCTCGTGCTCGCCGGCGAGGTCACCGTCTCCAACGGTGCCGAGACCATCATCCTCGGCCCCTGGGACTCCTGCCGCTTCGCCCCCGGCGAGCCACGCGCCCTCGCCAACCAAACCA
Source organism: Geminicoccaceae bacterium (assembly GCA_044224255.1). Lineage (GTDB taxonomy): Bacteria > Pseudomonadota > Alphaproteobacteria > Geminicoccales > Geminicoccaceae > Benzoatithermus. Next base: position 6,196 of record JBGAKU010000138.1, read on the forward strand.
ACCAAACCGCAACCATCCTACTCGCCATGCCAATCGCCTGACGCGCCCCTCCCTCGGGGCCGGGGCAATCCCAGTCGTCTTGGATTGCACCCTCAGAGAGGTGTCGCCGCGACTCCCCGCCCAGCGTCCTTGTCGTGCCTGATCGCTTCGGCGAGAAGGCCAAGGGGACGGCGCAGCGCCGGGAGAATTCGAGCGTGTCGAGCCGAGCTATGCCCGCGCCGGGCATGTTTCCATCGCCCGGACTGTCGGCTGCGCTGGCCGCTCTCGCAGCGGCCGCGGTGTTCGTGGTCGACACGGTCACGCCGAGCAGCTTCGCGGTGGCGGTCCTCTACGTCCTGGTCGTGCTGCTCACCGGGAATCGCTGCCGGGGGCGGGCGCTGGTGCTGGTCGCGGCGGGCTGTGCGGCCCTGACGTTGCTCAGCTTTGGCCTGACGCACTCCCTCACGGCCGACGGCAACGCTGTTCTGCGCTGCGTCGTGAGCCTCGCCGCGATCGCGGTGACGACGGCGCTCGTGCTGCGCAATCAAGCGGTCGTGGCAGCGCTGGCCCAGCGCGCGAGCCTGCTCGACCTCACCCACGACACGGTCCTCGTGCGGGACATGGGCGATACCGTCACCTACTGGAACAAGGGTGCGGAGGAGCTGTACGGTTGGTCGCGCGGCGAGGCGCTAGGCCGGAACGTTCATGAGCTGCTGCGCACCGCGTGTTCAGCCACGCTGCCGGAAATCATGGACGAGCTGCTGAGGACCGGGCGGTGGGAAGGGGAGCTGGTGCATACGGCGCGGGACGGCCGCCGATTGGATATGGCCAGCCGATGGCATCTGCAGCGCGACGCGAAGGGCCGCCCAGTCTCGATCCTCGAGACCGACAACGACATCGCCTACCGCAAGCGGGAAGAGGTGGCCGCCGCACGTCATCGCGAGGAGCTCCAGCTCATCATCGACTGGATTCCTGCCCTGGTCTGGACCTCGCGATCCGACCGCACGCCCGACTATGTCAGCGCGCGCTGGGAAGAAAGCGGGTACTCCCGGGCGGACTTCCTGGCCGACTGGCACCTACTCACACATCCGGATGATCTGGAGCGCCTGACGGCGGCACGGGAGCGGTCCCGCCAGAGGAGCGAGCCGCTGACCGTGGAGCATCGGGTGCGCCGCAAGGATGGAAGCTATCGCTGGCATCTCAGCCACGACTTCCCACGGCGGGACGAGGCCGGTGCGACCATCAAGTGGTACGGCGTCAGCATCGACATCGAGGATCGCAAGCAGGCGGAGCAGGCGCTTGCGCGCAACCAGATCTACCTCACCGAGGCGCAGCGCCTGAGCCGCACCGGCAGTTTCGCCTGGAAGCCGGCCACCGGTCAGGCGATCTGGTCGGCAGAGGCCCGCCGCATGTGGCAGCTCGGTCCGGATGAGGAGCCGACGCCGGAGTTCGTGCTGAGCCGCGTCCACCCGGATGACCGTGCCGAGTTCGAGAGGGTGCTGGAGCAGGCCGGGCTCGGCGCCGAGCGGTTCGACTTCGAGCACCGCTGCGCGATGCCGGACGGGTCGGTCCGCTACATCCGCGCGGTGGCACAGGCGCATGTCGACGACGCCGGTGCTGTCGAGTTTCTCGGCGCGGCGATCGATCTGACCGAGGCCAAGCAGGCGGAGGAGGCGCTCCAGCAGACACAAGCCGAGCTGGCGCATCTGACGCGCGTGACCACCATGGGCGAGCTGGCCGCCTCGATTGCCCACGAGGTCAGCCAGCCCTTGGCGGGGATCATCACCCACGGCGAGGCATCCCTGCGCTGGCTCAACCGCGCCGAGCCGGAGCTCGACGAGGTACGGTCGGGGATCGAGAACATGATCGGCGACGGTCGGCGCGCCGCCGAGGTCATTCGCAAGCTGCAGGCGCTGGCGAGGCGGGCCGAGATGAGCCCGGCGCTGCATCGGCTGGAGGAGATCCTGGAGGATGCGCTGACGCTCGTGCAGCGCGAGATCGCCAACCATCGGGTCAGGCTGGAGCTCGACCTCGCTCCGGACCTGCCGCCGGTCAACGTCGATCGCGTCCATCTGCAGCACGTATTCATCAACCTCATCCTGAACGCGATCCAGGCGATGGACGCTGTCGAGGACCGCCCCAGGCGGCTGGCGATCCGTGCCGGCAGGGGCGGATCCGGCGAGGTGTGGATCACGTTCCGCGACAGCGGCATCGGCATCGACGCGAATGCGAAAGAGCGCTTGTTCGAGCCGTTCTACACCACCAAGACGGAAGGGATGGGAATGGGTTTGGCGATCAGCCGCACGATCGTGGCGGCACATGGCGGCCGTATCTGGGCCTCGGACGACGGGAGCCCGGGCGCGAGCTTCCATATGGCGCTGCCCGCGGCCGCCATCACCTGCGGATGAGAGACGCCGGATTGGCGAACCCACAACCGAAAGTACCGGCCGGCCCGCTCGTCATCGTCGTAGATGACGATGAGTCCATCCGGGCGGCACTGAGCAGCCTGTTCCGCTCGGTCGGGCTGCAGGTCAGGCTGATCGCGTCGGCTGCCGAGCTGCTGCAGAGCTCTCTGCCGGACGTGGAGAGCTGCCTGGTTCTCGACGTCCGGCTGCCCGGGGTCAGCGGGCTCGATCTTCAGGCCAGACTCGCCGAGGTGGGAATCCGCATCCCGATCGTGTTCGTCACTGGCCACGGGGACATCCCGATGTCGGTGCGGGCGATGAAGGCCGGCGCCGTGGACTTCCTGCCGAAGCCCTTCCGGGACCAGGAAATGCTGGATGCGGTCAGCGCCGCCCTCGCTCGCGACCGGGAGCGGCGGAGCCAGGAAGGCGCTTCGGCCGAGCTGCGCGCACGGTATGCGGAGCTGAGCGCGCGCGAGCGGGAGGTGATGGCCTTGGTCACCACGGGGCTGCTCAACAAGCAGGTCGCCGGCCGGCTCGGCCTGAGCGAGATCACGGTGAAGATCCACCGCGGCAATGCCATGCGGAAGATGGGCGCCAAGTCGCTGGCGGACCTGGTGCGAATGGCTGAGATCCTGCGGCCTGGCGGCACGGGCGGATCCTCGTCTAAGACTTCCGTATAATACCGGGAAGGATCGCGAGCACCCATCTTGTCGGCTATTGCGCCGACCGCCTCGTGGGACAGGCTGCTTGGTCGATCAACCGCTGGTCGCCGTCATCGATGATGACGAATCGGTTCGCAGAGCCCTGGCCAGCTTGCTGCGCTCGCTGGGCATGGTGGTCCAGACCTTTTCCGGTGCGGAAGCCTTCCTGCTGTCGCCCGCCTCGGGCGAAGCCGCCTGCCTGATCGTCGACCTGCAAATGCCCGACATGGGCGGCCTCGAGCTGCAAGAGCGGCTGCTGGCGCTGGGGCACCGGTTCCCGATCATCTTCATCACCGCCTTTCCCGACGCGAAGCTGCGCGAGCGCGCGCTCGCCGTGGGCGCTGTGGCCTTCCTGGCCAAGCCCTTTGCTGCGCAGGAGCTGATCTGCTGCATCGAGGCGGCGCTGCAGGCGGGCCGCGGCGCCTGTTTGGATGGCAACCCATAAACCGAGATATGGGCTCCCTAGATAGATGTTGGGGTGGATGGCCCCCTCACGGCACCGCTGTGCCAAGCTGGCGGCCTTCGCAGGTCGCCTCACGGGAGCCATCCACCCCAACATCTATGGCTTCAAGACGAGCAGCCTGTCGGAGCCGAGCTGGCTGCTACCGCCGCTGAGCCACTTGTTGTTGGTCACCACCACCGCCTTACCGAGAGCACCCGGATATTTCGAGCCCGGGAACTTCTCCACGCACGTAGCAACGTCACCATGACCCTTGTCGATGCGAGGCGTTGCGACCTCCTTGTAACCCTTGCCGGTGCCGTTGTTCAACAGGATCAGGTCCTGGTTGGCCGGCCGCACGCCCTGGACGATGTAGAGATCCAGTCCCGAGCGGTTGTCGAGATCGCAGAGCGCGACGTCGTGACCCTGGGTCAGGGTGTGCTTGTAGGACACGGTGCCGAATCGGAACGTGCCGTCGTTCAGACGGACCTCGACCGATTTCTCCTGCACGATCACGAGGTCCAGCCGCCCATTGCGATCGAGATCCGCCGCGTCGACGTCGTAGACCAGCGTGCCGCCGAGGTTCACGCCGGCGGCGAAGGTCCCGCGGTTGTTCTTGTAGTAGAGGATGCCGCTCGTGGTCACCATCGCCACGTCCGGATATCCCCCCGGCTTGCGGATCGCCACGGCGCGGAAGCTGCCGATTGTGTGGCTCAACGGCGTGCCGGTGACCTCGACGAAACTGCCGCCCACGTTGCGGTAGAGGTGGTTGCCCACCAGCGGAAAGCCCGTCGACTTCTCGTTCAGCACCAGGAGGTCGGGATCGCCGTCCTGGTCGAAATCCAGGCTCAGAGCGCCGCGGCCGCGCCCGTGCGGATCGTCCGCACCCCAGGCTCCAGGGATCTTCTCGAAGGTACGATCCGAGCGCTGCAGGTAGAGCTCGTTCGGATAGCTGATCGTGCAGACGCCCTTGCATGCGCCACGGACACAATAGAGGTCGGGCAGGCTGTCACCGTTGTAGTCGCCCGTCGTGCAGCCATGGCGATCCTGGCCCGCGGCGAAGCTGCCGGGCAGGACGCGAGCGAAGAAGCCGGACGGTCCCTGCTGCAGCAGGGGCCACTCCTGACCGTGGCCACTGAGCAGAATGTCCTGATCCCCGTCGCCGTCATAGTCGAAAACCACGCTTTCGCCGTTGGACGGCTGCGGGGACGGGAATCCCGCCTCGGCAGCCAGGTCCACCGCCGTCACCGCCAGCGCAGTCTGAACTCCGGTGCAGGCGAATATCATGGCCGCCATCAGCGCCATTCGGCAACGCATCGTTCCCCGCCCCTCAATTCTAAACTTTAGTCATGCTGAAGATATTCTACTTATAGTTAGCGCCCCAGCCCTATGATTGAGCCGCAAAACTCTAACGTGAATTTACCTACGATCCAATTGATCATTCAAGCCGAATAGCCTGTCGCCCTGTCGTGGTTGGCCTCGGCTTTGCACCTGGGTTGCGCAGAGGTCGGCGTGTTGCAGGGAGGCACAGCGGGCGAACGACGTTCCTGCCGTGTCGTCGGTCAGGTGACGCGGACGGAACTCGGGCATCCGAGGTCGAGCATGCGGTTGAGGACGTCGACGGTGATGGCGACCTCGGCGGTCTGTGCCTCGTCGGTGTGGCAGCGCAGGCTGTCGCCTATGACGCGCTTCCAGCGTCCGATCTGGCCTTCCACACAGGCTCGCACATTGTAGCCGCTGTCCCGCTGCCAAGCCATCCGGCGTCCCTCGTTGATCGCCTGGAGGTGGCGGTCGCGGGCATCGTCAAGTTGCTGGCCGTCGGTCTTGCGTTGACTGAGTGGGCCGGGTAGCCGAGCGGGATGACGATGCCCGGGTTCGCATCAGCAATCGCCGGGCGAGCTGAGTTGGTTGGAGCAGGCGGGGTCGTCTGATGGTCAAGCTCCGGGGCAGCCTGCTGGACGCCGGCCAGCGCTTGGTCCAACGAGTTGCGGGGGTGGCGGACTATCGTGAGGACTGAGCGCTATGCTGCCCTGCCTTTTCCTCAGTTCGTCACGGCGTGAAGATCCGCAGGAAGACGTCCCCCTCGGTGTTGGTATCCTTGGGTACCAGGTCGGAGGCGAGGGAGGCGAACGCCACTATTTGTCCGTCCGCCGTAATCGACAGGGACCCGCTGTTGTTGTCGCCTGGGAAGCCGCTGAATCCCCGGCTTGCCAGTCGCGTTACCCCGTTGGCCCGATTGTGCCGGAAGATATCGGATACCTCGTTGGCATCGTCCGGAACAAGGTTCGAAGCTGAGGACATAAATGCGACGTCGCGCCCTCCAAAGGAGAGCGCCGGAAAATTGCTGAAGCCGTTGCTTTGCAAACCGCGACTGTCAACACTGACGCGTTGTGTGGTACTGGTGCGAAGGTCACGAACGAAGATGTCATATTCGGCATTCGTGTCACCCGTGACCAGATTACCTGCAGCCGAGCTGAAGGCGACAACGAGCCCATTGCCCGAGATCGCGCGGGAGCGATGCATTCGCTTTCCGCCTGTTGTCCGCGCGACCCAACACTCACTCGGCGAGTCGTCCTCATCCAGAGATCGCGCACGAATATGTCCAGAGCATTGTCAGGCGATGGCGCGGCGGGCGCGGATCGTGCTGGGGGCGGCGGCTGGGTTGGAGAACAAGGCGATCTGCGTGGAGGTCGGGGCGGATGCCAACACGGTCTCGAAGTGGCGTCGCCGCTTTGCCGCCGACCGGCTGGACGGGCTGCTCGACGAGCCGCGGCCCGGGACACCACGGAAGATCGGCGACGATGCGATCGCCGAGACCATCCGGCTGACCCTGGAGACGACGCCGGCAGATGCCACGCACTGGTCCTTGCGCGCGATGGCGCGGCAGGTGGGCTATGCGCCGTCCACCATCCACCGCATCTGGCGGGCGTTCGGGCTGCAGCCGCACCGCAGCGAGACCTTCAAGCTGTCGGGCGATCCCCTGTTCGTCGAGAAGGTCCGCGACATTGTCGGCCTCTACCTGACACCGCCCGACCGGGCCCTGGTGCTGTGCGTCGATGAGAAGTCGCAGATCCAAGCGCTCGACCGTGCACCCAACCCTGCTGCCGATGCGGCGGGGCAGGTCGAGCGCCGGACACACGACTACATTCGCTCACCGGAACAACATCCCTGTTCGCGGCGCTCGACATCGCCACCGGTGCCGTGATCGGCGCTGTTATCGAGGGCATCGCTCGAGCGAGTTCAGGAAGTTCCTCGACCAGGTCGAGGCTAGTGGCCGGCCGATCTCGACGTGCATCTGGTCATGGACAACTACGCCACCCACAAGACCAAGCCGGTACGCGACCGGCTGGCCAAGCGGCCACGCTGGCACGTCCACTTCACCCCGACCGGCGCGTCCTGGCTCAATCAGGTCGAGCGCTTCTTCGCCCTGCTCACCGAGAAGCAGATCAGGCGCGGCGTCCACCGCTCGACCCGGCAGCTCGAGCACGACATCCGGGCCTTCATCGACGCGCACAACGCCGATCCCAAACCCTTCCGCTGGACCAAGTCCGCCGACGACATCCTCGCCGCCATCCAGCGCTTCTGCCAACGCACCCTCCAAATCGGAGGAATTACGGAATCAGGACACTAGATTCGATGCAGCGGAGATGAATGTGACGAAGCGCCCGTCTGCCGAGATCGCCGGGTCGCCGCTCCCTCCATTGGCCTGGACGCCGCCTGCCCCTACGCTCACCCGAACGGTCGTGCCATGGGTCCAGCCCTCCTGTGCGGCACCGGCGAGGGCGGCCGCAGCAGCTGCTAGGCGCGCAAGGATTTCCCCGCAATGCCTGGACATGGGCAGCGCCTCCGATCGAGCCGTAGCCACACAGCTAACGGCTGAGGTTAGCATCGCGCACCTCTGGTAGGCAAGGCGAGACCCGTTTAGCGTGCTGGTGTGGTGTCGTTCCGCTTGCGTCGGATCCGGTACTGTTACGTCCGATCGACTTTACCATGCTCGCATGTGGCACGGCCTCATCATGAGTTTACTTGCCACAGCATTCACAGCTACACTGGCGATCCGGTCCCGTTTTGTGGCGGTGGGGCAAGCCCGACCTTGTGCGGCAAGGTGTTGGTGCTACATGAGTTTGACTAAATGCAACCTCGCATCGGAAAGATCTTGTCGATGGACGAAGCTAGCGCGCAACGGGGCCTGTTGGACCTGACCGCGGAGATCGTGACCGCTTATGCTGGTCACCACACGGTGGCGATGAACGACCTGCCCGGATTGATTACCCAGGTGTTCGAGGCCTTGCGCGGCGTCGGCGTGATCGAGCCGGTATCGGCGGCCGAGGCCCTGGTGCCGGCGGTGCCGATCAAGAAGTCGGTGATGCCGGACTTCATCGTCTGTCTCGAGGACGGCAAGAAGCTGAAGATGCTCAAACGGCACCTGGCGGTGCACTACCATCTGACGCCGGCGGCCTACCGGCAACGCTGGGGTCTGCCGGCCGACTACCCGATGGTCGCACCGGCCTATGCGGCACAACGTTCCAGTCTGGCCAAGAGCCTCGGGCTCGGTCGCAAGCCGGCGGCGCCCGCAGCGACAGCCGAGCCAGCGCCGGCGGCGAAGAAGCCGGCAGGCCGGGTGTTCATGCGCAAGCGGAAGGTGTCGGGATAAGCGGCCGATCAGCGGGTTGTGGTACCGGCTGCCTGCAGCCTGCAGCCTTGCTGTGTCGACCGGCCGGGAATCGACTGGGTGCCGGTGCCGGGTGCTTGACCGGCGGTGTTGGCCGGTGGGGCTGGGTGAATCCTGGCCATCAGAGCCGGGGGGCATGGAGGAGATCTTGCCCGGGCTGGCCCGGCTGGTGGGTCGGGTCAGGCCTTCGTCGGTGGTCCAGGCAAAGTCAGGCGGCTGGCCTACCGGCTGTATTTGTCATAAGATAGATTATCGGTTTTCCCTATTGTAGGGGGGGTGGTTTCTATCGCGAAGTGCGACTCTGTAGGGTTTTCAAAGGCTTGCCCGAGAGAGTCGCCCCATGCCCCATACCTACCGCCAGCTCGATCTGGCCGAGCGTCGCACGATCTTCCGCCTGCTCAACGCG
>JBGAKU010000139.1:0-14265 GCA_044224255.1 Geminicoccaceae bacterium
TGCGGGCCGCCCGTGAGCACGGCGACGGCGTCGTCCGTGTCCGCCACGGCCAACCGCAGCAGCGGCCGCGCTGCCGCGGCGGTGCGGCCTAGGGCTTGGCCCAGAAAGAGGTTCGAGCTGCGGATGTTCTCGAGCGCGTTCAGCGTGCGCAGCAGCGCCGCGACCGCCACGATGTCGGCGCTGGTCAGGCGGATGTTGAGCGTCTGCCCCTCGGGCGAGCCGCGGAAGGTGCGGGTGGTGTAGAACTGGACCGCCTCCTCGATGGTCGCAGCCGAGTTGTCGTGGAACGAGGGCACGGTGTCCGCGGCCTCGATCAGGGAGGGCGTGTTGAACCGGCCGTCACCACAACCGGCGGCGGGGGTTGGCGTGCGGGGTGGGCATCGGCCGAACCCGCCATCGGCCGGCAGGTCGGGGCGCAGCCGCCGTGCCGGCGTGTCGCGGCGTCGCTGCACGCCGATGTCGAACATACCGTTGAATCCGCCCTCGTTCAGCGCCGTGCCATTCCGATGGCACAACGCGCACGGACCGGACTCCTCACGGTTGAACAGCTCGCGGCCGGCATCGACCAGGGGCGAGCGGAAGGTCACGCCGATGAATTCGCTGAGCTCCAGCTCGTCGCTGGCCCGGCGGCCGAGCGAGCGCATGAACGCCGCCAGCGCGCCCAGCTCCTGGGCGGTGGGTGGGCGGAAATCCACCCCCGCGATCCGGGCCGGGGTCCGGGCCATGTGCTCGCGCACCGCACCGGTCGCGAAGTCACGCAGCGAACCGCCCTCGGGCACCCCGTCGCCCGACCAGCCTAGGGCGTGGACCCGGTTGCCGATGGCGCCGAAGTCCGGCGTCAGGGAGCGGGCAATCCCGAGCAGCGTCGGCACGCCGCGTTGCAGCCCGGGACGGTCGAAGCCGTCGGCATGGACGGTGACGAGGCCGAGCTTGCGCAGGAGTACCGGGTCGTCGAGGAAGTCGGCCGCAAGCAGCGGGTCGCCCGCGGGTAGGCGTGCGATGTAGGCGGGATCGATCGTGTAGTTGTTGTCTGCCGGATGGCAGGAGCCGCAGGTCCGGCCGTTGCCGTCGAAGGTCTCGGCGAAGAAGATACGGCGGCCTTGCTCGACCAAGCCGACATCGCCGGCGCTGGCCGCAGTCGGCAGCATCGCCGCCGCGGCGAGCAGGCACCAGCACACCATCTGGGCGATCGCCATCGGCGTCGTTCCATCCCAGCGCGACCGATCTCCGGTCAGGGTCCAGACTATCCGCCCGTACCCTTCACCGAGCAAGCGGGTTGCGGCGCTCCGGCCCATCGGCATCGCGAACCTCGGCCCTGGCCGCGAAATCCTCCCGCTGCGGTCTGATCACGCAGAACCTCTGCCCGGTTGGCGCCTCCATCACCCACCAGGTCTGTATCTGCGCGAGCCGTCTGGCGCCCAGCGCCTCGAGCCGCCTCACCTCGGCCTCGACGTTGTCCGTCTCGATGTCGAGGTGGACCCGGCTCTCATGCTCGACCCGCTGGATGATCACCTTCGGTTGCCCGTCAGGAAAATCGAGCTCGAGGTAGCGGGGGTCGTCGGTGGTCTTGGCTTCGTGGCCGAGCGCGGCTCCCCAGAACGCCCCGGCCGCGCCGAGGTCCTCGGTCCGACAGTCGATCACGACCGCACCCAGGCAGCTCCTGTGCATCGTATCTCCTTTCACCAACGCGGTGCCATCAGGTCCCGCGCGTGGCGAGCAGCGCATCGATCCGCCGGTTGAGACGATCGAGCGCGCTCCTCTGGCCGCTGGTGAGCGAACTCTCGAGCAGGTTCCTCGTCTCGAATGCGTCCATGCTGAGATCGTAGAACTCCCGAGTGCCGTCGTATCGCTCGATGAGCTTGTAGCGCGAGTCGCGTGCAGCGCGCTGCCAGCTGGTGTCGAAGCTCTTGGTGAATTGTTCGCTATAGAGCCAGGTTCGCGGCGAGGGATGGGCCTGCCTTCCGAGATAGGGCGTCAGGCTTATCCCGTCGTTGCGGGGTGCTTGGGCTGGGTCGATGCCCACAAGCGCGAGGATCGTCGGGAACAGGTCGACCGCGCTGACCAGTGCCGTTACCTTTCGGCTCGGCGAGACAACGCCAGCGCCCGCCACGATCAGCGGCACCCTGACGCCGCCCTCGTACATCGAGGCCTTGGCCTTGGTGGGCGAATAGGGTCGCGCGATCACGTTGCCGGCCGTGCCGTTGTCGCCGATGAAGATCACGGTCGTATCGGTCAGGCTGACGGCCGCGAGCAGGCGGCCGATCTCCGTGTCCATCGCCTCCACCATGGCCGCGAACTTGGCCCGGTTCGTGGCGCCGCTGGGCGGCAGAGGTGTCGTGGGATGCAGGGCCGCCGGTGGCGCATGAAAAGGATCGTGCGGCGCGTTGAACGCGGTCCAGATCAGGAAATGCTTCCCCTCAGTCCTCGCGCGCTCGATCACCGCGAGCGTCTCGTCGACCGTGTCGGTCGTCGCATAGGTGGTCGAGGTCGAAGTGAGGCCGTCGATGGTCTTGGGCCAAGTAAAGTAGCTGGGCAGATGTCCCAGATCCGGGTGACCGCCGGCATAGTGTTGCCAGCCGTGCTCGTTCGGGTCGTGCTCGCCGCTGCTCAGATGCCACTTGCCCAGGTTGGCCGTGAGGTATGCGGATCCGAGGGCCGCGGCGAGCACCTCCGGTAGGATCACCTCGCTCATCGACAGCGGCGGCATGTCGCTGGTGTTGGCCCGCCCGATCCCGGTGCGGAAATTGTGCCGCCCGGTCAGCATCTGCGCCCGCGTCGGCGAGCACCAGGGGCTCGCCCATACCCTGGTGAAGGTCACGCCCTGCCGGGCAAGGGTGACGAGGTTCGGCATGGGCGGGGGAGGTGGCGTGGTCTGCCGACGCGGACCGAGCGGATAGAAGCTCGCAACGTCGATCCCGAAATCGTCGGCGATCAGGAGCAGGACGTTCGATCCCGCGGCCTGGGCAGGGATTCCACTGAAGTAGACGATCGATAGGCAGACGGCGTAGCGCAATAATTGTATGCCTAGCGTATGAAATAGCGCCATGGTTGGCTGGCTCCGTCACAGAACAAGAGAGCCTACTATGAGACGCAGCCTTGATGCGAGCGGGATTGGCTAACTTTTCAGAACTCGCTTGGTGCGCCGCCCTCGCGGACTCTGCGCTCGACGAAGGCGTCGAGCTCCTCCTTGACGCCTGGGTCCATCGCAGGCGGCTCGTAGGCAGCGACGATCTCCTTGTAGACGCGATGGGCATGTCGAGCTGCATCGGGCGCGCCCGCCTCGCGCCAGCTCTCGTAGTTGCGCCAGTCGGAGACGATCGGCGCGTAGAAGGCGGTGCGGTAGCGCTCCTGGGTATGGGCGCAGCCGAAGAAATGCCCGCCCGGGCCGACCTCGCGCACCGCATCGAGTGCCAGCGAGTCTTCATCGACCGCCAGGGGCTCCAAAAAGCTCGCCACCATCTGCAGCGTGTCGACGTCGATCACGAGCTTTTCGAACGAGGAGCACAGGCCGCCTTCGAGCCAGCCCGCGGAATGCTTGACTAGGTTGCCGCGCCCCATGACCACGGCCCAGAGCGAGAACACCGATTCGTACATGGCTTGGCCGTCGACCGAGTTGGCCGCGGTGGTGTTCGAGGTGCGGTAGGGCAGGCGGTAGCGGCGCGCGAGCTGGCCGCCCAGGATCACCGACTTCATGTATTCGGGCGTGCCGAAGGCGGGCGCGCCCGACTTCATGTCGACGTTGCTGGTGAAGCCGCCATAGATCACCGGCGCTCCCGGACGCACGAGCTGCGCCAGGGCGATGCCCAATAGCGCCTCCGCGTTCTGCTGCGCCACGGCACCCGCCACCGTGACCGGCGCCATGGCACCCGCCAGCGTGAACGGCGTCAGGACCACGATCTGACCAGCGCGAGCCATCTCGATGATGCCTGCCGCCATCGGCGAATCGAGGCGCAGCGGCGAGCTGGTGTTGATGATGGTCATCAGGGACGGCTCGCGCTCGAGCTGCGCCCGGTCGATGCCGCGCGCAATGCGGCACATCTCGATGCCGTCGCGAATCCGGCCCCAGCCCAGCGAGTAGGAGTGGGTCGGCTTGTCGGTCAGCGTGTAGATGTCGCGCAGCGCCTCGAGGTGGCGGATATCGGGCGGGATGTCGATCGGCTCGACCGTGTAGCCGCCGGTCAGGTGCAGGATGTTGAAGTACTGCCCGAGCTTGAGGAAGTCGCGGAAGTCGGCCCGATTGCCTGGCCGCCGCCCGCGTTCCAGATCCGAGCAGTTGGGCGGGCTCGCCACCGGCGAGAACATCATGTAGTCGCCACCGACCTCCAGGGTATGGGCCGGGTTGCGCGCATGCATTCGATACCGCTCGGGTGCGTTGGCGACCGCGTCGAGCACCATGCTGCGATCGGCCCGCACCCGCAGACCATCGACCTCGGCACCGGCGGCCCGGTAGATCTCCCGTGCCTCGGGGAGGAGCACGTCCATCCCGATCTCTTCGAGGATGGTCAGCGACGCCTCGTGGATGCTCTCGAGCTCGTCCGCCGAGACCAGCTCGACCGGCAGCATGCGGTTGCGCGGCTGCTTCCAGGGCAGCTGGGCGATGTTGCCTGCCACGCGCGCCGGGCGCCGCCCGCGCCGCTCGCCCCGTCCGCCTGTGGTCTCGACCGAGCTCATGCGCGCCGATCCTCGTTCCTGGGTCAGAAGTTCTTGCACAGCCGCAGCGAGTCGTAGATCGCCGCGTGGATATTGCGGCTCGCGACGGCGTCGCCGACCCGGAACAGCTGGTAGCGGCCGTCCGGGTTGGCGGTCAGCGCCTGGGGCCGCCCTTCCATCAGCGCGTCGAGATCGACCTCGCCATGGTTGCGGGAGCCGGGCTTGAGGCCGTGGTAGAGCTCGTCGGCCGGCAGCGTCCCGTGCTCGACCACGATATGGTCGGCCGCGTGCTCCTCGCGCTGTTCCGTGTACATGTTCTTGAGGGTCGCCACGACCCGGTTGCCTTCGCGCCGCACGCCTTTGAGCGCAAGGTCGGGCACGAAGCGCACACCCGCCGCGTAGAGGATCTTCATGAATTGGGCCGAGTTGGTCGCCCCCAACTCGATCGCGGGCATCCGGTCGGGGATGATGAACGTCACCTTGGCCCCACGGCTGGCCAGGAACTCGGCCACGGACGGTCCCTGATGCTGGCCATGCTCGTCATAGACCAGGATCTCGCCGGACAGCGCCGTCTGGCCTGACAGCACGTCCCAGCCGCTCACGACCAGATCCCCGCCATCGCCGAAGAATTCCGTGTTGGGGAGCCCGCCGGTCGCGACCACGACGACATCCGGCTCCAGGGCCAGCACGTCCTCGGGCTCGGCATAGCAGTTGAGGCGGAGGTCCACACCCGCCAGTTCGACCTCACGCTCCAGCCATCCTGCGATGCTCAGGATCTCGCGCCGCCGATCCAGCCGTGCCGCGAGGTTGACCTGGCCGCCGAGACGGTCCGTGGCCTCGAGCAGGGTCACCGCGTGCCCGCGCGCGGCGGAGACGCGTGCCGCCTCGAGCCCGGCCGGGCCTCCGCCGATCACCACCACCCGCCGGCCGGGGCCGTCGCCGCGCGCGATCACGTGCGGCATGGTCTGCTCGCGGCCCGTCGCCGGGTTGTGGACGCAGAGGGCATCGCCGCCGACATAGATCCGGTCGATGCAGTAGCCGGCCCCGACGCAGGGCCTGATCCGATCCTCCTCGCGGCGCATGACCTTGGCGACGATGTGTGGATCGGCGATGTGGGCGCGGGTCATGCCCACCATGTCGGCACAGCCCTCCTCCAGCACATGCCGGGCGGTGCTCGGGTCCGTGATCCGCGTAGCATGGAAGACCGGCAGCCTGGTTGCCGTGCGGATCGCACGCGCAAGCTCGGTGAAGGGCGCTGTCCGCTGCCCCATGGTCGGGATCAGCTTCGCGATGCCGAGATCGGTCGTCGCGTCGGCGCCGACCACGTTGACGAAGTCGATCAGCCCGCTCTCGGCGTGTCGAACCGCGATCTCGAGGCTCTCCTCCGGCGAGAGCCCGCCCTCCAGCATCTCGTTGCCGGACATGCGAATCCCGACGATGTAGTCGTGCCCGACCCGCCGGCGGATCTCCTCGAACATCTCAAGGGAGAAGCGGATACGGTTCGCGAGGCTGCCGCCATATCCGTCGGTGCGGTGGTTCATGGTCGGGGACCAGAACTGATCGGGCAGGTGTGAGGAGCAGATCACCTCGAGCCCGTCCAGGCCCCCCTCCTTGGCACGCCAGGCGGCATCTCCGTACTGCCGCTGGACGCGGTGGATGTCCTCGACCTCCATCTCCTTCGGGGTCGACCGGTGCTGGTACTCGCGCAGCGGCGAGGCCGACACGTTCGGCAGCCAGTCGCCGGTATCCCAGCGCGTGCGCCGCCCGGCATGGGTGAGCTGGATCATCAGCGCGCAGCCATGCGCGTGGATGCGTGCCGCGAACTCCTGCAGCACCGGGATGATCCGGTCGCCCGAAATGTCGATCTGGCCGAACGAGGAGGGGCTGTCCCTGGCGACGCTGGAGGACCCGCCGAACATCGTCAGCGCCAGCCCGCCCTTGGCCTTCTCCTCATGATAGAGTTGGTAGCGCAGGCGGGGCAGCCCGTCCTCGACATAGCTCGGCGCGTGCGCTGTGCTCATCACCCGGTTCTTGAGGACGAGGTGCCGCAGGCGGAACGGCTGGAGGAGGGGATCGGCGGACATCGCGACGGCACTCCGGACGGGTGCGCCACGATGGAGGCAGACCACCCGCCCACGATCTTGCCCAGGCGACGCGCGGATGTCATCAAGGCGACGCGTGCCTCTGCGGCGGGGTCCGATGTTCCTCAATTCGGTGGTAGTGGCGATCGGAGGTGCGCTTGGGAGCCTCGCCCGCTATTGGATCGCGGAGCTGTTTGCAGCGCTTGGCGTCGTATCGTTTCCCTGGGCGACGCTGGTGGCCAATGTCAGCGGCAGCCTGCTGATCGGCCTGCTCGCCGCGCTGACCGGCCCGGACGGACGCTTGCTGGTGGCACCTGAGGTGCGGGCGTTCTGGATGGTCGGGTTCTGCGGGGGCTACACGACCTTCTCGTCGTTCAGCCTGCAGACCCTGACATTGGCCCAAACGGGCGACTGGCCGCGCGCTGGGCTGAACGTCGCGTTGTCGCTGCTTCTCTGTTTGGCCGCGGTCGCGGCCGGGTACATGTTGGGTTCCTGGCTCAACCGGCTTGGAGCATGACCATGACCCTCCCACAGGAGGCGATGCTGCTGCGCATCTTCCTTGGCGAGCGTGACCGCCACGGTGGCCGGCCACTTTACGAGGCGATCGTGGCCAAGGCGCGCGAGCTCAAGCTCGCCGGTGCCACGGTGCTGCGCGGGCCTATGGGCTACGGCCGCAACGCGCACATCCATCGCGCCAACCTGCTCGACATCTCCGAGGACCTGCCCGTGATCGTCGAGATCGTCGAGAGCGAGGCCAATCTCGACCGCCTCTTGCCGGAGCTGCAGGGGATGATGGGAAGCGGCCTGGTCACCCTCGAGAAGGTCAAGGTGATCCGCTACGGGACATAGCGGTAGTCGGCCGGGAAATCGGAACACGCAATCATTATAGTCAGGTCACAAGTCGCGATTCTGCAATAGTGTCTGAGCTGGAATGCTGCTGTCGATTGCATTGGCATCGCTCCCCCGCGTTGGTAGGCTCATCGCGCCGGCATAGCTTTGCGGGGCAAGGCGCCAGCACAGCACCGTGACGATGGCAATGCAGGTGAGATGCAGGATCCAGCCGGCGCGGAAGCCCCCGGTCAGATCGTGCAGCAACGCCACGATCCATGGCGGCATTGCCGCGATCAGGAAGCCACCGCCTTGCATGAGTGCGGACAGCGCACCAGCCTGTGCCGGATCGGGCAGATGGTCGAGCGCCACGATCAGCGACAGGGCGAAGCAGCCGCCCAGGCCCGCGCCCAGCAGCACCGCCCACACGACCGGCGTGGCCTCGGGCCGCAGCGCCAGCCCGGCAAAGCCGGCGGCCTGCATCGCCAACGTCAGCCACAGCCACGGCCGACGATCCTCGCCTCTGCCGGCCAGCGCCGGCAGCAACAGGGCTGCCAGCGCCTGGCATACGGCCATGATCGCCAGCAGGCTGCCGCTGGCGGCGGCGGTCCAGCCGAGCTCCTGATAGGAGGGCGCGAGCCAGGCCACCACGGTCGCATAGCCGCCGTTGACGAGGCCGAAGCACGCCATCAGCAGCCAGACGCGCGGCCGCCCGAGGAAGCCTGCCCCGATCTTGCCGCCCTGGCGGGCGGCATCGTCGCGGGGCAGGTAGCGCAGGGCCAGCCAAAGGGCGAGCACCGCCGGGACTACCATCCAGGCAAGGCCGGCATGCCAGTCGCCCGCGGCGGCGGCGATCAAGGGTGCCACCTGCGCCCCCAGCGCGCCGCCGGCCATCAGCATCGCGGAATAGAGCCCCATGACGACACCGACATGGTGGGGAAACTGGTGCTTGACGATGCCGGGGAACACGGCCTGGACGATCGCTGCCCCCAGCCCCAGCAGCGCGGCCGTAGCCACCAGCTCCCAGCCGGTTGCGACGAACAGGCGCAGGAAGGAGCCGAGGCCGAGGATGGCGAGCGCGGCGACGACCGATCGGCGCGCCCCCACCCGGACCTGCAAGGGCGGACCGGCGAACGCCAGAACTCCCATCAGCAGCATCGGCACCAGGGTCAGGAGCGCCATGCCTTGCAGGTCGAGGCCGGTTTGCGTGCCTATGTCCGCCGCCAGCGGCCCGACGCCGGTGATGAAGGGCCTGAGATTGAGGCCGATCAGGGCGACGGCGGCAAGCAAGAGGACGCGGCTGGGGGATGACAGGACCTCGCGCTCCATGGGTTAGGCCCGCCCCTCCCGGCTCCGTGTCCATTGCGCATAGAGGTCCGGGCCGGATTCCGGCCGCACCGGCACGTAGCGGATGGTCATGGATTGCTCGGCGAAGGGCTTGGCGAGGTCCTCACAGATCGCCGCCGTCGACAGCCCGAACGGGGCACCGTCGTCGTTGGAGTAGGCGTAGGCGACCCTGCCGACGCCGGCCAGCCGCATCGCCGCCATGCACATGGGGCACGGATGGCCGCTGGCATAGACCGCGCAGCCGCTGAGGTCGGGCGAGCCGAGCTTGCGGCTGGCGGCGCGGATCGCCGTCAGCTCGGCATGCGCGGTGGGGTCGCTGGTGCTGTGGATCTCGTTGGCGCCGGTGGCGACGACCTCGCCGTCCTTGACCACCACGGCGCCGAAGGGGCGGCCGCCCTTGCCGATATTGGCGCGGGCCAGCTCGATGGCCTCGCACAGAAAGCGCTTCTCGTCGGTCATGGCTGTTTCTCTTCCCTTCAATGTGCGCCGGCCGCCAGAAGGATCGCCTCGATCTCGCCGTAGCCGCGGGCACGCGCGTGGCCGAGCGACGTCACCCCCTCGCCGTCCGCCAGATCGACGTCGGCCCCGGCCCTGACGAGCAGATCGACGATCCGCTGGTGCCGCTCACCGCCGTCGCTCAGGACGATCGCCTCCAGAAGCGCGGTCCAGCCGAGATTGTTGACATGGTCGACATCGACGCCGGCCTCGATCAGCGTGCGCACGGTCTCGACATGGCCGCGCTCCGCGGCCGGAATGAGGGCGGTGCCGCCGTAGCGGTTGGTGCTCTCGAGATCGGCCCCGTGCGCCAGCGTCAGCTTCAGAATTTCGAGATGCCCGCGCGCGCCGGAGTAGAGGTAGGGGCTGTCGTGGATATGGTCCTTGGCATTGACGTCGGCGCCGGCCTCGATCAGCGCCCGGGCAGCCTCGATCCGGTTGCCATGGGTTGCGACCAGGAGTGCGGTGGCGCCTGTGCCGTCGCGGGCATCGATCTCAAGGCCCTCCGACAGAAGAGTCTCGATGGTGGCGACGTCGTCACCGGCCGCCGCTCGATGCAATGGGGTTTCGCTCATGGGTTCTCCTGATGCGGCGAGAGGCCCGGACACCATCGCGAGCAAGGCGAAGGCCAGGACGATCGAGAGGCGAAGCATTTCCTCACTCCTGCCGCGCATCGGCCAACCGTCCGAGCGGCTGGGCTCCATGGCGGCGTGTCGGCATGAGGTTCAGATTGGGTTGGGAGGGTCCATCCGGAAATTAAATGTTCATATGAGCTGCATCACGATCCCCAATAGACAAATACGGCGACCCACGCGTCCAGCTCCTCGCTTCTATCGGCGGTAGAAAAATGCTCGACCCACGCCTTCTGCGCTCCTTCGTCGCCATCGCCGATGCCGGAAGCTTCACCCGCGCCGCGGAGCGCCTGCACATGACGCAATCGACCATCAGTCAGCATCTCGCCCGACTGGAGGACGCGGTCGGGCATGTGCTGATCGATCGCGTCGCGCGCCCGGCTCGGCCGACCGGCGCGGGCGAGCGCCTGCTGGGCTATGCCCGCCGCATCCTTGCCCTTCAGCAGGAGGCGGAAACGGCCCTCGGCGATCCGGCCGGCACGATATCCATCCGGATCGGTGTTCCCGAGGATATCGTCAGCATCGCGATGACGAAGGTGTTCGGCGATTTCGCGAAGCGCCATCGCGAGGCCAGGCTGGACGTCACGGCCGGCCTCAGTCGCGACCTGTCCGGGCGCTATCGCAACGGTGAGCTCGATATCGTCGTCGTCAAGGAGCCGGCTGCCGATCCCGACTGCCGGGCGAGCTTCCCGGAAGCCATGGCGTGGTTCGAAAGCGCCGAGGCCCCGCCCGAATGGCCGGATCCCGTCCCGCTGGTCGCCTTCCCGCCCGGAGGCCTTTACCGCGAGGCCATGTTCGAGCGCATCGAGCGGGAGCACCGCCGCTGGTACATCGCCCTCTCGGGCAGCAGCCTGCACAATGTGCTGGTGGGGGTGGAGGCGGGGCTCGGCCTCTCGCTGCTGCCCGTCGGCGCGACGGTCGGGCGCCATGTCCGACGCTATGCGCCGTTCGGCAGGGAGGCTGCCATGGTGGTCTCGATCTACTCCTTGGAGAAGGCGGGGCCGGTCTCGGAGCTGGTCGTGGAGATGAGCACCGTCCTTGCGGCAAGGTTCGGCATGCACGGACCATCGTGACGGTCGACTCCGCCTTCGGCGCGCGGGTTCATTCATGCGCGATACCTCGTTAGCAGCCGTTAACGATGCCTGGCGCCACGAACCCGCAGCTACCGCGAACCCCGAACTCGCGGCGCTCCCCGTCGCGACCGCGCCAGCGCGCAAGCGACGGCGGAAACAAGGCAGACGCCACGGCAACGTCGGCGACATCACCATGAAACGGGTGGCGAACATCCTGGTCGTGAACGGGGCCTGATCCACAGGCGTCCACGACAGGGATCTCGCACCATGGCCGTCATCAGAGGCACGAACGGCAACGACCAGTACCCTCACGAGCTGGAGGGGACGGAAGGGGCCGATCAGATCTATGGCCTGGCCGGCAACGACTCGCTCATCGGCTTCGGCGGCAACGACCTGCTCGATGGCGGTGCCGGCGCGGACGAGCTGTTCGGCAGCGCCGGCTTCGACACGGCAAGCTACCAGGGCTCGAAAGCGGGCGTCCAGGTCCTGCTCTACGCGGGCAGCGGCTTGTTCGGCGACGCCGCCGGCGATCAGCTCTACGGCATCGAGGGGGTGACCGGCTCGGCCTATGCCGACGGCCTCGCCGGGGACGACTATCGCAACGTGCTGCGCGGCGGCGGCGGCAACGACGAGCTCAGCGGCTATGGCGGGAACGACAGTCTCTACGGGGACGGCGGCAGCGACAGCGTCGACGGCTACGAGGGCAACGACAAGCTGTTCGGCGGCGACGGCAACGATGTCCTGGACGGCGGGGCCGGCAACGACGAGCTGCGCGGTGGCCGCGGCATCGACACGGTGCGCTTCACCGAGGGCAGCGAGTATTCGTTGGGCGTCGTGGTCAATCTGAACGATGGGACGGTCCAGGGCGGCGAGCTGTTCGGCACCGATCGCCTGTTCGAGATCGAGAATGTCGAGGGCACCTCCGGCAACGACCTGATCTTCGGCAATGGCGCCGCCAACGTGCTCACCGGCGGTGCCGGCTACGACCGGCTGATCGGCTTCGGCGGTGCCGACCGGTTCGTCTATGAGAGCCGATACGACAGCAACGGCAAGGCGCCGGACTACATCGGCGACTTCAGCCGCGCTCAAGGCGACAAGATCGACCTGCGCATCATCGACGCCAACGAGCAGGTCGACGGCGACCAGGCGTTCCAGTTCATCGGTAGTCACGAGTTCACCGGCGTGGGCCAGCTCCGGTCCTACCAGTATGAGGGCCACACAGTGTTCGAGATCAACACCACCGATGCGATATCCGGTGCGGAGATGATCGTGGTGGTCGACCCGCTGGTCACGCTGCAGGCCAAGGATTTCCTGCTTTAGCAAGTGCCCGAGATTTTGGCGGGTGCAGTGAGGCGAGAGGTTGACGGTCCTTGCGAGGGCGGTCGCCGCACCAGTGCGGCCCTGGCGCATGTCCGCGACCGAGCCGCTTCTGGCGATAGTCCATGGCGAGCGCGGACGGGTGGATCGAGCCACGCAATGGGTGCGGCCGGGCAGCCGATCGGGCCTGGGTGGCGCCTCGGCAAGCTGCTAGGGTGCCTCGCGCGACGAGTGCCGGGCGGCCCCCGGTGCCACCATGGACGCGGGGGCAGGATGAGGCCTGGGTTCGGAATGGCGGCGGTGCTGGCTGCGATCCTCGGTGCGGCGACATCCGCCGGGGCCAACCAGCTCCCGGACCTGTCGGGCGAGTGGCACGGCACGCAGCTCTGCGACCAGCTGAACGATGGGTCACCCGGCGTGTTCCCGGAGACCTCGCCGATCCTCATCGCCCAGGGCAAGGGCGGCCGGTTCCGGCTGCTGTTCCGGCTCGACGGTGGCAAGGCCAGCCTGCTCTACGAGGGCATCCTCGAGCGGGTGGCGGGCAGCGACGAGGTCCAGGGCGTGGCGATCGCCTGCGGCGGGGCGTTCTCCAGCAGCGAGGTGATCCGCCTGCGACCGATCGGCAGCAGCGACGGCCAGCTCTTCTTCAACGGTGAGTCGCAGTTCTTCACCAACGACTTTCCCGGCTTCGAAGGGTCGGTGAATATCGGCACCTGCAAGTATGTCTACCAGCGGGTCACCCAGTCGAAGCCGACGGTGCCGAAGTGCCAGGTCTCGCCGTTCGGGGCGGAGTGAGCTGCGGTGCTCGTTCGCGGCTGAATGCGATCGTTCATCAGCCGCGCCCGTCCAAGAGCGGTACTCGGGACGGCTGATTCCCGAGAAATCGTGACCACGCGTTAGGGTTCTTCAGGCAATCTGCGGGATGGTGGAAGAGGTGCCGCGTCGAGCCGGAGCCCGAGTGTAGCGAGGGCAGGCGGCGAGGGCAGCGGGGATGAAGGGACGGCACGCAAGGGCTGGATGGTGCTGTCGCACAACCATGGGATGCGGTATGGCGACGGCAGGGCCGGTGACCAGAACCGGCGCGAGCGGAGGGGGCGGAAGGCCATGCTGCGGGGATCGCGAACGGCGGCCGCCTTGATCGCGACGGCTGTTCTGGGAGCGCCGCTGGCGGCCGTGGCCAACCAGCTGCCGGACCTGTCGGGCGAGTGGCACGGCACCGAGCTGTGCGACGAGCTGGACAACGGCACGTTCGGGGTGTTCGCCGAGACCTCGCCGATCTTCATCGCCCAGGGCACGGGCGGGCGCTTTCGCATGCTGTTCCGGCTCGCGGACGGCACGGCCGACGTGCTCTACGAGGGCATTCTCAAGCGGGTGGCCGGCAGCGACGAGGTCCAGGGCGTGGCGATCGCCTGCGGCGGGGCGTTCGCGAGCAGCGAGGTGATCCGCCTGCGGCCGATCGGCAAGAGCGGCGGTCAGCTCTTCTTCAACGGCGAATCGCAGTTTTTCACCAACGACTATCCCGGTGCGGGCGGGGCGGTGAACTTCGGCACCTGCAAATATGTCTACCAGCGCACCGCCGCGACCAGGCCGACGGTGCCGAAGTGCAAGGTGTCGCCATTCGGGGCGGAGTGAGGCGCAGTTTGAGTTCTGCGAGTCAACTAACGGCTCGTCCGCCTGGAGTTACGGCTTCCGGTGGCAACCGATATCGCAAAACGCAAGTGCAGTTGGCCAAAGTGCCAACGCCTGTAAGCGTGATCTGGCACAATGAACCCTCCCGTTTCACTTGGCGGGGAGGGCGCATTCGGCTGCTCGGTGCGGGCTATTGCCGAAAGGGCAGGAGGA
>JBGAKU010000140.1:0-14317 GCA_044224255.1 Geminicoccaceae bacterium
TCCTGCGCCGCGTGCAGTCGGCCCGGACCGACGACGTGATCAGATTCGGGCCGTTCACCTTCAACCGCCTTACCGCCGAGCTGCGACGCCAGGACGACGTGATCCACCTGACGACCGGGGAGATCTCGCTGCTCCAGGCGCTCGCCGCCAAGCCTGGCCGCTCGGTCAGCCGCGCCGAGCTCGGCGACAAGGGGGTGGTGGCCGGCTCCGACCGGGCCGTGGACGTGCAGATGGCCCGGCTGCGGCGCAAGATCGAGGACGATCCGCGCCAGCCGCGCTACATCCTGACCATGCGTGGCTCCGGCTACGTGCTGCGTCAGGGAAGCTGAGCGCCGTGCTCGCCGGGCTTAGGCGCTCGCTCGGGCGACTGATCGTGCCGCGCAGCCTGTTCTGGCGGTCGCTGCTGATCGTCGTGGTGCCGCTGCTGATCCTGCAGATCCTGCTCACCTACGTCTTCTACAACCGGCATTGGGACACGGTGACCCGCTGGCTCGCATTCGGCGTCGCCAGCGAGGTGGCGCTGCTCGCCGAGACGATCGAGGAGGCGCCGACGCCCCAGGCCCGCGACACCTTCGTCGAGCGCGCGCGGCGGAGCACCGACCTCGAGATCGTGCTGATCCCGCATGGCCGGCTGGAGGATGCGGTCGCGGCCGCAGGCATCGAGACCAATCTCGGCCATATCGACAACAAGATCCTGGAAGCCTTCGCCGAGCGGCTGCCCTACCCGTTCGCCGTGGATCTCGAGACCGACGACCCAGACGAGGTGGACATCTTCGTGCAGCTCGATCAGGGGCTGCTCAAGGTCAGCGCGGCGCGCAAGCGCGTCACCAGCACGACCACCTGGCTCCTGCTGGCCTGGATGGTCGGCAGCTCGACCGTCCTCTCGGCGATCTCGATCTACTTCCTGCGCCTGCAGATCCGCCCGATCCGCCAGCTCGCCCGGGCGGCCGACAGCTTCGGCAAGGGCCGCGACGTCGGCGACTTTCGGCCGCGCGGTGCGCTCGAGATCCGCCAAGCGGCCCATGCCTTCAACCTGATGCGCCACCGCATCCTGCGCCACATCAGCCAGCGCACCGAGATGCTGGCCGCGGTGAGCCACGATCTGCGGACGCCGCTGACGCGGATGCAGCTCGAGCTCGAGCTGCTCGGCGACGAGCAGGACCCGGTCCTCTCCGGCCTGCGCCAGGATGTCGGCGAGATGTCGAAGCTGGTCGAGGAGTATCTCGGCTTCGCCCGCGGCGAGGGGCGCGAGCAGGTCGAGCCCACCGACCTCGAGCCGGTCCTGGAGAGCATGCGGCAGCGTGCCGAGCGCCGCGGCGTGACGCTGGACATCGCCATGGAGCGACCGGTGGTGCTGCCGCTGCGGCCGACCGCCTTCCATCGCTGCCTCGGCAACCTGGTCGACAATGCCTGCCGCTACGCCCGCTGGATCGGCATCTCCGTGCGGCAGCGGGAGGATTTGGTAGAGATCGCGGTCGAGGACGACGGTCCCGGCATCCCCGAATCCATGCGCGAGAAGGTGCTGGAACCCTTCGTGCGTCTCGATCCACAGCTAGACGGCGAGAGCGGCGGTACCGGCCTCGGCCTGACGATCGCCCGCGACGTGGTCCTGGCGCATGGCGGCGATCTGCGGCTCGACCGGTCCCGACGCGGCGGGCTGAAGGCCATCCTGCGGATGCCGGCATGAGCGTGCTCGCCGCCACCGAGGCGCCGCCGGTGATCCTCGCTTCGGGCAGTCGGGCACGCGCGCAGCTCTTGTCCGCCGCCGGCGTGCCGTTCACGGCCGTGCCCGCCCTGGTCGACGAGGCAGGCCTGCGCGACGCGCTCCGCGCCGAGGGCGTGCGCGCTGAGGAGGCAGCCGTGGCGCTGGCCGAGATGAAGGCGGCACACGTAGCGGCGCGGGTGCCGGAGGCCGCGATCGTCCTCGGCTCGGACCAGATCCTCGAGCTCGACGGCCAGTGGCTGGAAAAGCCTTCCGACCACGCGGCCGCGCGCGCCCAGCTCCTAAGCCTGCGCGGCCGCAGCCACCGCCTGGTCAGCGCCGTGGTCGCGTTCCGCGGCGGCAGCCGCGTCTGGCACGACGTCGACCGCGCGACGCTCGCGGTCAGGCCGTTCAGCGACGGCTTTCTCGACCTCTATCTCGACGCGGCGGGCGAGGCCGTCCTGGGCTGCGTCGGCGCCTACCAGCTCGAAGGCCTGGGCGCGCAGCTCATGGCGCGCGTCGCTGGCGCCCAGGCGACGGTGCTTGGGATGCCGCTCCTGCCGCTGCTGCAGTTTTTGCGCGACCAGGGGGTCCTGCCGCCGTGATCCTGCTCGGGCTCACCGGCTCGATCGCCATGGGCAAGAGCCGCGCCGCCGACCGCTTTCGCGCCTTCAGCGTGCCGGTGTTCGATTCGGACGCCCAAGTACACGCCCTGATGGCGCCCGGTGGCGCCGCGGTGGCACCGGTGGTGCGGGCATTCCCTGGCTGCCTGGGCGCAGGCGGGGGAATCGACCGGCCGGCTCTCGGGCGCGTGGTCCTGGGCCGCCCAGATGAGCTGCGTCGGCTCGAGGCGATCGTCCATCCACTCGTGCGGGCGGCGCAGGGCCGCTTCCTGCGCCGGGCCTGCCGGGCCGGGGCCGCGCTGGTCGTGCTCGACGTGCCCCTGCTCTACGAGACCGGCGGCGACCGCCGGGTCGACGCGGTGGCCGTGGTCGCGGCCAGCGCCATGCTGCAGACGCAGCGGGCGCTGCGCCGCCCCGGCATGACCCCGGAGAAGCTGGCGCGGATCCGCGGCGAGCAGCTACCCGACCGCGTGAAGCGCCGGCGCGCCGAGTTCGTGATCGTCTCGGGACATGACGGCGGCGACCTGGCAGCGCAGGTCGGCCGGATCATCGCCGCCCTACGCGGGCGCGCGCCACGGGCCTGGCCGCCCGCGCCGCGTCACGGCGCCTGAACGGTAGCGAAGGGCTGGCCGGCGGGCTAGGGTGCGGCGCCAGCGGGGAAGCCGATGCGCGAGATCGTCCTCGATACCGAGACCACCGGGCTCGATCCGGACCAGGGCCACCGTCTGGTCGAGATCGCCGCCGTCGAGCTGATCGACCATCTGCCGAGCGGACAGAGCTTTCACCGCTATCTCAACCCCGAGCGCGGCATGCCCGAGGAGGCATTCCGCGTGCATGGGCTGAGTGCCGAGTTCCTGCGCGACTACCCGCTCTTCGGCGAGGTCGCGGACGAGCTGGTCGCGTTCCTCGGCGACAGCCGGCTGGTCATCCACAACGCCGTCTTCGACCTACGGTTCCTCAATGCCGAGCTGACGGCGCACGGCCGCGAGCCCCTCGGGCCGGGTCGGGCGATCGACACGCTCCAGCTCGCCCAGCGCCGGTTTCCCGGCGCGCCCAACAATCTTGACGCGCTGTGCCGGCGCTTCTCCGTCGATAACTCGGCCCGCACCAGGCACGGAGCCCTGCTCGACTGCGAGCTGCTGGCCGAGGTCTACCTGCACCTGCTCGGCGGCCGGCAGATCGGGCTCGGCCTCGCCATGCCGGGCCAGCACCGGGCGGCGGCCACTGTGGTCCGCCCCGTCCGCCCGCCGCGACCACACGCGCCCTCGGCCGAGGAGCTGGCCGTGCACGCCGCCTTCGTCGCCAAGCTCGACGATCCGATCTGGCTGAGATGAGCCCGCCCGCTGCGACGGGTCACCGCTTTGTCGCACTCGCGGCTCGGCGCTAGAAGCGGCTACCCCATCCCGCCCCCGTGGAGCCTCGCCATGCAGAAGATCAAGGTCCACAACCCGATCGTCGAGCTCGACGGCGACGAGATGACCCGGATCATCTGGCAGATGATCAAGGACAAGCTGATCCTGCCCTATCTCGACGTCGAGCTGCTCTACTTCGACCTGGGCATCGAGCATCGCGACGCCACCGACGACAAGGTGACGATCGAAGCCGCCGAGGCGATCAAGCAGCACAATGTCGGCGTGAAGTGCGCGACGATCACGCCCGACGAGGCGCGGGTGAAGGAGTTCGGCCTCAAGTCGATGTGGAAGTCGCCCAACGGCACGATCCGCAACATCCTGGGCGGCACGATCTTCCGTGAGCCGATCGTGTGCAAGAACGTGCCGCGCCTGGTGCCGGGCTGGACCCAGCCGATCGTGATCGGCCGTCATGCCTTCGGCGACCAGTACCGCGCCACCGACATCAAGGTCCCCGGCAAGGGCAAGCTGCGCCTGGTCTATGAGCCCGAGGGCGGCGGCCAGCCCTTGGACATCGAGGTGTTCAAGTTCCCGGATTCGGGCGTCGCGATGGCGATGTACAACCTCGACGACTCGATCCGCGACTTCGCCAAGGCCTCGATGAACTACGCCTTGAACCGGGGCTTCCCGCTCTATCTGTCGACCAAGAACACCATCCTCAAGGCCTATGACGGCCGCTTCAAGGACCTGTTCCAGGAGGTCTACGACACCCAGTTCAAGGACAAGTTCCAGGCCGCCGGGCTGACCTACGAGCACCGGCTGATCGACGACATGGTCGCCTCCGCGCTGAAATGGTCGGGTGCCTTCGTCTGGGCGTGCAAGAACTATGACGGCGACGTGCAGTCGGACACGGTGGCGCAGGGCTTCGGCTCGCTCGGCCTGATGACCTCGGTCCTGCTCACGCCCGACGGCAACACGGTCGAGGCCGAGGCGGCGCACGGCACGGTGACGCGCCACTACCGCGAGCACCAGCAGGGCAAGCAGACCTCGACCAACCCGATCGCCTCGATCTTCGCCTGGACGCGCGGCCTCGCCTACCGCGGCAAGATCGACGGCACGCCCGAGGTCGAGCAGTTCGCCCACGACCTCGAGCAGGTCTGCGTCGACACGGTCGAGGCCGGCCACATGACCAAGGACCTGGCGGTGCTGATCGGCCCCGAGCAGCCCTGGCTCAACACCAACCAGTTCCTGGACAAGCTCGACCAGAACCTGAAGGCCAAGATGGGCGCGTAGAGGCGTGCGGCAGGCCTGCGACGCAGGCTTGCCAAGCTTTGGCGATTGCCCTACACAGCGGCCTCCGCCGGTTCGGCCGGCAAAGCGGGCGTAGCTCAGGGGTAGAGCACAACCTTGCCAAGGTTGGGGTCGAGGGTTCGAATCCCTTCGCCCGCTCCAGGCCGATCGCTCCCCGAACTGGTCAGATCAGGCGGTAGCCGCGGATTGTCTGTGCGCGGCCGCGGATCGTGAGTTCCGGCAGGGGCTCGAACCTGCCGGCCAGGGCCTCTACCGAGGAGGCCGCCCGGAACACCTCCTCCGATACGATCAGCGGCGAGGCGAACTCGCGTGTGAGCCCCTCCAGGCGGCTCGCCACGTTGACGGTGTCCCCCACGACGCTGAACTGGAACTGGGTGGCGCCGCCGACGTCGCCCATCAGCACCGGCCCGGCGTGGATGCCGATCCCGACCCGAAGCGGTGGCGCCGCTGTCGTGGCCAGCGCGTCCAGCAGCGCGAGGGCGGCGCCGACTGCATCGGCGGCCGCGGTCGGCGAGGGATCGGGCACGCCGAAGCAGGCCATGGCGCCGTCGCCCATGAACTTATCGACCATGCCGCCATGCGCGAACACCGCCCGCTCGACCTCGGTATGGAACCGGCGCAGCAGCGCCATCGCGTCGGCCGGCGCCATCGCCTCGCTCAGCCGGGTGAAGCCGACGATGTCGACGAACATCACGACCGCCTCCTGGGTCCGATCCAGCCCCGCGGGATGGTCGCTCGCCGCCAGCCGCTCGACCACGGATGGCGGGAAGTAGCGGGCGAGATTGGCTCTCTGCCGTTCCAGGCGCCTGCGCCAGCGACGCTCCTCGCCAAGACGCAACGCCTCGACGGACAGTCCGGCGGACAGCAGCGCTGCCGTCGCTGGCAGCGCCGTGAGCCAGTAGCGCCCGAGCACGAAGGCGCTCTGCAAGAGGGCCGCCAGCGCCACCAGAAGCAGTGCGAGCACTGCGAGGGTCCACCAAGGGGATCGGCGGCCGGCCAGCAGGGCGGCGAGGATGGCGAGCGCCGCGATCAGCAGCCGGTCCGCCGCCCTCACCTCCGGGCCGCGGCGCAGCACCCGGCCGGTCAGGATGTTGTCGATCGCGGTGCCGACATGCTCGCTCCCGGGCAGGCGCGCCGCGAACGGCGTGGTGAAGCGGTCGCCGGCGCCGGCGGCCGAGGCGCCGAGAACCACGACCCGGTCGCGGAACAGGGCTGGATCCAGACGATCCGATAGCAGGTCGGCGAGGGAGTAGGTCGGCAGGGCGCCCTCGGGCCCGAGATGGTCGAGGAGCTGTCGGCCATGACCGTCGAGCGGGATCGTCCGCGCACCCAGGACGATCGCGCGCCCCTCGTCGGCGGCGAGATTGGACGGGTCCAGCCGCAGCGCCAGGCGTGCCGCCTCGACCGCCGCCGACGGATAGAGCTCCTCGCCATAGGCGATCGCGGGCAGGTCGGCGCGGAGCGAGCCGTCGGCCTCGAGGAGCAGCGAGACGTGCCCCAGGCCCGCCGCAGAGCGGCCCAGCGCTGCCTCCGGCAGGATCAGGCCCTCCGGTCGGAACTGGGTCCGGTCCGGCCCGGCGCGGACCCGATAGGCGGTGGTTGCGAGCCAAGAGGGTGCCGGCGCGGGTGCGGCCGCGGACGGCACGAAGGCGTAGGCCAGGACCACGTTGCCCGCGGCCTCGACCGCACGGGCGAGCCCGTGATCGGCGGCAGCCGAGGGTCCGCCCGGCGGCTCGGCCAGCAGCAGGTTCACAAGGATGACGCGCGCCCCTGCCCCGGCCAGCCGATCCACCGCGGCCGCGACGGCGTCACGGGGCGGCGGCCAGGTCCCCAGCTCGGTCACGGTGCGGTCGTCCGCAAGCACCAGCGCTACCTCGCCGCTTGCGGGCTCGGGACCGCGCAGGCGAAAGCGCCAGTCCAGGGTCTGCAGCTCGATCGGTACCAGCGCGCCGTCGTCACCGAACCGGGCGTCCACCGCCAGCACAACCAGCGTCGCGAGCAGAGCGGTCAGCAGCCGGACGCGAAGGCTCGGCCCGTCGCGGGCCGGACGGGCCCACCGGCTCAGAACGTGGTCCGCGCCACGGCGGCCCGCCGGCGCGGCTCACCCCAGAGCGCCGGCGGCCGCGGCGCTCCACCGGGGGCCACATCTGTCCCTTCGCCCGGGCCGAGCTCGACGGCACCGCCAGCGAGGGCGCGGACCTCGACCAGACCGGACAAGGCGAGCACCGCCGTGCCCTTGTCGGCACTCTCGACAATCCACTCTGTGGCGCGGACGGAGGCGACCGCGGTCCGCGTGTCGACCTCGACGGCACTGCCCGCGACCAGCCTGCCGAGCAACCGCGCGATCCCCCGCAACAGGCCGAAGAACGCCGTCAGGTGTTCCGAGCCGTCGACGGCGAACCGGCGCAGGGCGAGCTCGGTGGCCGGCCCGAGGGTGATCTCGAGACCACCTTCGCAGACGATCAGCGCCTTGCCCTCGGCGTCGGTCCGCAGGATGTCCTCGGCGAAGACCTCGTCGCCGACCCCGAGACGCACCAGCGACTGGCCGCGAATGGCCACGAGCTGGCCCACGGCCCGCCGCACCCGGCCGATGCCGGCCAGCTGCGCCGCGGCGGGAAGCGTTGCCGTGAGCGCGGCGGCGGCGACGCTGGCGAGGGCGGTTCGACGCTTGGGCATCGGCTTCGACTCCGCGCAAGATCGCGACAGGCGACCGGGCGGACTCTGCCATGCGCGACGAACCGAGGCAACGCGACCCCTGCCGGCTCAGGCGACGGCGGCCCTGGGTGCCTCGAACTGCACCGGCTCGGGATCTTTCATGACGTAGCCACGACCCCAGACAGTCTCGATATAGTGCTCTCCGCCCGTGGCCTCGGCGAGCTTCTTGCGCAACTTGCAGATGAACACATCGATGATCTTGACCTCGGGCTCGTCCATCCCGCCATAGAGATGGTCGAGGAACATCTCCTTGGTCAGGGTCGTGCCCTTGCGCAGCGAGAGCAGCTCGAGGATGCTGTACTCCTTGCCCGTGACGTGCAGGCGGCGGCCATCGGCCTCGACCGAGCGCGCATCCATGTTGACCAGGAGCTTGCCGGTGCGGATCACCGATTCGGCATGGCCCTTGGAGCGACGCACGATCGCCTGGATGCGGGCGATCAGCTCGGCCTTGTTGAACGGCTTGGTGAGGTAGTCGTCGGCCCCGCCCATCAGGCCCCGCACCTTGTCGGTGGGGTCGCTGCGGCCCGAGAGGATCAGGATCGGGGTCGGCACCTTCGCCGCCCGCAGCCGTCGCACCACCTCGTAGCCGTCGATGTCGGGCAGGCGCAGATCGAGCACGATGATGTCGAAGTCGTAGAGCTTGGCGAGCTCGATGCCGTCCTCGCCGCAGCCGGCCGCCTCGCTCACCATGTTCTCCGCCTTCAGCGCCTGCTCGATCAGCCGCGCCGAGACCGGATCGTCCTCGACCACCAATGCCCGCATCGCCCGCTCCATACGCGCTCGCCGCGCCCTTGGATCGACCCGACCGTCGCAGACCACCCTTAAGTCGACGTTAAGCCGCCAGGGTGTTGGCTGCATTCGGCCCGAGCCCGCTGTCCTGGAGCGCATACAATCATAAGTTGTTCATCTTCTGCAACTAAAAAGTGCATACACACGTTTTGCGTGTGCCACCCTCGAGCGGAGCGAGGATGCTGGCCGAGCTGGATGCGCTCGAGAGCGCGCTCGACGCGCTGCCCCGCCACCGCTGCGGCGGGCATGTCACCGCATGCGCCGGTGGCACCGTCACGGCGAGCGGCCTCGCCGGCCTCGCCGGCGTCGGCGATCTCTGCCTGATCGAGCGGCATGCGCCGGGCGCGGCACCGCCGCTGTTCGATCCGGACGGCGCCCGCCTCGCCGAGATCGTCGGCTTCGGCGCCTCGGGCATGCGGCTTCTGCTGTACGAGGAGGCCGTCGGCATCGCGCCGGGGACCCGGGTGGCGCTCGACCGGGAGGGTGCCGTCCTCCGCCCAGGCCCTGCCTGGCGTGGCCGGGTGATCGACGCGATGGGCATGCCGCTCGATGGCGGCCCGCCGCCCGCACCCGGGCCCGTGGCCTACGCGATCCAGGCCCGCGGCCTCGCGGCCGAGCGCCGCCGGGGCCTCGGCGCCAGGCTCGGCCTCGGCGTGCGGGTGCTCGACCTGTTCACCCCCTGCTGTGACGGGCAGCGCATGGGGATCTTCGCCGGCTCCGGGGTCGGCAAGTCGAGCCTGCTGTCGATGATCGCCACCGGAACCGAGGCCGAGGTGCTCGTGATCGGGCTGATCGGGGAGCGCGGCCGCGAGCTGCACGACGTTCTCAACCACACGCTCGGCGCCGAGGGCCGCGCCCGCAGCGTGGTGGTGGTGGCCACGTCCGATCTGCCGGCGATGCTGCGGCGACGTGCGGCCTACATGACGCTGACCCTGGCGGAGTATTTCCGCGATCAGGGTCTGAAGGTCCTATGCCTGATGGACAGCGTGACCCGGTTCGCCATGGCCCTGCGCGAGATCTTCCTCGCGGCGGGCGAGGTTCCGACCAGCCGCGGCTACCCCCCGGGCGTGTTCGCCGAGCTGCCGCGCCTTCTCGAGCGGGCCGGCCCCGGCGAGGGGCGTGGCAGCATCACCGGCCTGTTCACGGTGCTGGTCGAGGGCGACGACACCAACGAGCCGGTCAGCGACGCGGTGCGCGGCATCCTGGACGGTCACGTCGTGCTGGATCGCCAGATCGCGGAGCGCGGCCGCTTTCCGGCGATCGATCCCCTGCGCAGCCTGTCCCGAGCCGCGCCCGGCTGCTACTCGCCGCACGAGCGGGAGCCGGTCCGCGAGGCCCGCCGGCTATTGCGCCTGCACGCCGACATGGCCGAGCTGATCCGGCTGGGTGCCTACCGCGCGGGGATGGATCCCGAGCTCGACCGGGCGATCGCCGTCCTGCCGGCGATCGAGCGGGTGCTGGAGCAGGAAGCGCAGGAACGCTCCACGCCGGATGCGGCGTTCGCGGCCCTGGCCGCGGCGCTCGCCGGAGCCGGCGCGTGAGCCGCGCGCCCTCGAGCTGCTGGCCCGCCTGCGGCGGCACGAAGTCGACCGCCAGCGTCTCGCGGCCGCGGCGCTCGCCGCCGAGCTGCGGCTGAGCCGCGAGGCGGTCACGGCGGAGGAGCACCGCCTCGCGCGCGAGCACGCTCAGGCCTTCGAGCTGCCGGGCGGGCCTCGTCCGCTGGCGGCCTTCGCCGCCGCGAGCCGCCGTCGCTCGAGCGCGCTCGCCGAGCGCTGCCAGGAACTCGAGGGCCGGCTCGCGGCAGCCCAGCCGGGCTGCAGGACGCGATCCAGGCCTGGAAGTCGCTCGACCTGGCATCGGCCAGGAGCCGTGCCGTCGAGGAAGCCGAGGCGGCGCGCCGCCAGCGGCAGGAGATCGAGAAGCGGCGCTGCTGCGGCGGGCAGGTGGTCAGAACTCAGGCGCCAGCGTCACCTCGAGGCCGTCCAGCGCCGGGCCAAACTTGATCTGGCAGGAGAGCCGGGAATTGTCGCGCACCTCGTAGGCCTCGTCGAGCATCATGCTCTCGTCGGAGTTGGCGGCCTCGAGCTTGGCGAGCCACGTCTCGTCGACATAGACGTGACAGGTGGCGCAGGCGCAGCAGCCGCCGCACGCAGCCTCGACCGGCAGGCCGTTCTCGCGGATCACCTCCATGACGGACCAGCCGGCCGTACCTTCGAGCTCATGGCGACCGCCCTCGCGGTCGGTGACGATCAGTTTCGGCATCTCAGGCCACACCCAGCTTCTTCTGTAGATCGGTGCTCGAGGTCGTGTAGCGGAAGATCAGCTTCTGCTCCGGGAAGCAGATCTTGAACGCCTTCTGGCACATCAGCGCGGCCTCGTGGAACCCGGACAGGATCAGCTTGAGCTTGCCGGGATAGGTGCAGATGTCGCCGATGGCGAAGATGCCGGGCTCGCTGGTCTCGAAGGCAGCCGTGTCGACCGCGATCAGGTCCTTCTCGAGCAGGCCCCCAGCCCGCGATCGGGCCGAGCTCCATCTTCAGCCCATAGAAGGCGAGCACCGTGTCGCACTCGACCCGGCGCACGCCGTCGCCGCCCTTGACCTGCACCGCCGCGAGCCGGTCGCCCTCGCCCTCCAGGCCGGCGATCTGGCCGATGATCAGCTCCATCCGCCCCTGCGCGACGAGATGGCGCATCTTCTCGACCGAATCGGGTGCGGCCCGGAATTCGTCGCGCCGATGGACCAGCGCCATCGAGCTGGCGATCGGCTCCAGGTTCAGCACCCAGTCCAGCGCCGAATCGCCGCCTCCGGCGACCGGGATCCCGCCGGCCGCCGGAAAATGCTCCTCTGCGCACGGCGCAGCAGCGACGAGCCCCTCGAGCCCGTCGGCGCCGGGCAGGGCAGCCAGCGCGGCTTCCGGCCTACCCGCACGGCGGCAATCACCACGACCGGCGCCTCGATGGCCGTACCAAGGAATCAGTGCATAAACCGCCGCCATCAATCAGGCAGCCAAGGTGCAGCGCCGAGGCCTGCTGCTTGAGATGGAACTGCGGCTCGAACGGCCGGATCTGCTCCATCAGCTGGTCGACCAGCTCCTGCCCGGTGCAGCGCGGCACCGCCGGGATGTCGTAGATCGGCTTGTCGGGATAGAGTTCGGCGCAACACGCCGATCTTGTCCAGGTGTCGACGAGATCGCGCCTTCCATGCCGAGCAGACCGGCCTCGAACACGGCGAACAGGCCGCACGGGCCGGCGCCGATGATGGCCATATCGGTCTGGATGACGTCCTCGGGCATGACGATTCCGAACAGAGGCGGGCGACCAGCACCCGCACGGGCACCAGAGGCGCGCGGATAGCAGAGGGCAGAACGGCCAGCAAGCGAAGGGGGGACCGGCGCAGGGCGCACATGCGCGCAGGGCGGTTGCGCGGCGCGGCGAAGGCGCGCAAGCATCGCGCGATCGGCCGAGGAGCGAGGCATGGCGAGACGGCGACGGAAAGCGGCGGCGAGAGGCCTGTTCGGGCTGCAGGCGCAGACGGCGCGGCTCGGCCTCAGCTGGCTCGAGCTGTCGCTGGGTGCCGCCGAGGTGATCGCGACCCGGACCGCCATGCTCGGCGAGGCGCTCGCACGTCCGGATGGCCTGACCAATCCGGAGTTCACCCGGATGGTGATCGAGAAGGGCGAGGCAGCAGGCGAGGCAGCCCAACGTCTCTCGCGCCACGTGGCCCGGGGTGCCCTGAGCCCGACGCTCCCCGACGCCGGCGACGTCGCCGCCAGCACCGTCGGCGCCGCGCAGGCCATGCTGTCGCCCTTTCACCGCCGGGTGCGCGCCAACGTCAAGCGCCTGCGCGGCAAGCGGGCCTGACCAAAGGGCGGGAACGCCCCGTCAATTGACAGCCTCCGGCCCCGCTCCTATCTGAGCGCAAATCGGCTTATTCTGTTCGCGCCCGACCCAGGAAGGATCTGTCACGCATGCTCGGCGTCCTTGCCCGCCGGCTGTTCGGTTCGGCCAACGACCGTGTGGTCAAGTCCCTGCGCAAGTCGGTCGAGCAGATCAACCAGCTCGAGCCACAGATCGAGGCGCTCTACGATCAGGCGCTGCGTGCGAAGACCGACGAGTTCAAGCAGCGTCTGGCCAACGGCGAGACCCTGGACGACATCCTGGTCGAGGCCTTCGCCGTGGTGCGCGAGGCCGCCAAGCGCACGCTGCGCCAGCGCCACTACGACGTCCAGCTCGTCGGCGGCATGGTCCTGCACCGCGGCGGCATCTCCGAGATGCGCACGGGCGAAGGCAAGACCCTGGTCGCGACCCTGGCCACCTATCTCAACGCCCTCGAAGGCAAGGGCGTGCACGTGGTCACGGTCAACGACTACCTCGCCCGCCGTGACGCCGGCTGGATGGGGGCGATCTACAACCTGCTCGGCCTCAGCGTCGGCGTAATCGTGCCCAACCTCGACGAGGCCGCGCGCCGGCACGCCTATGCCTGCGACATCACCTACGGCACCAACAACGAGTTCGGGTTCGACTATCTGCGCGACAACATGCGCCACGAGCTGGGCGAGATGGTGCAGCGCGGACATCACTACGCGATCGTCGATGAGGTCGATTCGATCCTGGTCGACGAGGCGCTATCGCCCTGATCACCAGGCGTCTGACCGCCGACAGTTCGAGCTTCTACCATCGATGGACCCGCCTGATGGGCCAGCTCGTCCCGGGCGACTGGGAGAAGGACGAGAAGCAGCGCAGCGACAGCTTCACCGAGCAGGGCCAGGAGCGCATCCACGACCTTCCGAGCGGCAATATGAAGGCGCCCGACCTCTATGACATCGAGAACGTCTCGCTCGTCCACCACGCCCAGCAGGCGCTGCGGGCGCACAAGGTCTTCAACCGCGACGTCGACTACATCGTCAAGGACGGCAAGGTCGTCATCATCGACGAGTTCACTGGCCGCAGATGGCCGAGGCGGCCGCGCTATTCCGCGACGGCCTGCACCAGGCGCCTGGAGAAGCCAAGGAGGATGTCGCGGTCCAGACCGAGAACCAGACCCTGGCCTCGATCACGTTCCAGAACTACTTCCGGCTCTACAAGAAGCTCGCCGGCATGACCGGCACCGCCGCCACCGAGGCGTCCGAGTTCGCCGAGATCTACCGGCTCGGCGTGACCGAGATCCCGACCCACCGGCCGATGGTCCGCCAGGACGAGGACGACGAGGTCTACCGCACGGCACGCGAGAAGAACGTCGCCATCATCGAGGAGATCATCGCCGCGCACGGCAAGGGTCAGCCGATCCTGGTCGGCACGGTATCGATCGAGAAGTCGGAGCAGCTCTCCGACCTGCTCAAGGCGAAAGGCCTGAAGCACCAGGTGCTGAACGCCCGCTACCACGAGCAGGAAGCCTACATCATCGCCCAGGCCGGGCGGCTCGATGCGGTCACGATCGCCACCAACATGGCCGGCCGCGGCACCGACATCCAGCTCGGCGGCAATGCCGATATGCGCATCGTGCAGGACCTCCCGCCAGAGGAGCGACAGGGCTCCAAGGCCGAGGCGATCCGCGCCGAGGTCGAGGCCGAGCGGCAGCGGGTGGTGGAGGCCGGCGGCCTGTTCATCATCGGCACCGAACGGCATGAGAGCCGGCGCATCGACAACCAGCTCCGCGGCCGCTCGGGCCGGCAGGGCGACCCGGGCCGCTCGAAGTTCTTCCTGAGCCTCGAGGACGACCTGATGCGCCGGTTCGGCTCCGAGCGCATGGACGGCATGCTGCAGCGGCTCGGCCTCAAGGACGGCGAGGCGATCGTCCATCCCTGGATCAACAAGGCGCTGGAGAAGGC
>JBGAKU010000141.1:0-14051 GCA_044224255.1 Geminicoccaceae bacterium
GGCCCCAGCCGCTGCCGGGCGCGGCGGCGCAGCACCGGCGGGGCCGAGGCGCCGATGTGGACCAGGGTGCGCAGGGTGGACAGGTCGGTCGCGGCGACGGCCGGATGGTCCATCAGCGCGAACAGCTGCGGCTCGAC
The DNA here is from genome assembly GCA_044224255.1 of Geminicoccaceae bacterium. Taxonomy (GTDB): domain Bacteria; phylum Pseudomonadota; class Alphaproteobacteria; order Geminicoccales; family Geminicoccaceae; genus Benzoatithermus. The sequence goes on from JBGAKU010000141.1 coordinate 138, forward strand.
CAGGAACAGGTCGGTGATCCGCTCGGTCTCGATCTGCGCCAGCGTGTCGGCGGCGTCGAACTCGTCGCGCAGCACGACCGTGCCGCCGCCGATGAGCGTCATGTCGACCAGCACCTCGGACAGGTAGGCCAGGTGACCGTTGACCAGCTGGCGACGGTCCGGCGGGCTGGGTGCCGCCGCCATGCCGGTATAGTGGGCGAAGTCGCGGCAGCTGCCCTTGGGCACGCCGGTGCTGCCGCCCGAGGACACGATCACGGCGAGGTCGTAGGGCCGGGCGCGGCATGCCAGCGGCTCGCCCGACTGGCCGGCCGCGGCCGCGTCCAGGCGCGCGAAGGACGGGCCGCAGTCGCCCACGGCCACGGTCGGGACGTCGATGCCGGGCGGCAGCAGGCGCAGCGTGTCGGGCAGCACCACCAGCAGCGAGGGGGCGATCTGCCGGATCAGGCTCGCGCGCGCGGCCGCGGTGGGCGGGGCGGAGAGGTAGCAGGTGGCCGCACCCAGCAGGTTGGCGGCATAGCGGACGGCGATCGCATCTGGCGCGTTGGGGGCGAGCAGGGCCACCACGCTCGACCGCTCGACGCCTCTGGCGGCCAGCGCCCGGGCGTAGCGGTGGATCGTGGCCAGGAATGCGTCAGCGCCGATCGCCCGGCCGCGAAAGGTGAGGACGGGTGCGCCACCCGAAGCGCCCAGGCGGCGCGTCAGGAGGTCGATGTAGGTGGCCCCCGGGGCGACTCCGGCGGCGGTGCAGCTGGCCAACGCCGGGTCCACCTAGAGGAACTTCGCGACGATGTCGGTCGAGGACTGGTGGCCGACCTGGTGGCGGTGCTCGGCCAGGAAGCGGCCGGCGCGCTCGCGGCCGAGCTTGAACAGCCAGTCGAGGAAGGTCGCGTCGGCGTTGAGCTTGGAGGAGTAGCCGAGCTGGCGCATGTCGGCCTCGGCCTCGACGGTGTGGATGCGCAGGTCCTTGTAGCGGCCGTGCGGCACGCGCTCCTCGTCCAGCAGCTTCTTGACGAAGGCGATGGCGCGCATCTCGCGCATCAGCGAGCTGTTGAACGACAGCTCGTTCATCCGGTCCATGATCTCCGGGGCGGTGGTCGGCACCTCCTCGACCCGGATCGGGTTGATCTGGACGATCAGCACGTCCTCGCAGTCCCCTCTGTAGATCAGGGGGAAGATCGGTGGATTGCCCATGAACCCGCCGTCCCAGTAAAACTCGCCGTCGATCTCGACCGCCTGGTACAGGAAGGGCAGGCAGGCCGAGGCCAGGATCGCCTTGGCCGAGATCTCGTGGCACTCGAACACCTTGATCTTGCCGCTCTTATCGCCTTGGCCGAGATCTCGTGGCACTCGAACACCTTGATCTTGCCGCTCTTGACGTTGGTCGCGCAGACGAACAGCGGTACCCGATGATGCTGGCGAAGCCAGCCGAAATCGATCACCTCGTCCAGCACCTCGGCGAGCGGGTTGTAGTTCGCGGGGTTGGCGAGATAGGGCGACACGGCGCGCGACATCGCGTCCCAGAACAGCCAGCCCGGCGAGAAGTCCATGTCCCCGATCGAGATGGCGCGATCGAGAGGGGTTGGCTGCAGCGGGCTGAACTTGGCCCGCTTGGCGACCGTGGTCCAAAAGCGCGCGAGCGTTCGTCTGGCCTCTTCGGGTCCACCTCGTGCGAGCCCATAGGTCAGGGCCACGCCGTTCATCGCCCCCGCACTCGTGCCGCAGATGGCGGCGACCTCGACGCCGTCGTCCTCGAGCAGCCGGTCGAGGACGCCCCAGGTGAACGCGCCGTGGGCGCCACCGCCTTGCAGGGCCAGGCTGACGCGCGGGCGAGGGTTCGGGTCCGCCATGCTCGGGGCTCCGTCGGAAGTTGGCGTGGGAGATGCCTAGCCGGTTAGGCGGATGTGTGGCCTCGCTCAAGCAGCATCGAGTGGGCGCGGCGGCATGAGGCTTGCCACCGCCAATGCGCGGTGCGATGAGGCGTCGCCCGCAGGGCCGACTTTCAAGGGAGCTTTTTGATGGCCGATCTGATCTGCGTCGCGTTCGACGCGCCCGATACCGCCGACAGGGTGCTGCATGCGCTGAGCGCGATGAAGAAGGAGCAGCTGATCGATCTGGAGGACGCCTGCGTGGTCGTCCGGCCCGCCGAGGGCGAGCCGCAGATCAAGCAGATGATGCCGCTGACCAAGATCGGCGCCATGAGCGGCGGCTCCTCGGGGGCGCTCTGGGGTGCTCTGGTCGGCCTGCTGTTCCTCAACCCGCTCGCAGGCATGGCGATCGGCGCCGGCGTTGGTGCCGCGACCGGCGCGCTCGCCGGCAGCCTGTCCGACTACGGCATCAACGACGATTTCATCAAGGACCTGGGCAGCAAGATCAAGCCGAACAGCTCGGCCCTGTTCCTGCTGATCCGCCGGGTCACCGCCGACAAGGTGCTCGAGCGGCTGCAGGCCGACGGCTTCACTGGCCACGTGCTGCAGACCAACCTGACCAACGAGCAGGAGACGGCGCTGCGCAAGGCCATCGGCGACGCGACGGCGGCGGGCTGAAAGATCGGCCGGTGCCGGAACTTCCGGCGCCGGCCCCGTTTCCTCCGCGACAGGGCGGAGACCAACGCATGCCGAGCACGAGCCTGTCGGAGCTGCACGAGCGGGCGCGCGACTGCCGCAACTGCCATCTCTGGACCGACGCGACACAGACCGTGTTCGGCGAGGGCCCTGCGGATGCTGCGATCCTGTTCGTCGGCGAGCAGCCGGGTGATCAGGAGGATCTGCAAGGCCGCCCGTTCGTCGGCCCGGCGGGCCAGCTCTTCGACCGCGCTCTGGCCGAGGCAGGGCTCGACCGCGAGCGGGTCTACATCACCAACGCGGTCAAACACTTCAAGTTCGAGCCGCGCGGCAAGCGCCGCATCCACCAGAAGCCCGACTACAAGGAGATCCTGGCCTGCCGGCCCTGGCTCGAGGGGGAGCTGGAGGCCGTCGAGGCCAGGATTGTCGTGGCGTTGGGCGCGACTGCGGCGCATGCGCTGCTCGGTCGGACGGTGACGATCGGCAAGGAGCGGGGCCGGTTCCAGCCCTACCCGCCGGATCGTTACCTGTTCGTGACCGTGCACCCCTCCTTTCTGCTGCGCCTGCCGGATGCCGCCGCCAAAGCCGCCGAGTACCGGCGGTTCGTGGACGAGCTGGCGCTGATCGCCGAGGGGCCGCCGCGTAAGGCGCGGCCGCAGCAGGCCTCCCTGTTCTAGCCCCAGGCCTCGCTCTGGGGGATGTCAAGCGGCCGGGGGCTGGGTTGTGACGGCGCCCTCCTCCTAGCCGGCCTTCGCTTCCGGCAAAGCCAGCCACAGCTCGAGCGTGCCCGCGCGCGGCTTGGCCTTGGCCCAGCCGGTGAAGTCGCGCACCTCGACCGCGAGCTCGGCATAGCCCAGGCTGGCCAGCGCCGCCCCGGTCTTGGTGGCGAGCGCGTTCGCCGCGTCACGGTCCTCGGCATAGAAGTAGCGGACCTCGCGGCTGTCGTTCGGCATCCGGTCCTCACCGGGGACGATGAAGCCGTCGCCCCGCAGCGCGTCGCCGATCGCGCGCGCGACGTCGGGGGCGACGCTTTTGCCGTACTGCAGGAACACGGTGGCGAGGTGGGCGCCGCTCGCCGCCTGCTGCGCCCGCTCGGCCAGCGCCTGTGCCTGCTGGCGCAGAGCCGCCACGCGCTCGGCCGCCTCGGCCCGGCCGTCGCCGGCGAGGTCGGCGAGATCCTCGGTCACCTGCGCCAGCTCGGCGACGATCTTGCGCGTCTGGTCGAGGGCGGTGCCGAGGCTGGTGCGGTTCTCGACCATGTCGGCCTCGAGCTCGCGCCGGCGCACCACCACCGCGCCGAGCTGGTCGTTGATGCTCACCAGCGTGCCGTCGAACTCCTCCTGCTGCTTGGTGAGCCGCGCCTGGAAGCTCTCGATTCGCCGCTGCGCCGCGTCGGCGTCGGAGGTGAGCTGGTCGATCAGGGCATCCAGCTTGCGCTTGTTCTCGCGCGCGAGGTCGAGCTGGACGTTCATCTCGGTCATCGTGCGCTCGGCGTCCTTCGACACCGGCCCGATCGCCTTGACCACGAGATTGTCGATCCAGCTGTAGCCGGCGAGGCCGAGCACGAACAGCACGGCGGCCACGATGCCGGCATAGCGAACCTTGAGCGTCCGCTCGACGCGCTCGCCAACATTGTCGGCCAGCCGCCGCTCGAGCAGCTCGAGCATCTCGGGCGTGACGTTGGGCGGATTGGTCATGCGGAGGTCCCACGCAGCGGCTGGAAAGGCGGCCGTGCTCAGCACGGGCCGCCCCGGCTGGCAACCCCCGCGCCGCGATTGAGGGCGTAGGGCGGCCTCGGCTAGGTTGCCTGCACGGTGAGGACCGGGGAGGTGCAAATGGCAGCGGAGCCGCAACAGTTCACGGGCAAGGTGGCGCTGGTCACCGGCGGCACCCAGGGCCTGGGCGAGACCATCGCGCGGCTCCTGGTCGCGCGCGGGGCCTCTGGCATCGTGGTGGCCGGGCGCAGCGTCGAGCGCGGCGAGCGCGTGCGCGCCGAGCTCGCGGCCGCCGGGGCCGAGGCGCTGTTCGTGCCGGCCGAGCTTGCCGAGCTCGAACAGGTGCGTCGGATCGTGGCGGAGACCGACCGGAAGTTCGGCCGGCTCGACTGCCTCGTGAACGCTGCCGCGCTGACCGAGCGGGGCAGCATCCTCGACACCTCGCCCGAGCTGTTCGACCGGATGTACGCGGTCAATGTCCGCGCCCCGTTCTTCCTGATCCAGGACGCCGCCAAGATCATGCGCCGCGGCGGTGCCGGCGGGACGATGGTCAACATCCTCTCGACCTCGAGCTACGGCGGCCAGCATTTCCTCGCCGCCTATTCCTCCTCGAAGGGCGCGCTCGCGATCCTGACCCGCAACGCCGCCTATGCGCTGATGAGCGACGGCATTCGGATCAACGGCCTGAACATCGGCTGGATGAACACGCCGGGCGAGCACGCGATCCAGAAGTCGGCGCACGACGCGCCTCCGGACTGGCTCGACAATGCCGGCGCCGGCCTGCCGCTCGGCCGCCTGCTCGACCCGGCCGAGGTGGCTCGCGCGACGGCCTTCCTGCTCTCCCCGGAGAGCCACCCGATGAGCGGCGCGCTCGTCGATTTCGACCAGTCGGTCCAGGGTGCGGGCGATCCGCCGCGGCCGATGATCCGCCTGCAGGACCGGGCGGAGGGCGGCTAGCTCATGTCGATCACGACGCGGAATCGCGCCTTGCCGCTCATCATGCGCTCGCAGGCTTCGGCCGCCCGCTCCAGCGGGACGGTCTCGACCATCGGCCGGATGCCGCTGAGCGCGCTGAAGGCCAGTGTGTCCTCGGAATCGGCGGCGACGCCGGAGGGCCAGCCCTGGATCGACCGCCGCTGGGAGACAAGCTGGAACGGCGACACCTCGATCGGCTCTGACGCCGACCACAAGCAGCTTGCCGCCCACGCCGAGCCCGTCAACAACCGCGCCGATCGCCTTGGCGTTGATAACCGTGGCCAGCACCGCGGTAGCGCCGCCCAGCGCCGTCAGCCGTTTGGCGACGTTTTCGGCGCGGCTGTCGATGTAGTCGTGCGCCCCTAGCTGGCGCGCAAGGTTGGCCTTGTCGCCGCCACGCGCGATGGCGACGGTGCGAAAGCCCATGCGAGCAGCGAACTGCACCGCAAATGCCCGAGGCGGTCGACGCCGAGGATCGCCACGAGACCGCCAGCGCGCGCACCGCTGTTGCGCAGGGCGTTGTAGGCGGTGATGCCGGCGCACAGCGGAGGACCTGCCTCGATGGCGCCGAGACCCTCGGGGATCAGCGCCAGCGCCCGGGCCGGAGCCACCGAGAACGCGCCCTGGACGGTAAAGGAATCGCTGTGGCAGACGCCGCAGGCCTGGACCCGGACGCGGACCCCATCGGGACAGGGCTCGGGAATATCCCGCTCGACGATCTCGAGGCGGGCATTGGGCTGACTGACCTGAGCGGCCCGCATGGTCGGCAGCGCGTCCTCTCCCGAGCATCCTTGATCGCAGCGAGCTCTAGTCTGAGACGCCCTCTGCCGAAACTAGCACCGGCTCGGCGCGGTAGACGCTCGGGAACAGCTGCGCCAGCGCCTCGACTTTCGGCAGATCGTTGACCACTATGTACGGATAGTGAGGATTCAGGGCCAGGAAATCCTGATGATAGTCCTCCGCGGGATAAAAGGCTCGCTCCGGCTCGATTCTGGTGACGATCGCGCGATCGTAGACATGGGCAGCGTCGAGCTGCGCGATGTAGGCCTTGGCGATGCGCTCCTGCTCGGGGTCGGTCGTGAATAATGCCGAGCGGTACTGCGTACCGACGTCAGGTCCCTGGCGATTCAGCTGCGTCGGATCGTGGGCGACCGAGAAATAGATCTGCAGGATGCGCCCATAGCTGATCCGACTCGGGTCGTAGGTAATCTTGACTGATTCCGCATGACCGGTCCCGCCGTCGCTGACGGCCCTGTACTCCGCCGTCGCCGCCTCGCCGCCGGCGTACCCGGAGACGGCGCTGATGACGCCGTCGACATGCTGGAAGACACCCTGCACGCCCCAGAAGCATCCGCCGGCGACGACGGCGATCTCGGGCGTCAACGTCTTTCCCATGGGCTCGTCGATCGTTGGCGCTGGAATCTCGCGCGCCTCTTCAGCGGTCGACCGGCTCGCAACAAAGCCTGCGGCCATCGCGACAAGCAGAATGCTCAGACCTAGGACGAGGCCAGCGCGCAGTAGCAAGGGGGAGCTCAACCATCGCCTGGTGGCCGAGATCATCTTCAGTCCTTTCAATGGCTGCATCGAGAAGCCGCTGCCAAGGCAGGCAGCGAGAATGGCTATATGGGTATAGCCTCGCCAAGAGGCCTATCTGCAGCTGCCGCTCTGGCGGCATTGTGAAGAATTCCATCGCCAGCTTGGGAAGGGAGCGAGAGCCGGAACCACACACGAACGGTTGTTTGAGAACCCGCCGGCTTGAAATCTGTTTTCGGCCGCTTTCGCTGCGGATACATTGGCATCGTGGCTTGTCGTATTCGATCATGAAAACCGGGAGTGGAACATGAGATCGACTTGTTTCACTGTCGGGGAATCGACCTGAGTGGCGTCGCCGTCTTCGTCGTCGATCGATCGGCGTTGGCGGTGGAGATGCTCGCGTGGAGATCGGGTCCTGGCTGCGGACACTTGGCCTCGAGCAGTATGAGGCCGCGTTCCGCGACAACGACGTCGATGCGGCGCTGCTGCCCAGTCTGACCGCCGACGACCTGCGCGATCTCGGTGTGGGCTCGGTCGGCCATCGGCGCCGGCTGCTCTCGGCGATCGCCGAGCTCGGCGAGCAGCGTACGAGCGCCTCGGCCGAGGCCGCTGCCCCGCCCGAACCCGGCACCAATCGCGCCGAACGCCGGCACCTCACCGTCATGTTCGTCGATCTCGTAGGCTCGACGGAGCTGAGCCGTGGGCTCGACCCCGAGGACATGAGCGCGCTGATCCGCGCCTACCAAAACACGGTCGCCGGCGAGATCACCCGGCTCGAGGGCCTCGTCGCCAAGTACATGGGCGACGGGGTGCTGGCCTATTTCGGCTGGCCGGCGGCGCACGAGGACGAGGCCGAGCGGGCGATCCGGGCCGGGCTCGCGATCACCGCTGCCGTCGCCGCGATGCCGTCGCCGAAGAGTCATGAGCTGCGGGCGCGGGTCGGCATCGCCACCGGCACCGTCGTGGTCGGCGATCTGATTGGCGAAGGCGCTGCGCGCGAGGAGGCGGTGGTCGGCGAGACTCCCAATCTCGCGGCGCGGCTGCAGGAGCGGGCGGGTGCCGGCGGTGTCGTGATCGCTGTGGCCACGAGGCGACTGGTCGGCGACCTGTTTCGGCTGCGCGCGCTGGGTGCGCTGACCCTCAAAGGTTTCGACCGGCCGGCCGAGGCGTTCGCGGTTCTCGGGGAAGCGGCGACCGAGGGCCGATTCGCCGCCCTCCGCGCTGGCCGGCTCGGCCGACTTGTCGGCCGCACGCAGGAGCTGGCCCTGCTCTGGGAGCGCTGGAGCGAAGCCCGTGCGGGCGAGGGTCAGGTCGTCCAGCTGCTGGGCGAGCCGGGCATCGGCAAGTCCCGATTGCTCGAAGCGCTGCGTGAGCGGCTGGACGAGGGTGCCCATACGCGCATCCGCTATTTCTGCTCGCCCTACCACACCAGCAGCGCCCTGCATCCGATCAAGGCCCAGATGGTCCGGGCCGCCGAGCTCGATCGTGACGAGCCGGCCGAGGCCAAGCTCGCGAAGCTCGAGCGCATGGCGATCCTGGCCGGACAGGAGCCCACACTCGCCGTGCCGCCCGTCGCGGCGCTGCTCGGCATTCCTGGGGGCGACCGCTTCCCGAGCCCCGATCTCACGCCGCGCCGGCAGAAGTCGCTCCTGTTCGAGGTTCTGCTCGACCATCTCGCGGGCCTCGCGGCTCGGCAGCCGGTTGTGATCTTCTACGAGGACCTCCAATGGATCGATCCGACGACCCTGGAGCTGCTCGACCTGCTGGTCGGCCGAATCGAGCGGCAGCCTATCCTCGTGATCGCGACCTGCCGGCCGGAATGGGCGCCGCGCTGGATCGGGCACCCGAGCTGCAGTCTGCTGACCATCAACCGGCTGAGCCGCGCCCACGCGGCTGCGATCGTGGAGGACCTGACGCGAGGCCGCGAGTTGCCTGAGCCGGTGCGCGCGCAGATCCTTGCCCGGACCGATGGCGTTCCGCTCTTCGTGGAGGAACTGACCCGCGCCGTTCTCGATTCGGACCTGATCGACGGTCGGACCGCCGGGCTGGGTTTGCGCGGACCGCTGCCGCCACTGGCGATCCCGGCCACGCTCCACGATTCTCTGATGGCGCGCCTCGACCGGTTGGCGCCGGTCAAGGAGGTGGCACAGACGGGCGCCGTGATCGGCCGCGAGTTCTCCTTCGAGCTGCTGGCCGCACTGGTTTCCCTGACCGAGGACGACCTGTCCGACGCTCTTGGCAAACTGGTCGCGGCCGACCTCGTGCTCCAGCGCGGGACCGCGCCGGACTCCACCTATGTGTTCAAGCACGCATTGGTGCAGGACGCGGCCTACGAATCGTTGCTTCGCAGCAGGCGCCAGGTGCTGCACGCACGGAGCGCTCAGGCGCTTGAGGAACGCTTTCCCGACCTCGTCCGTGCGGAGCCGGAGCTGGTCGCACGGCATTGGGCCAATGCCGCCATGCCGGACAAGGCCATCACCTACTGGGCGATGGCGGGTCAGGCCGCGGTTGCACGCTCGGCTACCACAGAAGCGATCACGCACTTTCGGGCCGCGCTGTCGGAGATCGCGAATCTGCCCGAGAGCGCCGAGCGTGACGTGCAGGAGCTCGCGGTCCAGCGCGCGATGGGTAGCGCAATGGTGGCGGCGCATGGCTTCGCGGCTCCCGAGACCGGCCGGGCTTACGAGCGTGCTCTCGAGCTGGCCGAGCGCATTAACGATCCTCGTGAGCTGTTCCCGGTCCTCTATGGGCTGAGCCTCTACTATCTGTACGCCGCAGAGCTGGACGTGGCCCGAGACATCGCTCGGCGACTGATCGGGCTTGCCGAATCGGTTGGCGATTCCGGTCTCTGGTTCTTTGCGCATCGTGCGGCAGGCGTGTCAGCCTACCCGGCGGGCGACCTGGCTGCGGCGCGCGACCATCTGGAGCAGGCGCTGGCCCTGTATGATCCAACCGAGCATCGCGCGTTCACGTGGGCATATGCATTCGACCCACGTATCGTATGCTTGGACTATCTGGCGCGGACATTGTTGCCTTTGGGTGAGATCGACGCCGCCATCCGTTGCCTCGACGAGGAGCTGATCGAGGCACGCCGGCTGAATCACCGTAACTCGCTTTGCCTGTCGCTGTTTTACGGTGCGACCTTGCACCAGCAGCTCGACGACAGGGTGCGGGTCGCGGCGCTTCAGGCCGAGCTGGCCGAGATCGCGGAGGAGGAGCGATTCCCGATCTGGGTGGCAGGGGCCAAGATCCTGCGCGGATGGCTGGAGGTCGTCAGCGGTGCGCCCGGTCCGGGCGGCGACCTGATTGCAGAGGGCATCGCTGACTGGCAGTCCACCGGCGCCCGGCTGATGCTGCCCTATTTTGGGGCACTCCTGGCGGAGGCTAGGGCGGGGGACGGTCGTTCCGGCGAGGCCGCAGCCCTGCTTCGGGAAGCGCTGAGGCGGGCCGAGGAGACCGGCGAGCGCTGGTTCGCGGCCGAGTTGCACCGTCGTCTCGCCGCGATTCTCCGTGGTTCGGGCGATGTTCTCCGCGCCCGCGACGAGCTGGCGGCGGCGGTCGATGTCGCGCGCCGCCAGGGTGCCCTCTTCTGGGAGCTGCGCGCGGCAGTGGATCTCGCCGAGTGCCCGGCGGCCGGTGACGCCGGGCGCGAGGCCTCGCCGCTGCTCGAGTCCGCGCTGCGTGCAACGGAGGGCTGCCCCGCCCAGCCCGAACACCAACGAGCCCTGGCGCTTCTGCGACCGGGCACTGCTTGAGCTGATTGCCGCCCACGGCGACTGGGCCACGATCGAGAGAGCGGCATGGTGGTCGGCTGGTGGCAAGAACGCCGACGGTTCTGCAGCCGCCTTTGGCGGCATCGCCACCCACCTGCTCGAGCGCCAGCCGGACGGAAGCTTGAAGGCAGCCATATAGCGGCGTTGTGCATGTTCACCTAGAAGGCTATTTGCAGTCGCGTACTCTACGCGTACTATGATGACGCCGATTGTTGCAGTGGATCGGAAATAGACGAGGAGTTGAATATGAGGTCGATTTGTTTCGGCGTTTTGGCGCTGGCTGTTGCCCTTGGCCTGCCGGTGGCAGCCTTTGCGGCATCTACCGACGAGCAGGTGGTTGCGGCCTATGCCGCCTGGGATCAGGCTTTCAATACCGGCGACGCGTCCAAGGTCGCCGCCTTCTACACCGACGACGCCGTGTTCCTGCCGCCGACCCACGACGTCGTCGAGGGGCCGGCCGGGGTCGAGAAGTTTTTTGCCGGCCTGTTCGGCAACGGCGTCACCGGGCACAAGCTGGAGCTGATCGAGGTGACCGGCGACGATGACGAGATGGTCGTCGCGGCGGCCAAATGGTCGGCGCACGGCAAGGATGCCAGCGGCGCTCCGGCGACCTTCGGCGGCGTCGCCACCCATGTCTTCGAACGTGAATCGGATGGCAGCCTGAAGCTCAAGCTGCACACCTTCAACTGATCCATGGGGTCGGGCCGCCCACTGGGCAGGCCCGGCCCGCGACCCAGCGGGCTCAGCCCTTCACGACGAAGTCGGCGAGGCTGAGCTCGGTGGCGTACGCGTCGTCGAACGCTCTGATCCCGTCCTGCGCCGAATAGATCACCGTCTTGCCGACGCTCGGGAAGCGGGCGACGTCGAGCGGGCCGCGCTCACCGCCCATCAGGTAGACGAGATCCGTGTCGCCGCTGTTCTTGAGGGTGTGCGCGGTGCCGTCGACGGGAAAGCCCATGAAATCGCCCGGCCCGACTGCGATCTCGGCGTCGCCGATCACCGCCGTGCCCCGACCCTCGAGGATGTAGACGAACTCCTCGTGCAGCAGATGGGCATGCAGCACGAAGCTCTCCTTGCCCGGCGGGACCCGCGCCAGCGTGACGATGACCCGGCCCATGCCCGTCCGCTCGGCCAGACGCTGCAGCCGGACCTCGGAGCTCGGGTTGAACGGGTGCCGGATCAGGACGGCCTCGCTCGGGTCCAGCGCATCCGTGCGCACGAGATGCCTGGGCTCGTCGGCCATGCTCGCTCCCCCTCCCTTGCGGCCGCCCCGCCTTCCCGACGGACGACCGTCGGACCAGAGTGCCGGTCCTGCGGATGCGCCGTCAACGAATCCGGGGAGCGCGCGCCGGATGGGGAGGCAAGCGAGGTGACGCGACGGTGGCAGCGGCGACCCGAGGGGCCCAACTGGGGCGAGTTCGGCGCCGGCGATCAGCGCGGCCTCGGCCTGCCGTTCGACCTGCTTGGTCACCGGCTAGCCCGGATTTCTCACCGCAGTGATCGTTTGGGGGCCGGGGCGGGATTGTCGGCGGCGATGCTGTGGGTTTGACCGGCACGGGCGATGGCGGCTGGGGTTTGGGCAGCATGGTCCTGTGCCGCCCGCGGGCAGGGTCGCATTGGTTGATGTCGGCTATGCGCTGTCTGGTTCGTGGTCAGCCTGCGCTGGTGAGGGCTCGATGGGCGGTGGCCCAATCCTGCTGCCAGGGGTGGCCGGAGGCCATGGCCACCGTGACCCGGCGCACCGAGATCCGGACCAGGGCGCCGATCTTGAGCAGCCGCAGGCGGATGGTGCCGGCGGTGGCCTGGGCAAGGCGGGTCGTCCTCAGGCCGATCCGCCGCAGCGCCTCGAGCAGCACATAGGCCATCGAGGCGAACCACAGCCGGAGCTGGTTCGCACGCATTGTCCTGGCGGAGGTGCGGTCGGCGAACAGGTCGAGCTGGCATTCTTTGATCCGGTTCTCCATCTCGCCGCGGGCGCAGTAGAGCCGTTCGTAGAGCGGCTTGGGCGCCCACTCCTCGGGGCTGAGCGAGGTGACGACGAAGCGCGGGTTGGGGCTGGTTTCGCCGCTGCCGCTCACCAGCTGCTCGGCTTTGCCGACCACCCGGCGCGCGCAGGTCCAGCTGTCCCGCGTTCGGTAGGGGAACTCCTTGAAGCGGCGGGCCGCCTTGCCGGTCTGCTCGACCTCGGCCCTGGCCGCCGCAAGCTCGGCTGTGATCTCGCCCACCAAGCGCGGGTTGCGGGCGAGACCGAGGACATAGTCGACCTGATGCTGCTCAGCCCAGGCCATCAGCGCCTCGCGGGCGAAGCCGGAATCGGCGCGCAGGATGACCCGTGTCTTTGGCCAACGGCCGCGGATCTGGGCCACGATCCGCTCGACCTCCTCGACCGCGCCGGCGCTGGCGTCGATGCTCGACCGGCGCAGTCTGGCGACCAGCAGATGATCGCCGCAGAAGATGTAGAGCGGCAGGTAGCAATAGCAGCCGTAGTAGCCATGGAAAAAGCGACCTTCCTGGCTGCCGTGCAGCGGGTCGTCGGTCGCGTCCAGGTCGAGGACGATCTCCTCGGGCGGCATGGCGTACGCGTCGAGGAACAAGTCGACGAGCAGCCGCTCGATCGCCGCGCCGTCATGGCCGATCCTGTGGTAGCGCGTGGGTGCCGCGCCCGGCGCGTGCTCCAGCCGGTTGAGGGTCGACTTGCCGGCCAGCGGGGCACAATCGGCGCGACCTGCGCCGAGCTTGCCGGCGACGGCGGCCAGCACCGGGTCGTGGCGCAGATGATCGTGATCGACCAGGTCCTCGTAGCCCAGCGCCAGGGCGAACACCCGCTGCCCGACCAGGGTGGCCATGTCGTGCTCGATCCGCTCCGGCGACCGGTCGTCGGTGAAACAGGCGGCGAACCGGCGGATCAGGCCGATCGCCCGGTCGGTGGCACCCAACAATAGCGCCCCGGCGTCCGAGGTGATCGTCCCGCCGTCGAACCCGGCCACCACCGCCCGGCCCGCGACGGATGCAAACTCCATCCGTTCGGAGCTACACTCTGTCGGCATCGGGGCGCTCCTCCGAAACGGCTCAAGATGTTGCAGCACAACAACTTTCGCCGATTCGGCGCCCCGATGCACCTACTTCCGGTGAGAAATCCGGGCTAGATGGTTGGTCACCGGCCGGCGCGACGCTGGCCCACCGAGGAAGGAGCAGGATCATGCGAGTGTGGCTTGTGATACCAGCCGTCCAAGTTGCTGACTCGTTTGTGAATTCCCCATTTTGTTGAGACATGCTGTCGGTGGCCGCGCTGGGGATGGAGGCGCGGATGACGGTGGCGGTCCGAACGGATCTGACGGCGACCGCGGTGCGGGAGCG
>JBGAKU010000142.1:0-13903 GCA_044224255.1 Geminicoccaceae bacterium
CCCACGCCCTCGCCTGGTCACGCTGGCGACGGTGCCATCAGCAGCGCGCACGACGCTGCCACTGGCAACGACGTACTCGACATGAAGCCCCGCTGTAGTACTAGGGCGCAGGCCTTTGCTGGGCGCTGGGAAATCGCCACGGCGCATCCGAGCATAGAGGCCCTGGTCGCCGATCCTGGCGTCGACGCGGTTTATGTCGCGACGCCGCACCATCACCACTTTCCTTGCGGGCTGGCGGCGATCGAGGCGGGCAAGCACGTCTTGATTGAGAAGCCATTGGCCCTGAATGCGGCCGAAGCCCGCGCCCTGGCCGACGCCGCGCTGGGCCGGCAGGTCCTGCTGATGGAGGCTTACTGGACCGACTTCCTGCCCAAGTTCGACGTGCTCCGGCAGCTCCTGGCGGACGGTGCTCTGAGCGAGATTCATACCATCCTCGCCGATCACGGCGAGCACTTCACGCCCGACCACCGGATCATGCGGGCCGACATGGCCGGCGGGCCGCTCCTGGATTTGGGGACCTACCCGGTGGCCCTGGCCACCAAGATCCTGGGCAGCCCGTCGGCATCATGGCCTCGGGCCAACCGGCGCCGAGCGGCGTGAACGGCCAGGCCTCGGTGGTGCTGACCCACGCCGCCGGCGAGCAGTCCGTGCTGCATACGACCCTGTTCAGCCATACGCCCTGCGCCGCGGTGATCGCCGGTAGCCTCGGCACCCTTACCATTCCGGGCGCGTTCTACGCGCCGGGCAATTTCACGCTGACGGCCAACGATGGGGTGACGGAGCTTCATTGGCGGGAAGAAGCGAACCGCTACGAGCAGCTGTTCCACGAGGTCGTGCACTTCGCATACTGTATCGGCCAGGGCTCGACCGAGTCGCCGATCCGCCCGGTGCTGGACTCGATCGTCACCCTGCAGACCATCGATGAGGTTCGCCGCCAGCTGGGAATCGTCTTCAACGAGGAACGCACCGACCCCGGGCTGCTCCGTCGCGGCTGAGCCGCTTGCGCGCTCGGTTGCTCCGCACCTCACGTGTTTGCCCGCGTGTGAACCGTGAACGAAATCCCCGCTGGACCTGGAAGCGCGTCTGTATGGCCCAGGTGGTGGAGTAGCACTTCGACCGCCCGCCGTGCCTGGAACTCGAAGGCCTGGTCGATCGTCAGAGTCATGACGCCTTCATCCAGGAGCCCGCGCGACTCCTCGGTGAGCTCATGGCCAATGAAGATCATCCCCAATGGCCGTGGCAGCCTGCGGATCTCCTTCGCCACCACGGTCAGGCAGCCGCCGGAATTGTAGATCACGGCCGTATCGGGATAGTCGCGCAACGCTCTGCCCAGCAGACGGGCGACGCGATCGTCCTCGTCATGCCCATCCAGGACTGAGGCAACGGTCGCCTCCGGGGCTTCGGCGAGAAGGCCATCGCGAAAGCCCGCCAAGCGCTCTGCGTGCGCCCGCAGCGCGAGGTTGCCGGTCACGACTTGGACCGGTCCCGGCCGCCGCATCATGCGGGCGGCGAAGAATCCCGCCGTGCGCCCGGCCCGCTCATTGTCGATGCCGACATAAGCGAGTCGGCCACTGTCGGGGATATCCGTGACCATGCACACGACGGGCATGCCTGCCGCCGTAACGGCCGTGATCGCGTCCCGGACCTCAGCGTGCTCCTCCGCATAGAGCATGAGCCCATCAGCCTTGGCGGCACGGATGCGCGCGGCAATCGTCGCCGGTGCGGCATTTCGCAAGGTGGTCCGCTCGACGATCACAGCGCGATCGAGCATCGCGGCAAGGCTTGTGAAGCCCTGGTTCAGACGGGTCACCAGCGACGGGTGCGGATAGGCGAACAGGGCCTCGAATCGCAGCAGCCGCCGGTGAGGTGTCGGCAGGATCCGCCTGAGGCCCAGCTCGCGCGCGGCGTCGATGACCCTGCGGGCGGTTGCGGGAGAGACGTTGCCGCGCTCGTTCAGGACGCGCCCCACCGTGGCGATGCCTACCCCTGCGAGCTTCGCGACATCCTGCAGCCCCGACTTCACTCCAGGCCCCGACGCGATTCTGGCTTTTGGCGATTCGATGCCCATCGCGCCCGCCCTCCCAGACGCCGCTGGCGTGATTGAATTCGATCAAGACTGTGCATGAGGTCGGGCAGGGAATCGAGTAGCTGAGCAACGTGCCCGCTGCGCACGACGTGGAGAACGGAGCGCAGCGGTCAGGCAGGGAGCAGAGCGATGGCCGCGGGTACTCAGGCGCCCGACTACAGCTTGGTTGGTGAGCGCTCGAAGCAGGCGATCGCCAACGGGCTGGCGCATATTTCCGGGGCGAAATGGTACAGCTCGCCGATTCCGCGCAAGCGGATGAAGGAGCTGATGGCGCGCAGCGACCAGCCGGCAATCCGCGACACGCTGATCTGGTTCGGCCTGATCATTGGTTTCAGCGTTCTGGGCTGCCTCACCTGGGGCACCTGGTGGGCCGTGCCTGTGTTCGCCATTTACGGCGTGCTCTATGGCGGTTCTTCAGACTCCCGTTGGCACGAATCGGGACATGGCACGTCATTCAAAACCCGTTGGATGGCCGACGCGCTCTATCAGGTCGCGTCCTTCATGGTGTTTCGGCGGCCGACGGTCTGGCGCTGGAGCCATTCGCGCCACCACACCGACACGATCATCGTCGGCCGCGACCCGGAGATCATCACGCCGCGCCCGCCCGACATGCTGGGCCTGGCCCTCAACCTCTTCAATCTGAAGGGCGGCGCGCATGAGCTGATGGGCGTGTTGCGCAATGCCTGCGGTCGGCTCGGCCAAGAGGAAGCGACCTTCATCCCGGAGATGGAGCGGCCCAAAGTCTATCGCGAGGCCCGCATCTGGCTCGCCATCTATGCGGTGGTGATCGCAACGGCGATCGCTATGGGCAGCTGGCTGCCGCTGATGCTGATCGGCCTGCCGTCCTTCTACGGCGCCTGGTTCTACCTGTTCACCGGCCTGACGCAGCATATCGGGCTGGCCGAGGACGTGCTCGACCACCGGCTCAACTCGCGCACGGTGATGATGAACCCGGTGATGCGCTTCCTCTATTGGAACATGAACTACCACGTCGAGCACCACATGTTCCCGATGGTGCCGTACCACGCGCTGCCCAGGCTGCATGCCGAGATGAAGGACGAGCTGCCGTATATCTATCCCAGCATCTGGTCGGCCTATCGCGAGATCATCCCGACGCTTTGGCGGCAGCGCAAGGAGCCCACCTACTTCATCCGCCGCGAGCTGCCGCCGGAGCTGGCCGCACGCGAGGCGGCGCGGCTCAAGGCGGCCTGAACGAAAACCCCAGAGGGAGGCAACGCAGATGTGGATCCAGGCTTGCGACGCGGACGAGGTCGAGGCGGAGGATGTTATTCGCTTCGACCACGCCGGCCGGACCTTTGCCATCTACCGCTCGCCCGACGACGAGTATTTCGCGACCGATGGTCTCTGCACCCACGAGCATGTCCACCTCGCCGACGGATTGGTGATGGACAACATCATCGAGTGCCCCAAGCACAATGGCCGGTTCGACTATCGTACCGGCGAGGCGATGGGGGCCCCCGTCTGCGTCGACCTGAAAACCTACAAGGTGAAGGTCGAGGGCGGCAAACTGCTCGTCGAGCTCGACGGCTGACCACGCCGAGGGAGGTCGAGTGATGACGGAGGCGATGGTGATCGTGGGCGCCGGGCAGGCCGGCGGTCGGGCCGCGCTGACGCTGCGGGCGCAAGGCTACGATGGGCCGGTCGTGCTGCTCGGGATCGAGCCGGATGCGCCCTACGAGCGGCCACCGCTCTCCAAGGGCTTTTTGACGGGCCGGCAGGCTCCAGCCGACTTCACCTTCGCCAAAGCTGACGCACTGCACGAGGTGGGCATCGACTTCCGGCCCGGCGTGCGGGTCGAGGCCGTCGATCGGGAGCGTCGCCAGGTGCGCCTCGCATCTGGCGAGCTGTTGTCCTACGACCGGCTGCTGCTGGCGACGGGACGGCGGGTCCGGCGCTTGCCCGCGCCCGCTGCCGTGAGCGACCAAGTCCTCTATCTGCGCGACCTCGCCGATGCGCACGCCTTGAAGGCGGCTCTGGCGCAGGCGCCGCGCCTGGCCATCGTGGGCGGCGGCTTCATCGGGCTTGAGGTGGCGGCCAGTGCCGTCGCCCTGGGCTGTCGGCCGACGGTCGTGGAGATGGCGCCGCAGTTGATGGGACGGGCAGTGCCGGCGCCGCTGGCGGCGATCGTGCAGGAGCGCCACGAGTCCGCAGGGGTCACCATTCGCCTCGGCACCGGGCTCGAAGGCATCGAGCCGGCCGCGGACGGAGTGGCACTGCGTCTGACGGACGGCAGCGTGCTGGCAGCCGACTTCGTCCTTGTGGGCGTCGGCGCCGTGCCGCGGACCGAGCTCGCCGAAGCTGCGGGGTTGAACGTGAGCGGCGGCATCGTGGTCGATGCGGGGCTGCGGACATCCGATCCGCGGATTTTCGCCGCCGGCGACGTGTGCGCCTGCCCCGGTGCCCGCTGCACCAGCCTGCTGCGGCTGGAATCCTGGCAGAACGCCGAGGCGCAGGGCGCTCTCGCGGCGCGCAACATGCTCGGTGGGACGGAGACGTACGAGGAGCTCCCCTGGTTCTGGTCGGACCAGTACGAGCTGACGCTCCAGATCGCCGGACATCCCGAGCTGGGCGAACGGACGATCGAGCGGCAGATGGGTGGGGACGGTGTCATTCTGTTCCATCTCAGCCCCGACGGCTCGCTCGCAGGCGTCAGTGGTGTCGGTCCGGCTGCGCACGCCCGCGAGTTCAAGCTGGCCCGCATGCTCCTGGACCGCCGGATTGCCTGCGACCCGGCAATGCTCGCGGACACGAACGTCAGACTGAAGACGCTCCTGCGCTGAGCGCGCCCTTGCGCTAGTCTCGAGCTCATGTCCAAGCCGACTTTTGTCGACATCGCCAGCCACGCCGGGGTCGGCACGGCGACCGTCGAGCGGGTGCTCAACGGACGCGGCGGCGTGCGCCCGGCGACGGTCGAGAAGGTAGTCGCGGCGGCGCGGGCGCTCGACTATCCGCGGCGCCTGCCGGAGGTGCACCGGGGGCTGCTGCGGATTGAGGTGCTGCTGGTTCGCCCGGAGACCACGTTCTTCCAACGGCTTGCACGCGCCTTCGAGAGAATCGGCGCGACCCTCGACCCCTCAGTGAAGTTGCATCGCACCTTTGTCGACGAGAGCAATCCGCGCGCGATCGCTGCGCGCATCGCCTCGAGCGAGATGCGCCGCGCTGGGCTGATCGTGGCCGTGCCGAGTCATCCCGAGATCCGAGCGGCCGTGCTGGCTGCAACCCGATCGGGCCTGCCGATCGTCCATATCGTCACTCGCGCGGCAGAGGGCGTCGGCGAGCTGGTGAGCATCGACAACTACGCCGCCGGGCGCACCGCGGCTCTGTTCCTGTCGCGCATGCAGGCTGCCGAGGGCAAGGTGATCGTGCTCGGCTATCCGATCTATCAGGTCCACCGCGAGCGAATCCGCGGCTTCTCCGACTATTTTGCGGAGCATCCGCGCGACGGGCTGCTTTTTTCCTGGCTGGGCTTTGGCCGGGACGACGCGGAGCACAGCAGTCGACTTCTGCTCGATGCGCTCGAGAGGTGGCCCGATCTCGTCGGCCTCTACAATACCGGTGCCGCCAACGCCGCCCTCTGCAAGGTGTTGCAACGTCATCCGCGCGGCAGTCGCGTCTTCTTTGTTGGCCACGAGCTGACCGAGAACAGTGCTGCCGCGTTGCGCGAAGGTGTGATGTCGATCATTCTCGATCAGGCGCCCGAGGCCCAGGCTCGCCGCGCGACCGACCTGATGTTGAAGCAGATTGGGCTCTTGGAGGTGGCGGTCGATACGGCCCCGATTCGCTTCATCACCGTGACCGCCGAGAGCCTCTGATCAGATCTGATCAGCCAAAGCATCGCCGCTCGATCTGAGGACAGGTATCCTTCACGCATCCGCTCGAGGGAGGTTGCGATGGATGATCTGATGTACGGCACCCGCAACAAGCGCGGTGACTGGTCGCCGAGCCAGCCGGTGGAATATGCGCCGATCTTTGCGCTGCCGCCGCGGATCGGTGCCATCCTGAAGTGGCTGCCGCACTACTTCCTGCCGTGGAACCTGCTGTTCGCGCTGTCGGCGGCCGCCTACTGGGCCTGGATCATCCCGTCTGTGGAGACGATGCAGACGCTGTCCTGGGGCTGGCCGCTCTGGCTCTATGCGGTGAACGCCGTGGCCGTGTTCCTGTTTTACGGCGCGTTCGAGCTGCATCTGTACGTGCTCAAGCAGCAGGAGCGACGGTTCAAGTATAACGGCAAGTTCCCATCGGAGCAGAAGAGCAAGGCGTTCTGGTTCGAGAACCAGAACATGGATAACATCGCGCGCACCTTCCTGTCCGGCGTGACGGTCTGGACGGCGGTCGAGGTGCTGGTCCTCTGGGCGTTCGCCAACGGCTACGCACCCTGGCTGAGCTTCGCCCAGCATCCCGTCTACCTGGCGGCGCTGGCTCTCGTCGTGCCGATCATTCATGAGTTCCATTTCTTCTGCATTCACCGGCTGATTCACACGCCGTTCCTCTACAAATGGGTGCATTCGGTGCACCACAATTCGGTCAATCCGTCGCCATGGTCGTCGCTGTCCATGCACCCGGGGGAGCACCTGCTCTATCTCGGCACGGCGTTCTACCACCTGATCATCCCCTCGAACCCGATCATCGCGCTGTACCAGCTGCACTATGCCGGTTTCGGCGCGATCCCCGGCCATGTCGGCTTCGACAAGATCGAGCTTGGCGAGAGTGGTTCGATCGATAGTCACGCCTATGCGCACTACCTGCACCACAAGTATTTCGAGGTGAACTACGGCGACGCGCTCATCCCGCTCGACTATTGGTTCGGCACTTGGCACGACGGCTCGGCGGCGGGGGAGGCCCAAATGCAGGCCCGCTATCGCAAGCGGAAGGAGCGGGCCGCCCAGCAACAAGCCCGCAAGGCGGCCACGCAGAAGGTCGCCGTGTCATGAGCGGCTGGGTGACGGCGTGCCGGCTGGAGGACATCGAGCAGGAAGGTGTGCTCCGCTTCGACCATGGTTCCAGGACCTTCGCGGTCTATCGGGCTCCCGACGACAGCGTGTACTGCACGGACGGCCTCTGCAGCCATGAGGCGGTTCATCTTGCCGATGGCTTGGTCATGGATTTCGAAATCGAGTGCCCCAAGCATTCCGGGGCGTTCGACTATCGCACCGGCGAGGCGATCCGCTTGCCGCCCTGCGTGAACCTGCGGACCTATTCCGCGGAAGTGGTCGGTGGCGAGGTCCGCATAGCCATCGGCTGATCCCCCGACGCCGGCGGCCCCAACGAAATCTAGCGGCGCCCCATCGGGACGCCCCGGCAACCAACTCGGGTGGGCCGGCACCCGATCAGGAGGGCTCGTCCATGAGGACGACTTTGCTCACGGCCGGACTCGCGGCGATTCTTGCGGGTCAGGCCAGCGCCGCGACGATCGGCGTCAGCATGCAGAGCTTCGACGACAACTTCCAGACGCTGCTGCGCAACGGCATTTCCGCCCGGGCGGCCCAACTGGATGGCGTCGAGGTCCAGCTCGAGGACTCGCAGCGCGACGTCGGCAAGCAGATCAGCCAGGTGAACAACTTCATCGCGTCGAGTGTTGACGCCATCATCGTGACGCTCACCGATACGTCGACGGCACCGGCGATCACCAGTGCCGCGGAGGCAGCTGGCATCCCCCTCGTCTACCTCAACCTGGAGCCCGTGAACGTCGCGGAGCTGCCGGACAATGAGGCGTATGTCGGCTCCAAGGAGACCGAGGCCGGCATGCTCGGTGCCACCGAGGCCTGCCGGATACTTACCGAGCAGGGCGAGCAGCAGGGAGGCGCACACGCCTACATCCTGATGGGCGATCTCGCCCACAACGCGGCCCTGCAGCGGACCGATTCCGCCCGCGCGGCCCTGAACACCGACGCCTGCAAGTTCATCGAGGTCGCGGACGCTCAGTCGGCCGGCTGGCTGCGCACGCAGGCGATGGACCTGATGACCAACTGGCTGACCGCCGGACAACCGTTCGACGCCGTCTTCGCCAACAACGACGAGATGGCGATCGGCGCGATCCAGGCGATGAAGAGCTCCGGCGTCGATCTCTCCAAGGTCGTCGTGGTCGGGGTCGACGCCACACCCGACGGCCTGGCCGCCATGAAGGCGGGCGAGCTCGACGTCACCGTGTTCCAGAACGCCGCCGGCCAAGCCGCTGGTGCGGTGGATGCGGCGCTGGCCCTCGCGCGCAAGGAGGCCGTAGACCAGGTCGTCTACATCCCGTTCGAGCTGGTCACGCCCAAGAATATGGACAAGTACACGGCGAAGAACTGACGTCGACCCGATCGGCGGCGGCGTCTCGCTGCCGCCGTTGCCACGTCCACACCGACCTGCTGCCGGGAGACCGACCGATGCCCCGTCTTTCCGTCTTGCAATCGATCCGGAACATGGAGCGTCGTCATACTGACGGGCAAGAATAGTCGATGCCCGAGCGCTTCTGCGTGATCCGGGAGGCCGGCTTCGACGGGATCTGCCATCACTTCCATACCTGTAAGCTGCTTGAGATTATCGGCGGCCATGCGCGAGATCGAGGCGCGCTGCCGCTCAGAATAAATGAGACCGAAGCGGCTCAGCGATTTGTAGCTGACGTTGATCGCCGCGATGTCCGGCGAGGCCGGTTTGGTCAGGCGGCCGAGACCGGCAGGCTGACGTTGGTACTGTCGCCGAGCGGCGCCATGGTTTCCAGCGTCATGTGACGGGCGCGCTGGAGCGCCCACTCGTCGGATTGCTCGAGCAGGAGGGCGCCGACCAGGCGGGTGATGGCCGCCTCGTTGGCGAGTTGAGAGCGAAGCTCTCGACCCGACGACGTCGGTCCGACGCTTGATCTCGCCGTTCAGGCGTTCCAGCGGATTGACCGAGTGCAGCTTGGCGCGGTGGGCGGCCGGGAAGGTCATGTAGGCCAGGACGTCGACCTCGGCCTCCTCCATGAGGGTGGCAAGCTTGGGCAGCGTCGAACGGAGCTGATCTGCCACCTTGCGCTACTGGCGATGCGCCATCTCCTCGGTCTCCTGGGCAAAGGCGGTGCGGATCGCGGCGGCCACCATGGCGCGCTGCGCTCGATGGGCCAGGCGTTGCGGGCAAAGTGGACCCGGCAACGCTGCCAAGTGGCGTTCAGCAGTTTGGCGACGGCAGCCTTGACAGCCCGTTGACGAACTCAGGTGTGGCTGATTCGCTGGGGCGGTGACGGCGCGGAGGCGAGTATGGCGCTGGGTCGGCAGGCGGAGCGGCAGACCGAGCTGCTGGTGGGTTGGGCCGAGCTGCCGCGCTCACCGGGTCACGCCTTCTACGATCGCCTGCAGGCGGTGCTCATCGAAGCCGGGTTCGACGGCTTTGCCGAGAACCAGTGTGCGCTCTACTATGCCAGCCGGCGGGGCCGGCCGTCGCTGCCGCCGGGCCGCTACTTCCGGATGCACCTGGTCGGCCACTTTGAGGGGATCGACAGCGAACGTGGGCTCGAGTGGCGGTGCGCGGACAGCCTGTCCTTACGCGAGTTCCTGCGCCTGGGCCTGACTGATCCGGTGCCGGATCACTCCTGGCTCAGCAAGACGCGCGCGCGGCTGCCGCTGGAGGTGCACGCGGCGGTCTTCGGCTGGGTGCTGGAGCGCTTGGCCGAGCACGGCCTGATCAAGGGGGATCGGGGTCGATGCCTCGACCATCGAGGCCAACGCCGCCCTGCGCGCGATCGTGCGCCGCGACAGCGGCGAGGGCTATCGGGAGACGCTCTTGCCGGGTTTCGGGGTGGTCGGTCTGAGCAGGCTGAGTGCAGCGTCGGCGGCGGCAGCCGGTTGAGGAAGCTTTCCCTGACCGCTTGATGGTGCCCATGACCACCACGCCTTTGGTGAACCTCGCCGCCCTGATCGATGACGCGAAGTGCTTTGCGCTGGTCCGGCAGCATCGCTGGCCGGACGGGGTCCGCTGCCCCACTTGCGGCAGCGCCGCGGTGGCGCGCCATGGCCGCGACGACCGCCAGCCGCACCGGCAGCGCTATCGCGGCACGGCCTGCCAGCCGCGCTTCGATGACCTGACCGGCACCGCCCTGGCCGGGCACCACCGCCCGCTCCGGCTCTGGGTGCTGTGCCTGTAGCTGATGGGCCTGAACCTGTCGAACCGGCAGATCGCCCACGAACTCGGCCTGAGCGTGGCCGCCGTGCAGGCGATGACCGAGCACCTGCGCAGCGGGCTGGTGGCCAAGACGCCCGCCGTCGTGCTGGACGGCACCGTCGAGGTGGACGAGGTCGACGTGGTTGCCGGGCACAAGGGCAATCCAGCGGCGGTGGCCAAAAAGGCCGTCGCGGGCGACGGCGGCGGCTCAAGGGCGCACCCGGTCGCGGCACGCTGGCGAAAGAGAAGCCGCCGATCCTGGGGCTGATCCAGCGTGGCGGTGAGGTCGCGCTGCGGATGCCGGCCAATGTCCAGCAGAAGACGATCCGGCCGATCATCGCGGCCACGGTCACGGCGGGCGCGCTCATCCATACCGATGAGTACGACATCTACGCTCGTCTGGAGAGCTGGGGCTATCGGCATCAGACGGTCCGCCATGCGCGCGGCGAGTACGCCCGCGACGAGGACGGCGACGGCTTCTGCGAGGTGCACGTCAACACGCTCGAGGGCTTCTGGTCGCTGCTGCGCTCCTGGCTGCGGCCGCATCGCGGCCTCTCCCAACAGAAGCTGCCGCTCTATCTCGGCTTCTTCCAGCTCGTGCACAACGCGCGCCGACGCGGCAAAGCCCTGCTCGCCTCCCTCGTCGCTGCCCTGGCCCGGTGACCAGAACGTCACCACCCCGATACCCGGCAAGAGCCAAGGGAGATGCTCAAGCGGCTGGCGATGGAGAGTGGGATCGCGACGCCCACGGCCGAGTGGGCCCATCCTTGTCTGCGGGCTTGCGCCACCCAACCGTTCGGGCTCCCATGAATGCGTGGCGGGATCACGCTGAGCCACGGGCTCGTGCCCTGGGCTCGGGCCGATCTCCGACCCCGCGCTCCACCCCTCTGCAGAGGGGTGGAGCCCCTCCTCCATGCCACAGACCAACAAGACAAGGTTCGCGCGTGCCCAAGCGATGGCGGGTCGAACAGACCTTCGGGGTGCTCGGCCGTTACCGTCGGCTCCTGGTCGATGATGAAGGCAGCACCGTCAGGTCACGCACGATGACCTTGCTCGCCGCCCTGTTCATGACCGCCAACCGGTTCGAGCGCGAGGTCATGGCCTGAATTTTCGGCGCGGCTCTGAGCGAGCTTCATGCCGCGGGCATGCCGTTGGCGCCTCGCCGAGGTTAGGCTTTGATGAAATCGGCCGTTCAGAAAACGGCTTGGCCAAGGAGGGGAATGTTCAATGCGGCCGCGCTAGAGCATGTTGGCGTCTGGGATCGTGATCATGGTCGTCCTGCTCACCGCCTCGGGCGGCATGACCCCCGCGGCGCAGGACAAGTACACCGTGCAAGTGCTCAACTATTCAGAACTTCCGCGATCAACTCTGACATCAACCGCCGAGCGGACAAGGAGCGTGCCAGAGGTGCTCCCTGCCCTGCCCATTGGGCGCCGTAGCCGAAGTCTCCGGTCACCTTGGCGGCCGCATGCAGTGCCTTCCCGGCGTCGTAGGCGATCGGGTAGGAAGGAACATCTTCTGACGAGATGCCTGCGCCGAGCGCCGTGAACCGGTTCGCCAGGCAGCGCGCCGGACGCCCGGAGACGGCGCGCGTCATCACCGTGTGCTGGGCGGCCTCGCTGAACAGGGCCGCCCGATAGCCCTCGTCGGCCGCGGACTCGTCGGTCCCGATGAACGCGGTGCCGAGCTGCGCTGCGCCGGCGCCGAGCCGGAGCACCGCCGCGATGCCGGCACCGTCCATGATCCCGCCGGCGGCGATCACGGGGATGTCGAGCGCGCGCACGAGAAGCCGGGTCAGGGCGATCGTGCCGAGCTGGCTGTCCTCGCCGTCGGCATCGAGCATCCCACGATGACCGCCCGCCTCGTATCCCTGGGCGACGACGGCATGCACGCCCGCCGCCACGGCGAGCTGCGCCTCGCGCAGATTGGTGGCGGAGCCGAGCAGAACGATGCCCGCCTCGCGCAGCGCCCTGACCCAGTCGGGCGCCGGCATGCCGAAGTGGAAGCTCACGACCTTCGGCCTCGCCGCGAGCAGGGTCGCGAGCATGTCCTCGTCGTCGAGAAAGCTCTTGTAGATCTCGCGGAGGACGGTGGGCGGCTCTGCGCCGACCCGCTCGAACTCGGGGCGCAGACGCTCGATCCACTCGGCCTCGCGCGCGGCATCCGCTCGCGCCGGCTGATGGCAGAACAGGTTCACGTTCAACGATCGGCTCGAGCGCGCGCGCACGGCGGCGATCATCTCGCCTGCCGCCGCCGCGCTCACCGCACCGACCCCGATCGAGCCCAATCCTCCCGCGTCGGCGACCGCGGCGGCCATGGCGGGCGTCGAGACGCCCGCCATCGGCGCCTGGATGATCGGATGATCGATGGCCAGGAACTCGAGGAGCTGTTGCGAGGAAGACAGTGTCATCGCAAAACTCCTTCTTGCGAGGGGACTGCAGGCGTCCGGCGGAGCGCCGCCAAGCTGGCCCGCAGGCGGTGACGGCGGCCGCCTGCCGGATCGATGGCGACCGCCCGGCCCATCGGGTCAGCCGCCGGCATCGCGCAACGCCGCGGCGCGCCGGCGCCGGTACTCGAGCACCGGCAGGCCGCCCCAGCCCCAATTTTCCGTGTCGACCTCCTCGATGACCACGAAGGTCGCCTCGACGGGCTTGTGCAGGACGTCGCGCAGCAGCTCGCTGACGCCCTTGATGAGCGCAGCCTTCTCCTCGGCCGATACCGAAGCGCGATCGGGCGCCGTGCCCTCGCGGGTGACCTGGATGGTGACGATGGGCATGTGAGGCTACTCCGTCGCGTGTTGCGGCATCACCAGCGTCCGGCGTGCTGGCCGCCGTCGACGTGGAGGATCTCGCCGGTGACGAAGGGCGCGCTCTCGAGGAACAGGACGGCGTCGACGACATCACGGATCTCGCCCATGCGCCCGACCGGGTGCAGGGCCGCGAGTGCAGCGTGGGTCTCGACCCGGTGCATCGGCGTCTTGATGATCCCGGGTGCGACGGCATTGACCCGCACGCCTTGGGTTGCGAACTCGATGGCCAGCGACCGGGTGACCGCGTTCAGGGCACCCTTGGTCAGAGCGGCGAGCGCCGCGGGCACACCGGCCATCGGCTGGTCGACGATGGTCGTGGTGATGCTGACGATGTGGCCGGAGCCCTGTTTCAGCATCTCGGCGGCGGCCCGCTGGGTGATGTGGAAGAAGCCGGCGACGTTGACCGCCATGTTGCGGGCATAGTCGTTCTGGCTGAACTCGATGAACAGCTTGGAGACGAAGACGCCGGCATTGTTGACCAGCGAGTCGATGCGGCCGAAGCGTTCGAGCGCGGCACGAACGATCTGCTCGGCGGTCTCCGGCTCGCTGATGTCGCCCGCCACGGCCAGCACCCCGGCGTCGGCCCCGGGCTCGATCGAGCGGGAATTGGCGACCACGCGATAGTTCCGGTCGCGGTAGGCGCGCACCAGGCCGGCGCCGATCCCCCGCGACGCGCCGGTGATGATGACGACCTTCTGCTCGCTGCTCATGATGAGACCTTCCGTCGATTGCGATGGCCGCAGTATTGGCGGCCTACCCGCGCCCTCGGCGCCGGTGTCATCGAACTTAGGCCCAACCGGCCCGCGCGAGAATGACCGATCATCAGCGGGCACTCGAGCTTGGAACGGCATAATCAATCGAGAATATTC
>JBGAKU010000143.1:0-13997 GCA_044224255.1 Geminicoccaceae bacterium
GGTGCCGCACGATCGCGCGGCCGATCGCCACCCGCTGCCGCTGGCCGCCCGACAGCTCGGCCGGCTTCCGCCCCAAGAGGCCCTCCAGGGCCAGGATGCGTGCGGCCTCCTGCGTGCGCTCGGCGATCACCGCGGCCGATTCGCCGGCCTGCTTCAGGCCCAGCGCCCAGTTCCCGGCGACGTCGAGATGGGGGTAGAGCGCGTAGCTCTGGAACACCATGGCGATGCCGCGTTTGGCGGGCGGCAGCCGGTCGACGACCTCTCCGCCGATGCTGATCTGGCCGGAGGTCTGGGTTTCCAGCCCAGCGATGATCCGCAACAGCGTGGACTTGCCGCAGCCGGACGCACCGAGCAGGACGATGAACTCGCGGTCGGCGATGTCGAGGTCCACCCCCTTGAGGACGTCGACCTTGCCGAAGGACTTGCGGATCTGGTCGATCTTGAGCTGGGCCATGGGGCGGTCCTACTTGACGGCGCCGGAGGTGATGCCGCGGATGAGCTGGCGGCTGAAGATCAGGTAGAGCAGCAGCACCGGCACGATCGCGAGCGACAGCGCGGCGAGGACGGCGTTCCAGTCGGTGACGAACTGACCGACGAACACCTGGGCGCCCAAGGTTATCGTCTTGGTGGCCTCGCCCGGCGCCAGGATCAGCGGGAACCAGAGGTCGTTCCAGACCGGGATCATGGTGAACACCGCCACCGTCGCCATCGGCGCCCGGGTCAGCGGCAGCACGATGCGGAAGAAGATCGTGTACTCCGACAGGCCGTCGATGCGGCCGGCGTCCTTCAGGTCCTTGGACACCGCGCGCATGAACTCGGACAGGATGAAGATCGCCAGCGGCAAGCCCTGCGCGGTGTAGACCAAGATCAGCGCGGTGCGCGTGTTGACCAGGCTGAGCCGGACCATGAGCTCGAGGATGCCGACCGTGCTGAGCCGGATCGGAATCATGATGCCGAGCGCCAGATAGAGGCCGAGCAGCGGATTGCCGGGAAAGCGATACTCGGACAGCGCGAACGCGGCCATCGCCCCGAACAGGAGGATGAGGAACAAGGCCACGACGGTGACGATCAGGCTGTTGGTGAAGTAGAGCGCGAAGTCGCCCTGGGCCAGGACGGTCTGGAAGCCGGCGAGCGTGAAGGTCTCGGGCGTCGGCAGGGCCAGCGGCGCACCGAAGATCGCCTTCCTGGTCTTGAACGCGTTGACCAGGACCAGGACCATCGGGAACAGGGCGACAATCGTGTAGAGGATCAGGATCAGGTGCGCCGCGCCCTGGCCCGTGAGATCTCTTCGTGCCACCATCATCGTCGGCCCATCAGAACTCGTAGCGCTGCATGCCGCGCTGCACGCCGAGCAGGTAGATCAGCACCCCGGTCAGGATGATCAGGAACATGATGGTGGCGATGGTCGCCCCCATGTGCGGGTCGCCGGTCTGGATCTGGAAGCCGAAGAAGGTGCGGTAGAGGTAGGTGCCCAGGATGTCGGTCGCGAAGTTCGGCCCGCCCAGGGCGCCCTGCGCGGCGTAGATCAGGTCGAAGGCGTTGAAGTTGCCGATGAATGTGAGGATCGAGATGATGCCGATCGCCGGCAGGATCAGCGGCAGCTTGACCTTGAAGAACAGCGCCGGGCCGCGCACGCCGTCGAGATCGGCGGCCTCGATCACTTCCTTGGGAATGTTCAGCAGCGCCGCATAGATCAGCATCATCGGGATGCCGACATACTGCCAGACCGAGATCAGCGACAGGGCGGTGAGCGCGTACTCTTCCTTGCCCAGCCAGGGCGCGTAGAGCCACTTCAGGCCGACGGCGCCGAGCAGCGTGCTGGACACGCCCCAGATCGGGCTCAAGATCAGCTTCCAGGCGAAGCCGATGATCACCACCGACAGCATGGTCGGCACGAAAATGGCCGTGCGGTAGAAGGTCCGGCCGGGCAGGTGCGCCATCGACAGGATCGCGGCCAGCGCGACGCCGATCGGGTTCTGCACCAGCATGTGGATCAGGAAGAAGTAGAGGTTGTTCCAGAGCGCGTTCCAGAACTGGCCGGCCCAGCGCTCGTCGAAGAACAGTTGGCTGAAGTTCTGCAGGCCGACAAAGAACTCGGGCCCGCCCGCGGTGCGGTTGAAGAAGGACAGCCGCAGCGTCTCGGCCAACGGCAGGATCATCACCAGCGTGTAGATGATCACCGCTGGCGCCAGAAAGACGATGATGTGCCAGGGGAAGTCCCGTCGCGTCGCCGGTTCGGCGGCGACGGCGGCGTCCAGTGTCGCGGTGGCGCTAGTCTGCTCGGTCATGGTCCCTGACCTTGTCGAGGCGTTCGTCGTGTACCCGGCCGGCGGTCGACCGGCCGGGTGCCGGCTAGGTTATTTCTGTTGGGGCGGGTACCAGGCGGCGAGGCCCTTCTGGAGCTGCGCCATGCCGTCCTCGGGCGTCTGGGTGCCGTTGATCACGTTGGCCGAGATCACCCACATGTCGTTCCACAGGTTGGGCGTGCCGCGGCTGATGATCTGATAGGGCAGGCGGATGGTGGCATCGCACTGCTCGCGCCAGCTCACGAACTCCTGCGCGAGCGGGTTCTCGAGCTTGATCGGCGCCTTGGACAGCGAGAAGAAGCCCGGCAGGGCGTTGCTGTAGATCTCGGCGAACTCCGGCGAGCCCACCCATTCGACGAAGGCCTTGGCGGCCTCCTTGTTGGGGCTCGCGGCGTTGACCCCCATGCCGATGTCGACATGGTCGGTGACGTAGCACTTGTCGCCGGCGTTCTTCACCGGCGGCTTGAACGCGCCCATCTCGAACTCCGCGTCCTTG
This sequence comes from Geminicoccaceae bacterium, assembly GCA_044224255.1. Lineage (GTDB taxonomy): Bacteria > Pseudomonadota > Alphaproteobacteria > Geminicoccales > Geminicoccaceae > Benzoatithermus. The sequence goes on from JBGAKU010000143.1 coordinate 2,803, forward strand.
CCGAAGGGCGAGATCTCCCAGCTGCCGGTCGGATAGATCGCGGCGCGGCCGAGCGTGAACAGATTCTGGCTGTCGGGGTAGGTCTGCGCCTCGAACCCGTCGCCGAGATAGGGCTTCCAGGCCGCCAGAGCCTGCATCGGCTCGACATATTGCGGGTCGGTCAGCTTGGCGCTGCCGTCGAGCAGCGCCTTGCGGCCCTCCTCGCCCTTCCAATAGTTCGGGCCGATGTTGGTGTAGCCCATGGTCGCCGCCTCCCACTGGTCGACGGTGCCCATGGCCATCGGGATGTAGGAGCCGTTCTCCTTGATCTTGTCGAGCACTGCGATGAACTCGGCCTCGGTGGTCGGCACCTCGAGCCCGAGCTCCTTGAAGATGTCCTTGTTGTACATGAAGCCGTGCATCACCGAGGCCATCGGCATGCAGAACGTGCTCTTGCCGTCGTCGGTGCTCCAGGCGGCGATGGCGAAGTCGGGGAAGTCCTTCAGCTCCTCCATGCCGTTGAGCGCCTCGAGCTTGCCGTTCTGGAACAGCTGCAGCGAGGCGTCGAAGGGCCGGCAGGTGATCAGGTCGCCCGCGGTGCCGCCGTCGAGCTTGGCGCGCAGCGCCGCATCGTACTCCTTGGGAGCGGTCGGCTGGAACTTGACCTTGATGTCCGGGTGCTTCGCCTCGAACGCCGGGATGATCTTCTCCTGCCAGATCGGCAGGTCGTCGTTGCGCCAGCTCTCGATCACGAGCTCGGCGGCGCTGGCCGAGGCGAGGCTGGTGCCGGCCAGCAGCACGGCCGCCAGCGGCAAGAGTGTGCGGCGCGAAAGGGTCATCGGAAATCCTCCCTGGAATGAACGGTCAGAGCTGGTTCGGCCGAGCGCGACGCAAATCGCCCCGCGCCTGCTCCAGCCGGGCGCGGGCATCACGCTCCTCGACGCCGTCGACGAGGAGCACGGCGAGCTTGATGTCCTGGCCGGCGCGCTGCCAGGCGGCTGCGGCCGTGGGCCGGTCGCAGCCGGTGAGGGCCTGGACGATCCGTTGGCTGCGGTCGACCAGCTTGCTGTTGGACGGGACGACGTTGACCATCAGCCCCTGATAGATGCGGCCCAGCTCCATCATGAGCTGCGTCGAGAGCAGGTTGAGCGCGATCTTCTGCGCCGTCCCCGCCGTCATCCGGGTCGAGCCGGCGAGAAACTCGGGGCCGGTGTGCAGGAGCACGGGCATCTCCGCCTCCTCGAGCAGCGGCGCGCCGGGGTTGCAGGCGAAGGCGATCGTGAGGGCGCCGGCCTCGCGCGCCGCCGCCTGCACCGCGCGGGTATAGGCGGTGGTGCCGGAGGCGGCCACCGCGACCATGACGTCGCCGGCGGCGAGACGCAATGCCGCGGCCGCCTCCCGGCCCGCCGCGGCGTCGTCCTCGGCCCCTTCGAGCGAGCGGATGACCGCGGTGTCGCCGCCGGCGAGGAGGTAGATCAGCCGCTCGTGCGGCCAACCGAACGTCGGATGCAGCTCGACCCCGTCCTGGACCGCGAGCCGGCCGGAAGCGCCGGCTCCGGTGTAGATCAGCCGGCCTTCCCCCTCCGCGAGGCGCGCGGCGGCACCCTGGGCGGCACGTGCCAGCGCCGGCAGCGCATTGCGCACCGCGACGAAGGCCGCCTGCTGATTGTCGAGCATCGCCCCCAACGATTCTTCGGTCGGCCAGCGATCGGCGTCGCGGTAGCGGGCGAGTCTCCCCTCGGTGTCCATGTCGCCTCCCAGCTGCTGCGTCGATGCAGATACCAGTAAGATACCACTTTGCAACAGGAACGAGTTCCTTGGCCGATCCTGCGGTCTAATGACTATACGCTGTATCCGTATCTTGCCAATTGGCACCTTTTTGGTATCCTAGCCGCATGACCAATGCAGACTATGTCCTCGCGATCGACGGTGGCGGCACCAAAACCGCGGCCGCACTGCTGAGCTGGGCCGGTGACCCGCTCGCCAGCTGCCGCGCCGGGCCGGCCAATCTCTATCGCGATCCCCTCGCCGGGCTGATGGAGATCCGCCGGGTCTGGGACGTGCTGTGCAGTCAGGCCGGACTGTCCCCCGACACCGCCGCCGGCCGCACCATGGTGAGCGCAGGCTTGGCCGGGGCGAGCGGCGAGCGGCAAAGGCAGGCGTTCGTCGAAGCCTGCCCCGACTTCGCGGCGCGCCGGCTGTCGAGCGACGGCTATGCCAGCTATGCTGGTGTGTTCGGCACCGCCCCGGGGGCGCTGCTGTCGATCGGCACGGGCGTCGTCGCATTCCGCTGCGCCCCGGGCCGCAAGCCGGAGATCCGATCCGGTTGGGGCTTTCCGGTCTCCGACCGGGGCAGCGGCGCCTGGCTCGGCCTGCGGCTCGCCACCGAGTATCTCGACCATCTCGACGCCGCCTCGCCGTGGCCCGAGAGCCGGCTCTGGGCGTCCGCGCGGACCGCGCTCGGGCATGATCGGGAGAGCATCCTGCTCTGGCTCAAGCAGGCTCGCGCGACCGAGTTCGCGTCCCTGGCGCCGAGCGTCGTCGCCGCTGCCGGGGCGGACGATCCCGCCGGCAGGGCGCTGCTGGCGGAAGGTGCGGAGTATCTGGCCAGGCTGGCGCGGGCGGTGGTCGCCGGCACCGGGGGCCGCCTCTGCCTCGGCGGCGGGCTCGCCGAGATCTACCGCCCGCATCTGGTGGCCCGCCTCGACCTGCCGCTTCTGCCGGCGGAAACGCGGCCGGACCCGCTGCGCGGCGCCTGGCTGATCGCCACGGGTGCGGTCGCGCCCGAGTATGACGACGTCCGCTGAGCCGCTGGAGCGGCACCAAGGCCGACCGATATCACGAGAGGAGATGCCGTTGACCTCGCTCATGCTCGAAGAGACCCGCTCCGCTCCGCAGCGCGTCGCCGCGATGCTGGCCGCGGACGCGCCGGCCTACGACGCGCTGGCGCAGGCGCTGCGCCGCCACGATCCCGCCTTCATCGTCACGGTGGCACGCGGCAGCTCCGATCACGCGGCGCTCTACTTCGCCAACCTCGCCGGCATCGTCACCGGCCGGATCACGGCATCCCTGCCGCCGTCGCTGGTGACCCGCTACGGCGCCGCGCTGCGCTTCGAGCGCTCGCTGGTCGTCTCCACCTCCCAGTCCGGCGGCAGCCCCGATCTCCTGCGCACGGTGGAGGCCGCGCGGGCGGGCGGCGCGCTCACCGTCGCGATCGTCAACCAGCCGGACTCGCCGCTCGAGCGGACTGCAGCGCACTTCCTGCCCCAGCATGCCGGGCCCGAGCGCAGCGTCGCCGCGACCAAGAGCGTGATCGCCACGATGGCCGTCGCGGCACGCCTGCTCGCGTCGTGGGCCGAGGATCGGGCGATGCTCGATGCTCTCGCCGCACTGCCGGATCGCCTGGAGGCCGCGCTGGCCTGCGACTGGAGCTCGGCACTGCCGCTACTCGGCGGCGCGTCGAGCCTCTACGTCGTCGGCCGCGGCCCCGGCCTCGGCGTCGCGGAGGAGACCGCGCTCAAGCTCAAGGAGACCTCGGGCGTCCTGGCGGAGGCGCTGAGCGCCGCCGAGATCCAGCATGGTCCCAAGGCCGTCATCGGCCCCGGCTTTCCGGTTCTGGTCTACGGCCTCCAGGACGCCGGCGGCCGCGATGCCCTCGCCTTCGCCACCGACCTCGCCAAGGCCGGCGCGCAGGTCGTGGTCGCCAGCCACGACGCCCCGGGGCCGGGGCTCGTGCATCTGCCGCTGCCGCCGCCCCTGCATCCCCTGCTCGATCCGATCGTGGCGCTGCAGGCCTTCTACCCGCTGGCCGAGGCCCTCGCCCGTGCCCGTGGCCGCGACCCGGACCGGCCGCCGGGCCTGCTCAAGGTGACGCGGACCCTCTGACCGGCCTCGCCCTCAGCCGTCCAGCTCGCCCAGGCTCTCGAGCAGGTCCGGCTTGACGATCACCAGCTCGCGGCCGTGCCGGCGGACGACGCCGGACCGGCTGAGCTGACCGAGCGTCCGGGCGACGGTCTCGCGCGTGGTGCCGACCCGCGCGGCGATGTCCTCCTGCGTCGGCAGGGGCGAGATCGTCTTCCTGCCGTCGGCGCATGGCCGGGTCATCCGCCCCAGCTCGCGATAGATCCGCTGCACGGCCGTGAGCACGCTGAGCTCGGCGATGCGCTCGTCGGTCTGCCGGATGATCTTGGCCATCGATAGCAACAGGGTCAGCGCAAGCTGCGGATGGCTCAGGAGCAGCTCCTGGAACGGTCCGCTGGGGAGCGCGGCGATGCGGCAGGGCTCGAGCGCCTCGACCGACGCGGTGCGCGGCGAGCCGTCCAGGGCGGCGAGCTCGCCGACATGGGCGCCGGGCTCGATCACCGCATAAGCGACCTCCCGGCCGGAGCTGGCGTAGTTGACGACCCGCAACCGGCCCGCGACCAGGAACAGCACGTCCCGGTCCTCCGCCTCGCGGCTCAGCACGAGCTCGCCCGGCTGGTAGCGGCGCCATGCGCAGCGGGCGGCAAGGCGCTCGCGCTCGGCCGGTGCCAGAGGCGCCAGCAAGCGGATGCCGTCGAGATGCTCGGACGGCATGCCCCCTCCTCAGTTCCTTTCACAGATCGTATCGACGTCAGCGCCAACCGCGCTATAGGAATGACTGCGGGAGGTTGCCCGAACGGGTGGGGTATGCGGTTCGCGACACGTTCGGATGCTGGTCGACAGCTCGCCGACCGGCTCGCCGGGCTTGATCTCGAGGCGCCCGTAGTGCTGGCGCTGCCGCGCGGTGGCGTCCCGGTGGCGCTGGAGGTCGCCCGTCGGCTCGCAGCACCGCTCGACTTGGTCATGGTGCGCAAGATCGGCGCCCCGGGGCACGAGGAGCTGGCGGCCGGCGCGGTCGTCGACGGACCGACGCCCGAGCTGGTCCTCAATCCCGACGTCGTTCGCGCCTATGGGATCGACCAAGGCTATCTGGAGCGGGAGCAGGAGCGGCAGCTCGCGGAGATCGCGCGCCGACGCGCCGCCTATCTCGGGAACCGGCCGCGGGCGGTCGTGGCGGGCCACAGCGCCATCGTGATCGACGACGGCATCGCCACGGGCGCCACCATGCGTGCGGCCCTGCGTGCAGTGAGGCGGGCCGGGCCGAAGGCGACCGTGCTCGCGGTTCCGGTCGCCGATGCCGGCATTCTGGCGCGCCTCGAGCATGAGGCCGACCGTGTCGTCTGCCTGCACACGCCGTCCGACCTCGTCGCCGTGGGGCAGTACTACCGGGATTTTCGTCAGCTCGAGGACGCGGAGGTGGTGGCGATGCTGTCCTCGGCCGACGCGCAGCCGTGAGCGGCGACTGGCCGGCCTCCATCGAGGAAGCACGCGCCATCCAGGAGCAGCTGCGTCACGAGGTCGTGACCGAGGGCGATCCGGGGCCGGTGCGCCGCATCGCCGGGGTCGACGCGCATGTGTCGCCCTGGGCGGGGCTGACCTGGGCGGCGATCGCGGTCGTGGACTTTCCATCGCTGGAGCTCGAGGAGAGTGCTCTGGCCGCGGTGCCGACGCGATTCCCCTACGTTCCGGGCTATCTCTCCTTCCGCGAGGCCCCAGCCGTGCTCGAGGCGCTGGCCCTGCTGCGCACGCCGCCCGACCTGCTCATGGTCGACGGCCACGGCATCGCCCATCCGCGCGGCCTCGGGATCGCGTCGCATCTAGGCGTGCTGACGGGTCTGCCCTCGATCGGGGTGGCGAAGTCCAGGCTCGTGGGCCGGTTCGAGGAGCCCGGCCCCGTCAAGGGCGACCGGACCGCGCTGACCCACCGTGGCGCGACCATCGCCACGGTCCTGCGCTCACGGGAACGGGCGCGACCACTGTTCGTGTCCACCGGCCACCGGATCTCCGCCGAGCTGGCCCTGGAGCTGGTGCTCGCCACGCTCACCCGCTACCGGCTGCCCGAGCCGACGCGGCTGGCCGACCGCGTCTCGCGGATGCATCCGTAGACGCGAGAGCCTACTCCCCGTCCTCCGTCTCCTCGTCGTCCTCCTCGTCCTCGTCCTCGCGGCGCTTGACCGGCCGCTTCAGCTCGTCGCTCTCGAGACCCAGCGCCTCGCAGAGCTGACGCGCCGCGCGCTCCTCCTCGGGCGTCAGCGTGCCGTCCGTGCTGGCGATCACCAGGGCCGCCCGCATGACCAGCCGCCCGAGGTCCGGCGAATCGTCGAATACCGCCACGGTGGCCAGCGCCTCGCTCTCGGCCAGCTTGCGGTCCTCGGTGAACCGTTCGGCATAGTCGTCGAACGCATCGAACAGGTCGTCGAGGTCGATGTCCGTGAGGCGGTCCTCCTCCTCGAACACCGCGAGCAGCTCCTCGCGCTCCTCGGGGCTCGAGACACCGTCCGCGAACGCCACCATCGCCGTGGCGGCGGCCAGCGCCTCGATCAGATCCTCGCTGACCTCGATCTCGAGCTCATTCGCGAGCTCGCCCAACACCTGCGCCCGAAGGTCACCGAATTTCGTCCGCATCCAACTCAGCGGCATTGTCCCTCCCGCATCTCGCTCATCCGATACCTAGGATGCCAGCCGGCGGCCGCCAATCCCGCCGCCGCACGGCCGTAGCGCTCAGAATCCGCGCAGCGGCATCTCGACCGGGCGCTGCAGCCAATTGTCCACGCTGTACCGGCAAATGCCGTCGATCAGGTGCAGCGCATAGGCGTGGCGGGAGCGCTCCGAAAGGTTGGGACCGCTGCGATGGGGCAGCTGGCCATGCAGCAGGACGAGCGTGCCCTTGCGCGCGCACAGCGGCACCAGATCCGTCTCGGGCAGCGGCATCGGCTCGAGCGGCTCCATCCGCGTCCGGCGCCCCTCACGCACGAACCGCCGATGCAGCGGCCGGCGATGCCCGCCCGGCTCCGCCCACATGCAGCCGTTCGTCTCATCGGCGTCCTCGAGCGCGACCCAGAAGCCGGCGCAGCTCAAGGGGTCCGTGTGCAGGAAGCTGCTGTCCTGATGACAGACGACCTCGCCGCCGATCCGCGGCTGCTTGAAGATGTACATCGACTGCAGCAGCAGCGGCTCGATCAGGCCGATGGCGCGGGCGACACCGGCCAGCCCGGTATCGCGCGAGAACGTGTCGAACACGGGATCGAGATCGTGGAGGGCGTGGCCCACCTTGTTGAGCGAGAGCTCGAGCGGCTGGCGCAGCGCGCCCGACGCGTCGAACGAGCCCGGCTCGAAGAAGAACCGGATCTTGTCGCCGGAATCGAGGAACCAGTCGTCCTGCGCATGGCTGTGGTCGTCCGTGGCGAAGATCGTCCGGACTCCGGCCGGGTCGAACCCGGCCATCAGCTCCGCCATCCGGGCGCGCAGCGCGTCGCAGCGCCGCGGCTCGAAGAAGCCGTCGAGCACCAGGAAGCCGTCGTGGCGGTAGCGCTCGATCTGGTCCGTGCTCAGGCTCATCGCCGATCCTTGGCAGGCCCGCCGAAATCGCTCATCCAGCCGTCGCAGGCCGCGAAGAACGCAGCCTTGTGCTCGGCCTGCCATTCCGTCAACGACCAGTGCGCGTCGGCGGCGGCCAGGTGCTCCAGAGCCAGATAGAGCCAAGCGGCCGTCTCGGCACCGTCCTCGGTCATCACGTGGCGGAGCTCCGCACGGTACTCCCCGCTCTCATAGTGGTTGATTCGCGCGATGTCGCGCGCGGTGGCGCGCCGCAGCAGGCGACCGTCGACCTGCGAGCCCGGCTCCGGGACGAGCACGGGATAGCTGGCTCCGGCCGCGCGTGCGCGGCGGAAGCCCTGGATGGTGGCCGGGCGGAGATCCGCGACGTCGACGGGCCGCTCCAGCAGATAGGTCAGGACGTCGAGATCCATCAGCGTCCCGAAGAAGAACAGCGGCTGCCGGCCCGCCGCTGCCGGCGGGATCATCGCGGCGACGTCGAGGGCCGGGCGGGCGACCGCCAGGGATGGGCTCATGCAACCCTCCATTCGGTGCCGGCGCGGTCGCCGAGCGGTCGTGGATCGGCACGCCTGTACCAGATGATCGCCACGAGGCAAGGCCGGGGACCCCGCTGGCGCGTGGGCTGGAGCTTGGGCTAGGCTGGCGGTCATGGACGCCTCACGCTGCCTCGGCGCGATCCTGGCGCTGGGCCTCGCCATCCTCGGCCTCGACGCGAGGGCCGCCGTGACGTCGGACCGCGACCGCCGCTGCCTCGCGATGATCGCCTACGCCGAGGCGGCTAGCGACGGCGCGCGGGGCATGCTCGCCGTGATGCGGGTGGTCCACAACCGCATCAGGAGTCCCGCCTTCGCCGACGACGCCTGCGCGGTGGCGCTGGAGCCCGGGCAGTTCCAGCCCGTGCGCGAGCGGCCCGGCCTGCGGCAGGCGCTCCGGCAGCCGGACCGGGTCAACATGGCCGAGGCCGTGGGTGCCACCTCACGCGAGGCGCGGCTGCTGCTGGTCCAGGCCTGGCGGCTGGCCGCCGTGGCCGCGGTCTGGCCCAGCCGCGATCCGACGGGCGGCGCGCTCTACTTCGTGAACCCGCGGCTGATGGATCCCGACCGATGCCCCTGGTTCGCGCAGCTCAAGCGCAGCGCGGTGATCGGCGAGCATGTGTTCATGACCCACTACGCCCCAGGCGAGCGGCGCGGCGCGCGCGCCCTCGACTGCACCGTGGCGGGCAGCGGCCGGAAGACGCGCGGGCTGGCCGCCGACGCCGGCTAGGAGGGTCCGCTCAGGCGCTCTTGCGCGTCCGCTGAGCCGGGCGCGGCGGCGGCGAGGCGATAGCCTCCGCGATCTCCTCGCTGGCCCGGCCGACCGCCCGGCTCATCGCCGCCACGATCGCGTCGTAGTCGGGGACGGGTGCCCCCTGCTCGGTAATCTGGCTGCGCCCACTCACGATCAGCGTCTCGTTGTCGCCACGATAGACCCGCCAGCGCGCGTCGAGCACGACCCTGCCCGATTCGTCCGCGTCGAACCGGCCGATGTCGACCTCGACGATCCGGTCGAGCGGCACGTCGCCACGCTGCGGGACCGGAATGACGTCGTTCGCGTCGAGCAGCGCGTAGAGATCCTCGGCCATGATCCGGGTCAGCAGCGGCTCGAGTGGCTCCGCCCACTTGCTGAGGTCGGCCAGCCGCATCTGGTTGGCGCCCTCGCGGGTCACGATGTCCGGGCGGTCCAGATATTGCGGCAGCGTGATCGGCCCGAGGCCGATGACAAGACCCTGCGCCGAGCGCTTCGCGACCGTGGGCTCGGTCGCGGTGGACAGGGTGTAGAAGTTGGTGGGCGGGGTCTGCGCACAGCCGGCCAGCGCGCCCACAAGGGCCACCGCCGGCAGCGCCCGCTTCAGCCCGGCCAGCGCCGTCATCGGCCGGATCCCCCGCTCTTGCCGCGCAGCAGCGCGTCGGGATTGCGCTCGAGATAGTCGGCGAGCACCCGGATCGAGCGCGCCGCCCGCGTCAGTTCCTGCATCATGTTCTCCGCGTTGTTCGTCAGAGCCGAGCCGGAGCCGAGATTGCGCTGGATGGAGGCGACGGCCGCCTGCAGATCGCGCATGGTCGTCGAGGCGGTCTGCGCGGCCCCGGTCAGGCTGCCGAGCAGCGGGCCAGAGTCCGCCTCGAGCCTCGCGATGACTCCCTGCAGGCTGTCGAGCGTCGCGCCTAGGCTGGCTGCGCCGTTCTGGATCCCGGGTGCGTTCACGATCCGATCCAGCCCGACGGCCGTGCGGTTCAGGCTGCCGATCAGGTCCTCGACCGGTATCGACGCGAGCTTGTTGAGGATGGCCGTAACCGAGGCCTGCAAGGCCTCGAGGGTCGCCGGCACCGAGGGGATGATCGGGACCGGCCCGCTCCGGTCGAGCTCGGCCGGTGGCGCATCGCGAACGAAGGTCAGGTCGACGAACAGCTCGCCCGTGAGGAGGTTGCCCGTCTGGAGCTGCGCTCGCAGGCCGCGCCGGATGAGCTCGGCCATGCTCTGGTGCTGCTGCCCCTCGACCTGTTGCTGGGTGATGTCGGGAATCAGCCGCTGTGGCTCGATCTCGATGGTCACCGGAATTCGGATGCGCGCGGTAGCGGGGTCGAACTCCAGACCGACCGAGGTCACGGTGCCGACGGTGATGCCGCGGAACTCCACCGGCGCGCCGGGCGAGAGCCCGCGCACGGAACCGTCGAAATAGACGAGATACGGGATCTTCTCGGTGAACTGCGCTTGGGCAAGCGCGCGCTGGTTCGGATAGAGGGGAAAGCGCGCGCCGACATCGGCGACCGCGGTCGTTTGCGCGGTGATCGGCGTATCGACCTCGATGCCTCCGACCAAAAGGGCCTGTAGGGACGCCACCTGAAGCTCCACGCCCGACGCCGTCGTCGCGAGGCCGATACCACTGGCGTTCCAGAAGCGGCTGTTGACGTGAATCAGGTCGTGATAGGGCTCCCTGACGAAAATGCTGATGTCCAGGCTGCGCGAATCTTTAGCGAGCTCGTAGCCGAGGACTTGGCCGATATCGATGCCACGGAAGTAGATCGGTGCTCCGGGCGACACCGAGCCGAGCGTGGGGGCGGTCAGGACATAGGCCCGCCCGGGCACGTTGGAGCTGATCGGCGGCGGGTCCTCCAGTCCGACGAATTCGCGCGCCGCTTCACCCTCGCCCGGGGCCAAGCCGACATAGGCGCCCGACAGAAGCGTGCCGAGGCCGGAGACGCCACCCACGCCGATGCGCGGCTTGACGATCCAGAACGTCGTGCCGGTGCGCAGATAGTCCGCCGCCGAGGGCACCATCTCGGCCGTGACGATGATGTTCTTCAGGCCGGGGGCGATGGCCACGGACTGCACCGTGCCGATCTCGACGTCGAGGTAGCGCACCTTCGTCTTGCCGGCCTCGAGCCCTTCGGCCGTGTCGAAGGAGATCGTGATCGTCGGCCCGCGCGAGGAATAGGCCTTGTAGGCGAGGAATGCGCCGATCGCCAGCGCCACCAGCGGGATCAGCCAGACGAGCGAGATACCGCGCCGAGGCCGCACCTCCGCTGCCGGCGGCTCAGACACGGAGCGGTCGGCCCGATTGCTCTCGTTCATTCGCCACATCCCACATCAGTCTCGGGTCGAACGCCATCGAGGCGAGAATCGTGACGATCACCACGGCGCAGAAGGCGATCGCCCCGGCGCCCGCGGTGATGGTTGCGAGATTTCCCAGCGCGACCAGCGCCGCCAGAATGCCGGTCATGAACACGTCCACCATCGACCAGCGGCCAATGCCCTCGATGATC
>JBGAKU010000144.1:0-13983 GCA_044224255.1 Geminicoccaceae bacterium
GGCGTACAGCCCGGCGAAGAACCTCGCCGCCCGCGTAAAGCCTTGGCCGAATACCGACGCTGCGCGCAACGCCTCGCGGTCGCTGGGAGCCAGCCGGTCGATCCGCGCCTGCATCAAGGTCTGGACGGTGGCCGGCAGGGCATCGTCGCTGCGCTCGCGCACATGGCGCAGCAGCTGTTCCAAAAACAGCGGATTGCCCTGGGCGCGCGCGACGCATCGCTCGACCGCCCGGTCGTTGGCGCCCGAGAGCAGCTGGTCGGCAAGGACCCTGGCATCGGCGGCACGCAACGGATGCAAGTCGAGCGTCGTGGTCGGAACAGCGGCCACGCGAGCCAGCCATGCCGCGTCGATCGGATCGCCCTCGTGTCGGGTGGTCATTACCAGCAGCACGGGCAGGTCGGCGATGACCGTTGCCGTCGCTGCGAGGTCGTCGAGCGTGCTGGGTTCCGCCCAAGGAACGTCCTCGACCAACAGCAGCAACGGTTGGTCGGCTGCCGCGCAGGCCAAGGCCGCGGCGAACGTATCCTGGCGGGCAAGATGACGGTCACCTTCCGCCATCGCGTCGACGGCGCGCCGGTCTTCGGGGCGAGGTTACCGAAGCCGCATCCGGGGCAGGGGACGGACAGGACAGTCCCACAGACACCACAAAATCTGCGGCCATCAGCGTTGTCGGCGCCGCACTGCTCGCACCGCATGGCACGACCATGCTACGCGCCGACCATCTGACCAATAACGGCTTTGGCCGACCCCTCGAGTCGCAGGCAGCTTCCGCGCCGCCACACCGCCGAGGCCGTCCACCATGAAGCTTTACTGCGACGCGGGATCTACGAGCGCCGCTGAGCGAGCGCTGCGTCCAGGGCGGGCAACAGCGCTGCGAACCCGTGCCGGGCCGCCTCGCCGCGCACGCGCGCCAGCTCGGTCATGGTCGAGGGGCCACGGCCAGGCAGGCCCCTGCCGCTCGCGGCAAGCGCCCGCCCGCGGGCGGCGATCAGATCGGCCCACGGGAGCGGCTCGACGGCCGTGTAGGCGCTCAGCGCGTCCGCGTGGCGCCCGGCGCCGTCCCAGTCGGCGCTCGCCAGCGCCGCCTCGATCGCGTAGCGGCGGTAGATCAGGTGGTTGTGGCTGACCGCACCGCGCGCCAGCAGCGCCTCGGCCTCGGCCAGCGCCGCCTCACGCTCGGCCATGGAATCGGTCGCCCAGGCGATCAGGCCCAGCACCGCCGGCCCGATGAAGCCGATGGCCGTCTCGCGGCTGATCGCCATGGCCGCGGTCCCGATCTCGAGGGCCTGCGCCCGGTCGCCGGCGAGCAGCCGACTCTCGGCCAGCCAAAGCTGGTTCTCGGCCTCGAAGCGTCGGGCACCGATCCGCTCGGTCACGGCGCTGGCCGCGTGCGCCCTGGCTTCCGCCTCGGCCAAGTCCAGCCGCATCATCGCGCACAGGCACGCCACATGCTGGGCAATGATGGCGGGCCGCTGATGCCCGGTGCGGCGCGTGAGCTCCAGGGCGGCCTCCGCGTCGTGCTCGGCCCGAGCGAGGTCGAGCATGAGGAAGCGCATGAAACCGACCATGGCGAGATTGGCGGTCTCGGTGCGCTCGAGGCCCAGCTCGCGAGCCACCTCGCAGCAGCGGACGAAGGCCCGGTGCGCCGACACCATCCGGCCGCGCGCATACTCGCCGTCGCCAAGACCGCCGAGCGCCTTCACCTCCAGATCGGGCGAGCCACTGCGGCGGGCGCAGTCGAGCGCCGCGCCATGCTCCGCGACGCACTCGTCGACGCGGCCCAGCGGGAACAGAATGTTGCCGCGCAAATGATGGATGCTCGCCAGCTCGGCCGGTCGCCCGAGAGCCGACGCAGCCTGCTCCGCCGAGGCGAGCTCGGCTAGGGCGGCGTCGAGCTGATCCGAAAGGCGCATGGCCTCCGCGAGGCCCAAGTGGGCTTCACATCGCCCGGCATCGTCGGCCGCCAGCCCGAGCGCCGTGGCGAATGCGTCGCGGGCTGCCGCGGCCCGGCCAAGGTCGACCTGAAGGTGACCGACCAGGCATGCGACCTCGAAGCGCTGCGCAGACGCGACGGCGAGCTCCAGCCCGCGTGCCGCCAGCTCCGCTGCCTCCTCGACATGATACGCGCGCGCCTGTTGTCGCGCTGCCGCCGCGTAGGCGGACGCCGCGCCAGGGTCGCCCGCGAGGTCGAGATGCCGGGCATACAGGACGGCGTCCTGTCCGGCGAAGAACTCGGCCGCCCGAAGGTGGAGCTCCCGGCGCCGCGAGCGCAGCAGCAGATCGTAGACCGAGTCGCGGATCAGGGCGTGCGCGAACAGGTAGCCCTCCGGCACCGGGCGGAGAAACAGCCGCTGCACCAAGTGCGCCGGATCGTAGGCCGGCTCGCCTAGCACGGCTCGCTGGGCGGCTAGGGTGAACCGCTGCCCGAGCACGGAAGCTGCCCGCAGGGCCTCCCGATGTGCGTCCTCGAGCCGGTCCAGACGCGCCTGGATCAGGGTCTGGACGCTGACCGGTACGGCGTCGTCGAGCTGCTCGCGCAGGTGCCGTGCCAGCTGCTCCAAGAATAGGGGATTGCCCTGGGCGCGGGCGACGCAGCGTGCCACCGCCTCGTCCGCGCTGCCAGCCAGGAGCAGCCCCGCCAGCTTCTGCGCCTCGGCCTCGCGCAACGGACGCAGCTCGATCAGGGCGACCGGCGGCTCCCCCGCCTCGGCCAGCCAAGTGGCATCGAGGGGGTCGCCCTCATGGCGCGTGGTCAGCAGCAGCATCACCGGCGAGGTCGCCAGCAGCGCCCCGGCAACGGCCGCGAGCGCGCTCAGCGTGCCTCGATCGGCCCAGTGCACGTCCTCCACGACCAGCAGCAACGGCGTCCGCGCGGCGCGCTCGCGTGCCAGCCCCACGAAGGCCTCGCGCTGCCGGCGGCGGCGCTCGTCGATCGGCGTCGCGGCCACGAGCTGGTGCCCCTCGCGCGTGAGCGGCAGGCCCGCCACGCTCATCAAGAAGGGGTCGCGCGGCTCGCTCTCGGGCGCCCCTACGGACTCGTCCAGTATGCTGCAGGCGAGGACAGCTAGCGCGTCCCGACCTTCGGCCGCGCCGAAGTCGAGCACCAGCGCCGCATGGGCCGCCACGCCATGCTCCGGGGCGCGCCGCTCGAGCTCGCGTACGAGGCGCGACTTGCCGACGCCGGCATCGGCCCGCAGCACCACCAGACTGCCGCCGCCCGATCCGCCCAGCTCGGCGAGCAATCCGGCAAGCTGGCCCAGCTCGGCATCCCGGCCGATCAACGGCCCGGCGCAGGGGTCGGCCGCGTCGCCGAGGCCATGCAGGCGATGCGCGCGCTGCGGCCGGGCGAAACCCTGCAACGCCAGGTCGCCCACGTCCTCCAGCCGCACCTGGTCGCCCAGGACGAGCCGGACCGCGTCGGCGACCAGCACCTCGCCGGCGTCGGCTCGGTCCGCGAGGCGAGCGGCCAGGTTCACCGTATCGCCAGTGACGGTGTAGGTGTTGTGTCCACCACCGACCTCGCCGGCCACCACGTCGCCGACGGCAATGCCGCCATGGACCTCGAGCGCCCGGCCGACCTTGGCAGAAATACTCGGCATGGCCGCGAGGACGGCGAGTGCGGCGCGCGCAGCCCGCGCCACGTCGTCGCCATGCGCGATGGGGGCGCCGAACAGCGCCATGACGCAGTCGCCGATGTGCTTGTCGACCGTGCCGCCATGGCTCTCGACGATGGCGTCGACGGCGCCGAGGAAACCGCTGAGCAGCGCCTGGGTGTCCTCGGCGCCAAGCTCCGCGGTCATGGCGGTAAAACCGACCAGGTCCACGAACAGGACCGCCACCTGGCGTCGCTCGCGCTGGGGCGACGTCACAGCGGCTGCCGCGAGCGCCGCACCGCATCCGCCGCAGAAACGGTCGCCAGGTTCGTTCGCGAAGCCACAGGCCGGACAGCCGATCGGCAGCGCGGCGCCACAGGCACCGCAGAACTTCCGGTTCGCAGCGTTCTCGGCGCCACACCGCTGGCAACGCATGGCCTCAGGATAGGCGGGAACGGATCGGCCAACAACGTCGCGCGCTCGATTGGCATCCCTAGTTGCGGGGACGCCGTTTCGCGGGCAGCCTCGCCGCGTCCGCAGCCGAGGCCGCCACCATGAAGCTCTACCGCGATTTCGCCACCACCGAAGAGGTCGACGCCGAGTACAATGTCCTCGGCAACGTCGCAGACCCCGATGCGATCATCCGCGGCTGGGTGGAGCGGGGCGAAGCGGCGGTCCGGCAACTCGATGGCCGGCTCGTGGTGCCCTACGGGCCGACTCTTGCCGAGCACAGCGACATCTTCCCTGCGGGCAAGGGCGCGCCTTTGCATGTCTTCATCCACGGCGGCTACTGGCGCCGCTTCTCCGCCCGCGACCATGTCTTCCTGGCACCGGCCCTGGTCGAGGCCGGCCTGTGCACCGTCTTCGTCAACTACGAGCTGTGCCCGACCGTCAGCATCGACGAGATCGTGCGCCAGGTCCGGGCGGCGATCGCCTGGGCTTGGCGCCACGGGGCCGAGCTCGGTGCCGATCCCAGCCAGCTCACGATCTCCGGCCATTCGGCTGGGGGCCATCTGGTCGCCATGGCGCTGGAGACCGACTGGGAGGGCGTCTACGGCCTACCTGCCGATCTCATCAAAGGTGCGGTCGCGATCAGCGGGCTCTTTGAGCTCGGTTTCCTCCCCTACAGCTATGTGCAGCCGAAGGTTCAGGTGACCTGGGATCAGGTGAGGCGCCTCAGCCCGATCCATCACATTCCGGCCAGCGCCCCGCCGCTGCTGGTGGCGGTGGGGGGCGACGAGACCGGTGAGTTCCGGCGCCAGTCGCGCGATTTCCTCGCCGCTTGGCATGGTGCGGGTCTGCCCGGCAGCTGGCTCGAGCCGCCGGACAAGCACCATCTGACCGTGCTGGAGGAGATCGAGAATCCGGCGAGCGCACTCCACCGGGCCCTGGTCGGGATCGCCCGCGGCGCTTAGTGGATCTCGTCCGCCTCGGCCATCGCTGCCTTGAGCCGATCGATCGAGAACTCGGCGTGACGCGCCGCGGCCAGGATCGGCGCCTCGCGTCTGGTCACCAGATCGACGGCTAGCAGGACCTCGCGGACCGCGTCGCCCGGCACGACCACAGCGCCGTGCTTGTCGGCATGGATCAAGTCGCCCGGCCGCACGCCCATGCCGTGAATCTCGACATCGACATCGATGGCCTCAACATGCACCCAGGCATGGCTCGGGCCGACGCAGCCGGCGAGTAGCTGGAAGTCGGTCGCGATCATGTCCAGGTCGCGGATCGAGCCGTTGGTGATGCAGCCGAGCACGCCAAGGCCCTTGTGAATGGTCGTGTTGACCTCGCCCCAGAACGCGCCGAAGCCCGGCTCGGGATCCCGATCCTCGATCACCACCACGGCGGGAGCCGGTGCCGAGGCGACATACTCGTAGTAGCGCAGGCGCAGCGCCCGCAGCTCGGCCGCCGGCATGGTTGGCTGCTCGCGCGCCCGGATCGTCGCGGTCTTGGCGTAACCGACCACCGGCGCCATCGAGGGGAAGGCGCACACGAACGGCCGTGTGGTGAACCCGCTCGCGCGTCGGGCCGGCGCCACGATCTCGAGCGCGTTGCAGATCGTCGGCGTATCGAACGCGCGCAGACGCTCCAACAGATCGATCCTCAAGCTCGGCCTCCCCAGCGCGATCAGGGTGCCAAGGGAGCGGAACGCGGAGCTCGGAGTCAAGCTCGTGGCTGCGGGAATGTCTCAACCATTAATGAAAATATCATCGCGAAGCAAATCAACGTTTGCGCGATATACGGATCGCCGGTATCCAGATGCAAACTTGTCGGATACCTGCATGACGATCCATCCGCCCAGCCCGCTCCGGCCAGATTTCGGCGGCATGGCGGCGCTGGTGAAGGGTGAGGCCTTCACCGTCCTGACGGTCGGCAGCGAGGCCGAGCTACCGCGCCAGGTCGAGCGCCTGCTCGAGGAGGCAGGGCTCAACGGCGCCCGACTGGTGTCCCTTCCCAACATCGACGCCGCGGTCGACCGGCTGCAGGGCGAGCGGCCACGCATCGTCTTCCTGGCCGTCACGGCACCCGAGCTTGCGGATCTGAGCGCCGTGGTCCGGCTTCAGGCCGCGGCACCGGGCGTTCCCGTCGTCCCCCTGCCGATCGTGGTGCCCGGCAGCTCACCCGGCGGTTGGTGGCCGTTGCGGGTCCGGCGCGGGGTGAACCGGACCGAGGTCGTAGGGCTGCTGCAGCAGCTGGCGCTGCTCGACGAGGGCGCCCGGCGCCTGTTCTACCTCGCCACGCACGACGGGCTGACCGGCCTCGCCAACCGCTGGCTGCTCCAGGAGCGTCTGGCCCATGCTGTGGCCCGCAGCCGCCGCGGCACGGGACAAGGCGCTCTGTTGTTCATCGATCTCGACCATTTCAAGGCCGTGAACGACCGGCACGGGCACGAGATCGGGGACCGGATCCTGATCCTCGTGGCCGAGCGGCTGACCCGATCGGTCCGCGCCTCGGACACGGTGGCGCGCTGGGGCGGCGACGAGTTCGTCGTCCTCTTGGAGGGCGTGGCCGACCGTGACGTCGCCCACGCCAAGGGGCGTGAGCTGGTCCAGCGGCTGGCAGAGCCGTGCGACGCCCTGCAGCATGTCGCCCCGCTGCGCGCCAGCGTCGGCGTGGCGCTGTTCCCCTCGGACGGCACCGAGGCCGCCACGCTCATGGCCCAGGCCGACCGGCGCATGTATCGCGCCAAAGGCCGCCGGGTGCTCTGGTCGGTCTTCCGTCGGGGCTGAGGCTCACCGGGCGCGGTAGAGGAAGGCTCCGTCCTTGTCTGCCCAGCGCTCGAGCTGGCCGGCGCGCAGCAGTCGGTTGAGGTGCGCCAGCGTCTCCGCCAGGGCAAAGCCGATCTGGTGCGCATCCATGGGGCGGGTGAACAGCGCGCGCAGCACGTCCGACGCCGTGGCCGGCTCGGCGCAGGCGGCGAGTACGCGCTCCAGCCGCTGATCGTGATGTGACGCGAGCTGTGCCAGGCGCTCGTGCAGGCCGAGAAACGGGACCCCGTGCGCCGGGAAAACGCGACAATCGCTCGGCAGCCCATGATACTGCTCGAGCGACCGCAGGAAGTCGCCGAGCGGATCGGCGTCGGGCTCAGCACCCCAGACGCCGACCACGGGCGAGATCTTGGGCAGGATCTGGTCGGCCGCGAGGAGCAGGTTGCGCGCCGGCGAGTAGAAGGTGAGCTGCTCGGGCGCATGCCCTTCGCCCACCAGCACCTGCCAGATGTCCCCGGCGAGCACGACCTGGTCGCCGGCCTTCACCCGCAGGAAGCTCGGCGGCGGCTCGCTCACGCCCTTGCGGTAGGCGTTGCGGCGCTGCCGCTGGCGCAGCACGATATCCTCGTCGAGACGCGCCCGGCGGTAGTTCCGCTCGCTCGCCGCCACGAAGCCGTCGGTGTCGTCGAGCGCCAGGGCGCGGCAGGAGAGCCATTCGGTCCGGCTCATCAGCAGCTCGGCGCCGGTCCGCTCGCACAGCCAGCCGGCGAGGCCGACGTGATCCGGGTGGAAATGCGTGCCGATCACGCGCTGCACCGGGCGGCCGGCGAGGAGACCGCCGAGCAGCGCCTCCCAGACGGCGCGTGTCGGTGGATCACCATATCCGGTGTCGAGGAGCGTCCAGCCGTCTCCGTCGTCGCACAGCAACAGGTTGACGTGATCGAGCGCGAAGGGCAGGCGCAGGCGTAGCCAGAAGAGACCGTCCTCGAGCGGGACCGGTCGATCGAACTCCGGCGTGGGCAGGATCGGATCCAGGGACGTACCTCCGTCGTGCCGCCATCCGGCGCACGATTGCTGTGACAAATCGCGACACGGGCACTGGCCAGTGCCCGGCTAAGCTGTCATGACCGCAGCGCAGCACCGTCATGCTCGGCGCTGCGGGTCGACCGCAACCATTTCGTTGGACTGCCATCCGGACCATGGCAAGCCAAGTGCCCGATATCGGGACCGACATTCGGCGGCTGATGCGCCGTTGCCGCCGGGTGGGGCTCGGCACGCTCGGCGAATCGGGCGAGCCCTATGTCTCGCTCGCCATGATCGCCCTGGACCAGGACGGCACGCCCATCCTGCATCTGTCGGACCTTGCCGATCATACCCGCAACCTCAAGCGCGACGATCGGGTGTCGCTGCTGTTCGACGGGACGCTGCAGGCGGCGGTTCCGCTTGCCGGCGAGCGCGCCACGGTGCAGGGGCGGATCTCACGTGCGGACGAGCGGCGCATGCTGGCCCGCTACGTCGCAAGCCATCCCGAGGCCGCGTCCTATGCCGGCTTTCGCGACTTCCACCTCTATCGCGTCTCGATCGAGCGCGCACACCTCGTCGCCGGCTTCGGGCGGATCCATTGGGTCGAGGGTGCATCGGTGACGCTCGATCGGGCGGCGCTCGGCAGCCTGCCCGAAGCCGAGCAGGGCATCGTCGAGCATATGAACGCGGATCATGCCGATGCCGTACGGCTGTATGCAAATCGGCTGCTCGAACGAGCCGGCGATGGTTGGCGCATGATAGGCATCGACCCAGACGGGTGCGATCTGCGACAGGACGCCGAGGTGGCGCGCCTCACGTTCGACACGCTCGTGCGTGACGCCCCAAGTGCGCGTGCGGAACTCGTCGCCATGGCGCGTCGAGCCCGCTCGGTTTCGGCCGGCTGACGCAGTTTCAGTGGAATTGATCTCTGACCAGGAAGTGGGGGAAATACAGGTGTCTCAAGGGCTGGGAGCCGATGTGGCTCTGGGACGGGGTGTGCTGGCCGGGATGCGGCCGGGGCGGGTGCTGCGCAATCTGCTGCCGCCGGCTCTGATCGCCGAGGCGCTCCGCCGGAACGAGGTGGTTCTCAGCGCCGATGGTGCGGTCGTCGCGACCACGGGTCGATTCACCGGCCGCTCGCCGAAGGACAAGTACTTCGTCGCCCATCCGGAGCTGTCACGCGAGATCGACTGGGGTACCGCCAACCAGCCCCTGGAGGCGCGCCAGTTCGCGGGCCTCCTGCGCCGTGCCTTGGCGCATGTCGAGGGGCGCGATCTGTTCGTCCAGGATCTCTATGCCGGCGCCGATCCGGCCCACCGGCTCAAGGTGCGCGTCGTCACCGAGGAGGCGTGGCACAACCTGTTCGCACGCAACATGTTCATCCGCCCGCCACGCGAGGCGCTCGACGGCTTCGCGCCGGATTGGACGGTTCTGCAGCTGCCGAGCCTCGAGGCCGACCCCGCGGTCGACGGCACCAACTCCTCGACCGTCATCGCGATCGACGTGCCCGAGCGGCTGGTCCTGATCCTCGGTACCGCCTATGCGGGTGAGATCAAGAAGTCGATCTTCACCGTGCTCAACTTCCTCCTGCCGCCGGCTGGCGTCATGCCCATGCACTGCTCGGCCAATATCGGGCCGGACGGGCGGACGGCTGTGTTCTTCGGGCTCTCGGGCACGGGCAAGACCACGCTCTCGGCCTCGGCCGATCGCACCTTGATCGGCGACGACGAGCATGGCTGGGGGCCGGACGGCGTCTTCAACTTCGAGGGCGGCTGCTACGCCAAGGTGGTCCGCCTCGACCCCGAGGCGGAGCCCGAGATCTATGCCGCCTCGACCCGCTTCGGGTCAGTGCTGGAAAACGTGATCCTCGACGAGAACGGACGTCCCCGCTTCGAGGACGACAGCCTCACCGAGAACACACGCAGTTGTTACCCGCTCGACTACATCCCCAACGCCAGCGAGACCGGCATCGCCGGGCATCCCAGCGACATCATCATGCTCACGGCCGACGCGTTCGGCGTGCTGCCGCCCCTGAGCCGGCTTACCGCCGAGCAGGCGATGTATCACTTCCTGTCCGGCTACACCGCACGGCTGGCCGGAACGGAGCGCGGTGTGAGCGAGCCGCAGGCCACCTTCTCGACCTGCTTCGGCGCACCGTTCATGCCGCGCCACCCGAGCGTCTATGCCGGGATGCTGGGCGATTTGATCCAGCGGCATGGCGCCCGCTGCTGGCTGCTCAACACCGGCTGGACCGGCGGCGGCTACGGTGTCGGGCAGCGCATGCCGATCCGGGCCACCCGCGCCCTGCTCGATGCGGCGCTCGGCGGCCGCTTCGAGGGCATGCCCATGGCGGTGCACCCGGTGTTCGGCCTGCGCATGCCGAGCGCCTGCCCCGAGGTCGACCCGGGCCTGCTCAACCCACGCTCGACCTGGGCCGACACCTGCGCCTATGACGAGGTCGCGCGCGGTCTCGCCGGGCGGTTCGAGGACAATTTCGCCCGCTTCGCGCCCTATGTAGGAGCCTCGGTCAAGGCGGCCGCCATCCGCTCGGCCGCCTGAGCTGCTCCGGCCTCGAGGTCAGACCGCGCCGCCCATGGCGTTGAGCACCTCGAGGCCGCCTTCCCAGATCATCTTGGCCGCCACGAACAGGACGATCGCCAGGCCGACATAGGCGATCCAGCGATGGCGGTCGATCAGCCGCGCGATCATCTGCGCCGCGACCGCCATCAGCGCGATCGACAGCAGCAGGCCGAAAATCATGATGTAGGGATGGTCGCGGGCAGCACCGGCCACCGCGAGCACGTTGTCCAGGGACATCGAGATGTCCGCCACGGCGACCTGCATGATCGCCGACCGCATCGTCTTGGCCCCCGGCGCCGCGGCGGCCGAAGCATCGTCGCCCGCATGCCCGCCGGCGTGCAGCTCGCGCCAGATCTTCCACGCCACCCAGAGCAGGAGGATGCCGCCCGCGAGCAGAAGGCCAATGATCGCCAGAAGCTGCACGGCGACGAGCGCGAACAGGATTCGGGCCACGAGGGCCAGCCCCGCGCCGAGGATGATCACCTTGCGCTGCTGCGCCGGCGGCAGCCCGGCGGCGGCAGTTCCGACCACGACCGCGTTGTCGCCAGCCAGCACGATGTCGATGAGCACGACGCTGACCAGGGCCGTGAGCTGCGAGATCAGTTCCGGTCCAAGCATGGGCACCTGAGGGCTCGGGGACGCCGTCGGGCGAATTCCGGCCTCTTAGGCGACGACGGCAAGCTTCTCAATGCTCTATAAGCCGCCCGCAGCGCGCGAGGGAGGACGCCCTGACCACTGCTCTGCCACCAGTGACTCTGATTTTGGGGGGAGCCCGCTCGGGCAAGAGCGCCCACGCCGAGGCGCTGGTCGCCGCCTCCGGCCTCGCCCCGATCTATCTCGCGACCGCGCAGGCGCTCGACGACGAGATGCGTCTCCGCATCGATCACCATCGGGCACGTCGCGGCTCGACTTGGCGGACGGTCGAGGAGCCGTTGGAGCTGCCGCACGCGCTCGGCCGCGAGGCGGGTCCGGGTCGGGCCGTCCTGATCGATTGCCTGACCCTGTGGCTGAGCAACCTCCTGCTCGCGGGCTGGGACGTCGAGGCGGCGGGCGATGCGCTGGTGACCGTGCTCGCGCGGGGGCAGGGGCCGGTCGTGCTGGTCTCCAATGAGGTCGGCCTCGGCATCGTGCCGATGGGCGCGCTCTCCCGCTCCTTCGTCGACCATGCGGGCAAGCTCCACCAGCGGGTCGCCGCTGTTGCAGATCACGTCCGTTTGATGGTCGCCGGCCTGCCCATGGACCTGAAGTCACCGTGCATCTCCTGAGCACGCTTCCCGCCGACGGCACGGATGTCGAGCAAGCCGTCGATCTCGGCCAGACGCCGGGGGACATCGTGTTCCTGTCGGCCGCCGATACCGATCTCGCCTGCCTCGCGGCCGCGCGCGCCCGCCTGCCCGAGGAGGCGCCGCCGCTCCGGCTCGCGAACCTGCTCCAGCTCGGCCATCCCCTGTCGGTCGACCTCTATGTCGACCGTGTCGTGTCGCAAGCACGGCTGGTCATCGTCCGCCTGCTGGGCGGCCGGGGCTACTGGACCTACGGGATCGAGCAGATCGCCGCTGCTTGCGCGGACCGACGAATCCCGCTCGCCTGCCTGCCGGGCGACGACCGCGCCGATCCCGAGCTGCAGGCTCTGTCGTCGGTCGAGGCCGACGCCTACGACCGACTAGGGCGCTATCTCCTGCATGGCGGCATCGACAATGCCGAGCAGGCCCTTCGGTTCGCGGGGTCGCTGCTGGGGTACGCGCTCGCATGGTCCGAGCCGGCGCCCCTGCCGCGCGCGGGCGTCTACCGACGCGCGCACGTTGGGTCCGGACGCCCGGCGGCGCTGCTCGTATTCTACCGTGCGCTCATGCAGAGCGGGGATCTGGCGCCGATCGACGCGCTGCTCGATGCGCTCGGCGAGGTCGGAATGGCCGTGAGCGCCTTGTTCGTGCCGAGCCTCAAGGACCCCGCTGGCGCCACCCTGGTCGCCGATGTCGTGGCAGGCTTGCGGCCGGCGGTGATTCTCAATGTCACCGCCTTCGCCGTCGGATCGATCGAGGGGGGGGTGGACGATCCCCTGGCGGAAGCGGACGCGCCCGTGCTGCAGGTGGTCCTGGCCGGCAGCTCCGAGGAGAGCTGGCGCGAGGGCCTGCGCGGCCTCGGCCCCCGGGACCTCGCGATGCACGTGGCCCTGCCCGAGGTCGACGGGCGCATCGGCACCACCGCGGTCTCGTTCAAGCGAGCGGGTGAGCGCGATCCCCTGACAGAGACTGCCGTGGTGCGGCACCAGCCGGTGGCGGACAGGGTGGCGCATATCGCCGCTCTCGCCGCGGCATGGGCCCGACTGCGCAGTACCCCGCCGCAGCAGCGCCGGATCGGCATCGTGCTCGCCAACTATCCCAGCCGCGATGGCCGGCTCGCCAACGGCGTCGGCCTGGATGTGCCGGCAAGCTGCTCGGACCTGCTCGAGGCGCTCCGCGTCGCGGGCTACGGCCTGGCTAGCCAACCCCGGGACGGTGCCGAGCTCATCGAGCGCATCGCCGCCGGCCCGACCAACGAGCTGACGGGTCGAGCCGAGCGCATCGTCCAGGCGAGCCTCCCGCTCGCCGACTACCGCCGCCTCTATGCCGCCCTTCCCGCGGCGGTCCGCGCGGCGGTCGAGGCGCGCTGGGGCGAGCCGGAGCAGGACCCGCATCTCGTCGGCGCCGCCTTCGCCCTCTCGGTCCTGCCTTTGGGCAACCTGGTGGTAGGGCTCCAGCCGGCGCGCGGCTACCACATCGATCCGGACGCCACCTACCACGCCCCGGACCTCGCGCCGCCGCACGGCTATCTCGCCTTCTACCTGTGGCTGCGCCATGTGTTCGGCGCCCATGCGGTGATCCATCTCGGCAAGCACGGCAACCTCGAATGGCTGCCCGGCAAGGCCACCGCCCTGTCGGCGGGCTGCCTGCCGGAAGCCGTGCTCGGCCCCCTGCCGCAGCTCTACCCGTTCATCGTCAACGATCCCGGCGAGGGCACCCAGGCCAAGCGGCGGACCTCGGCCGTGATCATCGACCATCTCACCCCGCCCATGACCCGGGCCGAGAGCCACGGCGTCCTGGCGGAGCTCGAGCACCTGGTCGACGAGTACTATGCCGCGGCGAGCCTCGATCCGAGGCGCGTGCCGCATCTGCGCGGCGAGATCCTGGCGCGCAGCGCCGGCCTGGGCCTCGCGCGCGACCTGGGCCTCGAGGCCGCGGACGAGGCCGAGCATCTGGCCGCCCTCGACGGCCATCTGTGCGAGCTGAAGGAGCTGCAGATCCGCGACGGCCTGCACGTGCTGGGCCGATCACCCGGGGGCGACCAGCTCACCGACCTGCTGGTGGCGATCGCACGGCTGCCGCGCGGCCGCGGCACCGGCCTTGAGCAGTCGCTCCTGCGCGCGCTCGCCGACGATCTCGGCCTGGGCTGGGACCCGCTGGGCGCCGAGCTCGGCACCCCCTGGCAGGGGCCGCGGCCCGCAGCACTCGCCGCCCCGGAGCCCTGGCGCACCGCCGGCGACACGGTCGAGCGGCTGGAGGGCCTGGCGCGCGCGCTGGTCGCCGGCACGCGGCCCTGCC
>JBGAKU010000145.1:0-14004 GCA_044224255.1 Geminicoccaceae bacterium
GGCGCGCGCCACGGTGATGCGGCCCGACTCGAGCGGCTGGCGCAGCGATTCCAGGACCGAGCGCGCGAATTCGGGCAGCTCGTCGAGAAACAGCACGCCCAGATGTGCCAGTGAGATCTCGCCCGGCCGGGCCTGGCTGCCGCCCCCGACCATGGCCGCCATCGATGCCGCGTGGTGCGGGCTGCGGAAGGGACGTCGGCGCGACAGGCGGCCGCCGGCGAGCTGCCCGCCGACGCTGGCCAGCATGCTGACCTCGAGCACCTCCGCCGGGTCCAGGGGCGGCAGAATCCCGACCAGGCGCGACGCCAGCATCGACTTGCCGGCGCCCGGCGGCCCCATCAGCATGAGATTGTGCGCGCCGGCGGCCGCGATCTCCAGGGCGCGCTTGGCCGTCTCCTGCCCCTTCACGTCGCCGAGGTCGGGATAGGGCGCGTCGTCGCTGGCCAAGCCGGGCTCTGGAACCGGGAGGAGCTGCGAGCCGCGGGCATGGTTGATCAGCGCGAGCAGGCTCGGGGCAGCCAGGATCTCGACCTGGTCCTTGAGCCACGCGGCTTCCGCGCCGCAGGCGGCCGGGCAGACCAGACCCATGCTCCGCTCGGCGGCGGCAACGGCCGCGGGCAGCACGCCGGCGACCGGGCGAATGCCGCCGTCCAGGGCGAGCTCGCCGAGCACCAGGTGCCCCTCCACCGTGTCCGCCGGCAGCACGCCCATGACGATCAGGATGCCCAGCGCGATCGGCAGGTCGAAGTGGCTGCCCTCCTTGGCGAGGTCTGCCGGCGCCAGATTGACGATGATCCGCCGTGGCGGCAGCGCCAGGCCCATGGCGCCGAGCGCGGCACGCACCCGCTCCCGGCTCTCGGCGACCGCCTTGTCGGGCAGCCCGACGATGGCGAAGCTGGGCAGGCCGCTCGCGATCTGCACCTCCGCATCCACCTCGGCGACCTCCAGCCCGAGCAGCGCCAGCGTGCGCACCCGCGCGATGGTGAGGGAAGCGGTCGAGGCCGACATCGCGGGATTGCCCCTGTCTGACTGAGGGCAATGGAAATCTATAGTTGCTAAGTCTGCAAGAAGTTTTCGTTCTGCGCGAGCGAGATGCCGTCCTAGCCCGGTCGCGCGTCCAGGCCGCGCGAGCCCGGCTTGACCGCGGGGATGGCCGCTAGATCAGGCGGCAGCCTGTGCTGCGGATAGGTCGGCAGGTCGAGCGTGGCGAGGCGATGCAGCGGCACGCCCAGCTCCGCCTTGCCGGCGCTGCGGTCGACCAGACAGGCCACGGCCACCACCTCGCCGCCGGCCGCCCTGCAGCAGGCAATGCACTCGCGCGTCGAGAGTCCGGTGGTGACGACGTCCTCGGCCACGACGATGCGCGCGCCTGCAGGGATCTCGAAGCCGCGCCGCAGCGTGAAGCTGCCGTCTACCCGCTCGACGAAGAGGGATGGGCAGCCGAGCTGGCGCGCGAGCTCGTAGCCCAGGACGATGCCCCCGAGCGCCGGTGCGACGATCAGGTCAGGGCGGGCGGGTGCCACGCGGGGCGTCAGGGCCGCGACCAGCCGGGCGGCGCGCCCCGGATCCATGAGCACGCGGGCGCACTGCAGGTAGAACGGGCTGTGCAGCCCGGAGGTGAGGATGAAATGCCCCGTGAGGAGCGCGCCTGCGGCGCGGAACTCCGCCAGAACGTCGTTCTCGCTGATCTCGCTCATCGTCTCATCCGAGATTACGCTCGACGGAGGTCACGCAGCTGGTCGCGCGCAGCGCTGCCTGCACCCGCTGCAGCTGCTCGACCGACCCGACCTCCACGTCGAGCAGCAGCTCGTAGATGTCGGGGGTACGGCGGCCGATCTTGAGGTCGGTGATGTTGGCACCCTGCTTGCCGACCACGGTGCTGATCGAGCCCAGGGAGCCGGGTCGGTTCATCGTGGTCACGCTGAGCCGCGCCGACACCATCGGCAGCCCCTCGGCCTTGCTCCAGTCCAGGTTGAGCAGGCGGTGATCGGCATCACGCGCCCGTGTCAGCACACGGCACTCCGCACGATGGACGGTGACCGGCCGCCCGGTTCGGATCAGGCCGATGATGGGATCGCCGGGGACCGGGCGACAGCAGGCCGCGAAACGGAACGCGATCCCCGAGGCCAGGCCGATCAGCGGCGCGGCCGAGGCATCCAGCACGGTCGCGGGCCGCCGCGGCGGCGCGGCCGCATCCAGCTCGTCCTTACGCGTCTCCGCCCGCTTGAGCTCGGGATGCACGGTCTGCAGCACGCTGCGCGGGGCGAGCGAGCCGTCGCTCACCGCGCTGAGCAGATCCTCGACCGTCTTCTGCCGCAACGGCTCGAGCGCCCGCTCGAGGAGCTTGTCGTTGACCGACACCTGCTCCTGCCGGGCCGCCTTGGCGAGCAGGTCGCGGCCATGGACCAGATGCTCCTCGCGCTGGCGCAGGCGCAGATGACGCCGGATCCGCGCGCGGGCCTTGCCGGTGACGACGAACCGCTCCAATTCGGGGGAGGGCGTGCCGCTACGGCTGGTGATGATCTCGACCTGGTCGCCGTTCTGCAGCTGGGTGCGCAGCTACCATGCGGCCGTCGATCTTGGCGCCGACGCAGCGGTCGCCGACCTGGGAATGGACAGCGTAGGCGAAATCGACCGGGGTCGCACCGCGCGGCAAGGCGATCAGGTCGCCCTTGGGCGTGAAGCAGAACACCTGATCGGAGAACATCTCCAGCTTGGTGTTCTCCAGGAACTCCTCGGGCCCGGCGGCATGCTCCAGGATGTCGAGGAGCTCGCGGATCCAGCGATACTGCTTGCCCTCGGTGACGCGGCCGTCCTGCTTGTAGGCCCAGTGCGCGGCAACCCCGAGCTCGGCGACCTCGTGCATGTCGCGCGTGCGGATCTGCACCTCGATCTTGCGGCGCTCGGGGCCGATGATGGTGGTATGCAGCGAGCGGTAGCCGTTGGGCTTGGGCGTGCTGATGAAGTCCTTGAACCGGCCCGGCAGCATCTGATAGGCGCCGTGGATGACGCCGAGCGCCGCATAGCAGTCCGCGACGCTGTCGACATGGACACGGAACGCCATGATGTCCGACAGCTGCTCGAAGCTGACGTTCTTGCGCTCCATCTTGCACCAGATGGAGTAGGGGGTCTTCTCCCGGCCCGCGATCTCGGCCTCGATGCCGGCCTTCCACAACACCTCGGTCAACTCGGCCTCGATCCGGGAGACGAGATCGACGTCGCCCTGACGCAGATGCCGCAGCCGGTGCAGGACGCTCTCGCGGGCGTCCGGGCGAAGCTCGGCGAAGGCCAGGTCCTCGAGCTCGGCCTTCAGCCCCTCCATGCCGATCCGCTCGGCGAGCGGCGCATAGATCTCCATCGTCTCCGCCGCGATCCGCCGCCGCTTGTCGGGACTCTTGATGAAGTGCAGCGTGCGCATGTTGTGCAGCCGGTCGGCGAGCTTGACCAGCAGCACCCGGATGTCCTCCGACATCGCCAGCAGGAGCTTGCGGAAGTTCTCGGCCTGCGCCGTCTGGGCGGACTGCAGCTCCAGCCGGTTCAGCTTGGTCACGCCGTCGACCAGCCGGGCGATGGTGCGCCCGAACAGGCGCTCGATCTCCTCGAGGGTGGCGCCGGTGTCCTCGACCGTGTCGTGCAGGAGCGCCGTCGCGATCGAAGCGCTGTCGAGCTTGAAGCCCGTGAGGATGCCGGCGACCTCGACCGGGTGATGGAAATAGGGATCGCCCGAGGCCCGCAGCTGCGCGCCGTGCGCCTTCATGGCGAACACGTAGGCGCGGTTCAGCAGGTCCTCGTCCGCGTCCGCGTCGTAGGAGCGGACGCGCTCCACCAGCTCGTACTGACGGATGACCGGGCGGCGTGGTCGCTGGGCGGCGGCCGGAGTCGCGACGGAGGCCGGCGCCTTGGCCTCCAGCAGCAGCTCCGCCGTATCCCCCATTCCCAGCTCCCGCAGAGGCGGTCTCGCAGGACCGCCGAAATCAGTCCTCGTCGGCGACGTTGAACTCGCTGTAGCTCACGCCCTCCGGCATCGGCGCCACGATGCCCGCCTCCTGCGGCGGGATCAGGGCCTCGAGCTCCTCGGCCAGATCCATCGGCGTCTCCGGCTCCAGATCGACGTGACGGCGCAGGCCGTGGATGAGCTCGTAGCGCAGATGATCGAGGTCGACCGTGCTGTCCGCGATCTCGCGCAACGCCACGACAGGATTCTTGTCGTTGTCGCGATCCAAGGATAGCTGTGCGCCGGCAGAGATGTCGCGCGCGCGCTGTGCCGCCAGCATCACCAGCTCGAAGCGGCTGGGAACGCGCAGGACGCAGTCTTCGACGGTGATGCGGGCCATGGACGGCGGATCTCCGGAAACGTGAAACCTACGGGCTTGCTCGTCGTTTATCCGATGTCGCAAGCGCAGGCAAACGGGCTCCACTGCCGTGCGCGCACGTCGCCCTGCCTTGACGCAGATGGCGGCCGGGGGCCGTCCTCGCAAGGCTAAGCACCCGTTCTTTCCGGCTCTGTCCTTGCGCGCGGCCGTCGGGAGTCCTACCCTGGCCTAGTCCATTTGGATTAGTTTGCTGGAGTTCGACGCATGGGCCAAGCTGCCCCAGAGCGGCTTTTTCACCCGGGCGACCGCGTGGCCGTGTTCATCGATGGCGCCAACCTCTACCAGGCCGCGAAGGCGCTCGGGTTCGATATCGACTATAAACGTCTGCTGCAGACGCTGGCGTCCGATTGCCGCTTCGTGCGTGCCTACTACTACACGGCCCTGCTGGACGAGCAGGAGTATTCGCCGATCCGGCCACTAGTGGACTGGCTCGACTACAACGGCTACACCATGGTGACCAAGCCGTTGAAGGAGTTCACCCAGGCAACGGGTCGGCGCAAATACAAGGGGAACATGGACGTCGAGATCACCGTCGACGTCATGGAGATGAGCGGCCATGTCGACCATGTCGTGCTGATCTCGGGCGACGGCGACTTCCGGCGGCTCGTCGAGGCGGTGCAGCGGCGCGGCGTTCGGGTGACTGTGGTCAGCACGATCCGCACGCAACCACCGATGGTCGCGGACGAGTTGCGCCGTCAGGCCGACTACTTCCTCGATCTCGCCGAGCTGCAGGGCCGGGTCGCGCGCGAGTATCAGGCCCGCTACGAGGACAGCGGCCGCGGCCGTGGCGGCCCGCCCAACGATGACGACGAGGGCGAGTACGACGACGACCAGGACTGACCCCGTCCGGCCCGCCCCGGCCCGCGACTGCGGGCTCTGCCCCCGCCTCCAGGATTTCCGCAACCAACATCGGCACGCCGAGCCCGGCTGGTTCAACGCCCCGGTCCCCTCGTTCGGGCCGGCGCGGGCGCGGCTCGTCGTGGTCGGCCTGGCACCGGGGCTGCGCGGTGCCAATCGGACCGGCCGCCCGTTCACGGGCGACTTTGCCGGGGCCGTGCTCTACCCCGCGCTGCAGCGCCACGGCTTCGCCCGCGGCACCTATCGGGCCGATCCGGCCGACGGGTTCGAGCTCGTCGACTGCCGCATCTGCAACGCGGTGCGCTGCGTGCCGCCGGAGAACAAGCCGACACCCGCCGAGACGGCCGCCTGCCGTGGCTTCCTGATCCCTGAGCTGACCGGCGAGGCCGCGCCGCGCTTCCTGCTGGCGCTGGGCAGGATCGCGCACGAGACCATCCTGCGGGCGCTGAAGGTTCCGCTGCGGACCGTGCCCTTCGCGCACGGTGGCTGGCATCTTCTGCCGACGGGCCAGATATTGGCCTCGAGCTTCCACACCTCGCGCTACAACGTGAACACGGGCCGCCTGACCGAGGCGATGTTCGACGACATCGTCGCGCGCCTCGCCGAAGCCATGGCCGCCCCGGTCAGCCCGCCGGCCTGACCTCGTCGAAGAAGGTGCGGATCGACGCCAGCACCGGGATGCGGATCTCGTCGCGCTCCTGCAGCAGCTCGTGACGGGCCTCGGGGAACACCGCCAGACGCGCCGCGGGCAGGCGGCGGGCGGCCGCCGCCTCCGCCCGGTTGCTGACGATCCGCTCGCGGCCGGCTTGCAGGATCAGGATCGGCGTCGTGATCGATTCCAGGAAGCCCGGCCGCTGCAGGAGCGCGATCGAATCCAGCGCCGCGCCCAGCCAGCCATAGGTGACGCCGCCCAGGGCGAGCTCGGGCGTCGTCGCGACGTGCCGGCGCAGCTCCTCGTAGCGCTCGGGCGAGGAGGTGAGGCGGTTGCGGGCGAAGACGTAGCGGGCAAGGTCGACGTCTCGCTGCCCGGGCGCGTAGCGCCAGCCGGCGCCGGCACGGATCGCGGCCGAGCAGAGCGCCCGGGCGACCGGCACGGGCGTGGGCCCGAGATGGATGCCGAGCATCGGCGCGCTCATCGCGGCGGCGACGAACCGGTCAGGATGCCCGTGCAGGTAGCGCAGCCCGATATGGCCGCCCATGGAATGGGCCAGCATCAGGAACGGACCCGGCAGCGGCAGACCGTCCAGCCGCTCCAGGAAGACCTCCAGATCGGCGAGATAGTCCGAGACGGCGGGGACGTGGCCGCGGTCGCGCTGCGGCAGGAACCGGTCGGACCCGCCCTGTCCCCGCCAGTCGAGAATCGCCACGGCGAAGCCCCAGGAGAGAAGCTCGGCCAGGATCTCGGCGTATTTCTCGATGAACTCCGCCCGCCCGGGCAGGACCACGACCGTGCCTTGCACCGGCCCGTCGGGCCGCAGATGACCTAGCCGCAGGTGCATCCCGGCCACGGTTGCCGTCTCGAGCTGGAGCGGCGGCATGGCTGCGGGCCGCTCCCGCCCGGGCCATGGTTCCGGCGCGTCCATCCCGTGATCCCGAACCGTCGGCAGGAGCCGGGACCGGTAGGCGCGGGGCACCATCGCGTCAATCGCGATCGCGCGGGCCGGCCTCGCGCAGGAGCACCACCGAGATCCGGCGGTTGCTCGGGTCCGCGGAATCCGCTGCGACCAGGGGCTCGGCGTCCGCCTTGCCCACCACCTCCGCCACGCGCGAGGGTGCGAGGCCGGCGCGGACCAGGGCGAGGCGGGTGGCGTTGGCGCGATCCGCCGACAGGCGCCAATTGTCGCTGGCGGCACCCGCCGCGAACGGCAGCGAATCGGTGTGGCCCCGGATCGAGACCCGGTTCGGGAGGTCGGCCACCGCCCGGGCGACCACCTCGAGCAGCCGGCGGGTGTGTGGGAACATCGCATCGCTGCCGACCGGGAACATGGGCACCCGCTCGCCGTCCAGGATCTCGACGCGCAGCCCCTCCGGCGTCTCCTCGAAGCGCAGGCGGTCCTTCAGGCCGCGCAGCGCCGGGTCGAGCTGCAGGGCGGCGAGGATCGAGGCCCTGGCCTCGCTGAATCCGGCGCGGTCCGCATCCTCGAAGGGTCCGGCGAGATCGGCCGCGGCCTCGCCCTGCGGCGCGCTGCCCGCGGGAATCCCCGGCTCGAGCGCCTGCTCCTCCTCGGCCCGGCTCGGCAGCTCGGGTGGCCGGTCGAACGGCGAGGTCGGCAGGGGCGGCGGCCCGCTGGGCATCACGGTCATGCCGTCGAGCACCCCGCCGACGCCGCCGGGCGGCCCGATATTGACCGTGGCGTTGCTGAAGAAGTCGGCAAGCCCCTTCTTGGTCTCGTCGCTGGCGCTGCTGATCAGCCAGAGAAGCAGGAAGAAGGCCATCATCGCGGTGACGAAGTCGGCGTAGGCGACCTTCCAGGCGCCGCCGTGATGCCCGTGGCCGCCGGCGACGACGGGCCGGCGGATCAGGATCGGGCGCGGCTCACGGCTCACGCGGCGGTGGCCAGGGGATCGGTCGGCAGCTGCTCCAGGACCTCATCCATGGCATGGAAGCTGGGCTGCAGCGTGGTCGGCACGTTGCCGCGGGCGAGCTCGACGACCACCGGTGCCGGGTGACCCTGGAGATAGGCGACCAGACAGTCGCGGATGATGGCGTAGAACTGCGCGTCCTCCTCGTAGGTCTGGTTCATCTTGGCGGCAATCGGGCCGATGAAGCCGTAGGCGAGGTAGACGCCGAGGAAGGTCCCGACCAAAGCTCCACCGATCATCCCGCCGAGGATCTCCACCGGTTGGTTGATCGAGCCCATGGTCTTCACCACGCCGAGCACGGCGGCGACGATGCCGAGTGCCGGTGCCGCGTCGGCGATGCTCTGCAGGGCACTGGAGCGGGCATGCAGCTCGGCATGGTGCTTGCGCAGCTGCCGCTGCATGCAATCCTCGACCTGGTAGGGGTCGTCCATGCTCATCGTCAGCATGCGCAGCGTGTCGGTGATGAACTCGAGCGCGAAATGATCCTTCTGGATCTTCGGGAACCGCCCGAACAGGGCGCTCTCGTGCGGATTGTCGATATGGGGCTCGAGCGCCAGGATGCCCTTGGTCTTGAGCAGCTTGACCAGGAGGTACATCAGGCAAAGCAGGTCGCGATAGTCGTCCTTGCGCCAGTGCGGCCCGGCGACGACCCGCTTGGTGTCGAGCAGGGCGCCCTTCACCACGTCGCCCTTGTTCGCGATCAGGAAGGTGCCGGCGGCGGCACCGCCGATCATCATCAGCTCGAACGGCATGGCCTTGAGGATGATGCCGAACTTGCCGCCGGCCAGGACGTAGCCGCCGAACACCATGCCGATGACCAGGACAATACCGACGATCGCGAGCATCCGCGGCCCCGAGCGACCCGCCCGGGCGCCGGTCTAGCCTACGGCGGTTAACATCCGGTAAGCCCTATTCGCCGCCCTTGCCCGACTTGCCCGGGCGCAGCAGGCGCAGCTTCTCGCGCTGCCAGTCGCGCTCCTTGATCGAGGCGCGCTTGTCGTGGAGCTTCTTGCCCTTGGCGAGGCCGAGCTCGACCTTGGCCCAGCCGCGCGGCGTGAAGAACAGCGACAGCGGCACGAGCGTCATGCCCTCGCGCCGCACCGCGCCGAACAGGCGGCTCACCTCGCGGCGGCGCAACAGCAGCTTCCGCGGCCGGCGCGTCTCGTGGTTGAACCGGTTGCCGCCGTGGAACTCCGGGATATAGGCGTTGAACAGCCACAGCTCGCCGCCCATCTCGCCCGCATGCGCCTCGCTGATGGTCGCACGCCCCTCGCGCAGCGACTTGACCTCGGTGCCGCTCAAGACGAGCCCCGCCTCGAAGCGCTCCTCGACGAAATAGTCGTGGAACGCGCGGCGGTTCTGCGCCACGAGCTTGCGCTGGCCTTCGGCACGGGCCATGGCGGCTCAGCCCAGCAGGCCGACCGCGGCCAGGGCGGCATCGACCTCGGCCCGGCCGCGCTCGGAGCACTCGACCAGGGGCAGGCGCAGCTCGGTCGAGCACCGCCCCAGCCGGCTCAACGCATATTTGGCCGGCGCGGGGCTCGCCTCGCAGAACAGCGCCCGGTGGAGCGGCAGCAGCCGGCGGTGGATCGCCAGCGCCTCGTCGGGACGACCGGCGCGCCAGGCGCGGTGCAGCTCGGCGCACAGGCGCGGCGCCACGTTCGCGGTGACCGAGATGCAGCCGTGGCCGCCATGGGCCAGGAACGCCACCACGTTCGCGTCCTCGCCCGAGAGCTGGCAGAACTCGCCGCCGCAGCCGGCATGGGTGAGCAGCGGCCGGACGATGTCGGCCGAGGAATCCTTCACCCCGACGATGTTGGGCAGCTTGGCGAGGCGGGCCATGGTCTCGGGCGTCATGTCGACCACCGAGCGCCCGGGGATGTTGTAGATCACGATCGGCAGGTCGACCGCGTCGTGGATCGCCCGGTAGTGCTCGTACAGGCCCTCCTGGGTCGGCTTGTTGTAGTAGGGCGTGACGACCAGTGCCGCCGAGGCGCCCGCCTTCTTGGCGTGGCGGGTGAGGCTGATCGCCTCCTCGGTCGCGTTGGACCCGGCCCCCGCGATCACCGGCGCGCGCCCGGCCACCGCCTCGACGCACAGCTCGACCACGCGCTCGTGCTCGGGATGGCTCAGCGTCGGACTCTCGCCGGTGGTGCCGACCGGGACGAAGCCTTCGGTCCCCTCGCCGAGATGCCACACCACCAGATCCTGGAACGCCTTCTCATCCAACCTACCGTTGCGAAACGGGGTCACCAGCGCGACAATCGAGCCGTGGAACATCGCGTTCGGCCTTCCGAATCTTTG
Organism: Geminicoccaceae bacterium; assembly: GCA_044224255.1. GTDB lineage: Bacteria > Pseudomonadota > Alphaproteobacteria > Geminicoccales > Geminicoccaceae > Benzoatithermus. The sequence continues at coordinate 10,119 of JBGAKU010000145.1, forward strand.
CGGGGAATTAGTAAAGTACCGTCATAACGGGCACCGCCATGCGCGACAAGCGGCGGCCCGACGGCAGGAGTCCTGCGTGTGGGATGACGTGTTTGACGGCCTGCGCCGCCTGACCGCGGTACCGGCTGTGGCGGCGGGCGCGGTCCTCTTGACATGCGCCCTGGTGGTCTGCGGGTCAAGCCGCGCGGACGAGGATCGCTCGCGACTCGACCGCCTGCTCGAGGCTGCCGACGACGGGGACTGGGCCTGGGCCGCCCGGCTCGCCCGCGAGATCGGCCAGCCGGGGCTCCAGGCCTATGTGCGCTGGCGCCTGCTGCTCGAGGCGAGTGATCCCCCCTCCTTCGAGGCCTACGCCGCTTTTCTCGCCGCGGGGACCGACTGGCCGAACCTGGGCGGCCTGCAGGTCCGGGCCGAGGAGGCGATGCATTCGGGCGTGCCGGTCGCGGATCGGCTGGCCTTCTTCGCCCGCCGCCCGCCGCGCACGCGGCAGGGGCGCATCCTCTACGCCGAGGCGCTGCTCGCGGCCGAACGAGCCGGCGAGGCCGCCATGGTCCTGCGCAAGACCTGGATCGAGGACGATTTCAGTCCGGACGAGGAGCGTCTGTTCCTCGAGCGGTTCGCCACGGCGCTGACGCCCGAGGCCCATGCGGCGCGCCTCGACCGGCTGCTATGGGACGAGCGGACCGATCAGGCCCGGCGGATGCTGGCGCGGGTGCGCCCGGCCGAGCGAGCGCCGGCGACCGCGCGCCTGAAGCTGCAACTGTCCGATCCCGGCGTCGAGGCGGCACTGGCCGCCCTGCCCGCGGCCGCAAGGCGCGACGCGGGCGTGATGTTCGACCGGCTGCGCTGGCGCGAGCAGCGTGGCAACGAGAACGGGGTGCAGGAGATTCTCCTGAGCCCGCCGGACGAGCTGCGCCGGCCCGAGCTCTGGTGGCCCGAGCAGGAGCGGGCGATCCGCGCAGCACTCGGTGAGCGCGAGTTCAAGCTCGCCTACCGGCTCGCCAGCGCCAGCCGGCAGACCGCCGGGGCACCTTATGCCGAGGCCGAATGGCTGGCAGGCTGGCTGGCGCTGCAGTTCACCGGCCAGCCCAAGGCGGCGCGGCGCCATTTCGAGCCATTGTGGGTCGCCGTGTCGACGCCGATCAGCCGCGGCCGGGCCGGATATTGGGCGGGGCGGGCGGCCACGGCCGGTGGCGACGTGGCGGCGGCGAACAGCTGGTACGACCGCGCCGCAGGCTATCCCAGCAGCTTCTACGGTCAGCTCGCGGCCAACGAGCTCGGGCACGACCCGGGCCGGCGCGTGCCGGCCGCGCGGACCCCCACCGAGGCGGCACGGGCAGCGCTCGGGCGGCGGGTTCCGGCCCAGCTCGGGCTCCTGTTGTGCCGCCAGGGCCAGCCGCGCTACGCCCAGCCCTTCTTCCGCCACCTCGGCTACGAGGCCGCGGGCGACGCCGACCAGCTCGCCGCGGTCGTGGCGCTGGCGGAGAGCTGCGGCCGCGCCGACCTCGTGCTGGCCGCCACCCGCGGTGCCGCGGGCAACGGCGCCTACCTGATGCGCGAGTCGTACCCGCTGCCGCTGGTCCGCGCCTTCGGCCGTGACCATGACGGCATGGCCGAGCCGGCCCTGGTGCTCGCCGTGGCGCGCCAGGAGAGCCTGTTCGACCCGGCGGCGCGCAGCACGGCCGGCGCCCTCGGGCTGATGCAGCTGATGCCCGGCACCGCCCAGGCCATGTCGCGCGAGCTGGGCGAGGACTTCGCCTTGCGGCGCCTCACCCGCGACCCCGACTTCAACGTCCGCCTGGGTGCTTTCTATCTCGGCCGGCAGTTGGCGCGCTTCGACAACGAGCCGGCGCTGGCGCTCGCCGCCTACAATGCCGGCCCGCGGCGCGTGACCGAGTGGCTGGCGCTCAACGGCGACCCGCGCGGCACCGATCCCCATCGCCTGATCGACTGGATCGAGCTGATCCCCTTCTCGGAGACGCGCAATTACGTGCAGCGCGTGCTCGAGGGCCGCGGCATGTACCGGCTCGCCCTGGGCAGGCCGGCCCTGCCGCCGGCACGGGCCGCCGCCCGCGAGACCCCCGTCCTGCCGCGGGCCAAGCCCGCCTCCTAGCGACAGGGCCCCGGCGGCGCGCTATCTGACAGGTTGCGGGCGCCGTACCGTATGGCCCCACAAGCCAGGGGGAGCCGCCGGATGCACATGGGCAGCGAGGGTCGACCGACGCCCGGCGACGGGCCGCCTCCGGTGAGCGTGGACCTCCCGGTCCGTTTCGCCGACGTGGCCGCCGCAGGGGAGCGGTTGCGCGGCATCGCCGCGACGACGCCGCTGCTCGAGAGCGACGCCCTGAACGAGCTCACCGGCGGCCGGCTGCTGATCAAGGCCGAATGCCTGCAGCGCACAGGCTCGTTCAAGTTCCGCGGCGCCTACAACACCATCCTCGCGCTACGGCCACCCGCGGTGGTCGCCTTCTCCTCGGGCAACCATGCCCAGGGCGTGGCGCTCGCCGCACGGCTGCTCGGCGTCACCGCCACCATCGTGATGCCGGCCGACGCGCCGCGCACCAAGCTCGAGGGCACCCGCGCCTTCGGTGCGGAGGTGGTGACCTACGACCGGGCCACCCTGCGGCCGCCGGCGGTGGTCGCCTTCTCGTCCGGCAACCACGCCCAGGGCGTGGCCCTGGCTGCCCGCCTGCTCGGCATCCCGGCCAGCATCGTCATGCCGGGCGACGCGCCGCGCACCAAGCTCGAGGGCACGCGGGCGCTCGGTGCCGAGGTGGTCACCTACGACCGCGCCGCCGAGGATCGGGAAGCGATCGGGCGCGAGGTCGCGGCGCGGACGGGTGCGACGGTGATCCGGCCGTTCGACGAGCCTCTGGTGATCGCCGGCCAGGGCACGGTCGGGCTCGAGCTCGCCGAGCAGGCGGAAGCACGCGGCGCCGCGCTCGACGCGGTCACGGTGTGCTGCGGCGGGGGCGGCCTGATCGCCGGCTGCGCCCTGGCGCTGACCCGGCTGGTGCCCGGCGTGGCGGTGCATTCCGTCGAGCCCGAGGCGTTCGACGACACGGCGCGCTCGCTCGCCGCCGGCCGCCGCCTGGGCAATCCGCCGGCGGCGCGCTCGTTCTGCGACGCCCTGCTGTCACCAATGCCGGGCGAGATCACCTTCGCCGTCAACTCGCGCCTGCTGCGGGAGGGACTGACGGTCAGCGACGCCGAGGTCGCGACGGCCATGCGCCTCGCCTTCCGCCATCTGCGGCTGGTGGTCGAGCCGGGCGGCGCGGTGGCGCTGGCGGCCGCCCTGTCGGGCAAGCTGCCGGTGCGCGGCCGCACCGTGGGCGTGGTCGTCTCCGGCGGCAATGTCGACGCCGAACTGTTCGCCCGCGTGATCACCGAGGGCTGAGCCGCCCGCACGCGACGTGCAACGGAACTAGGGGCCGCGGGCGAGCATCACCGCGCGACCCGGCCGCGGCAGGGCCGGCAGCAGCGCGTCGCCGCTGACATGGTCGATGCCGGCGGCGAAGGCGGCGCGGCACTGGCTCGGCAGGGCAACCTCGACCAACAGGCTGCGCAGCCCGGCGATGCGGGCACGGCCGGCCAGCGTGGCGAGCCCGGCCAGAGCAGCGCCGTCCTGGGCATCCGCGGCCAAGCTCACGCCACGGATGCCGGTGGCGGAGAGTGGATCGAGAGCGCACCCCGGTGAGGCCACGCGGGCGACCACCGCGAGGCAGAAAGGGCGCAGGCGGGCGACGAGCTCGGTCATGTCGCCCGGCCGCGGATCGAGCAGCTCGAGCACCAACCACCGCCGCGCCTGCGCCGGCAACAGCGCGCACTGGCGCAGGAAGGCTTGCCGGCGCCGCGTGTCGGCGATGGTGGCGTGGCACACAGGGGC
>JBGAKU010000146.1:0-13801 GCA_044224255.1 Geminicoccaceae bacterium
GCCGTGCCGCCCGTACGCTGGCGCTCGGGCGGCAGCTTCTGGCCCCGGCTGCCAGCCGACCGTTCCGGTTCGGTGGGACACTTGCGCCGGCCGCGGTTGCCGATGCCGTCTGCCAAAGGGCGATCGAGGCGGCGTCTGCTCTGGCCGGACGCTACGCCGTGCGAGGGCTGGTCAGCGTTGATCTCTTGGTGAACGGCGACGAGATTGCGGTCCTCGAACTCAATCCTCGGCCCGGCGCCTCACTCGACGCTTACCGGCGCGCCTTGACGCTCGATCTGTTCGCGGCGCACGTCGCCGCCTGTCGCGGCGGCGAGCTGCCCGCGCCGCCCGAGACACGGATCGCCGCCGGATCGCTGATCGTCCACGCCCGTCGCAAGGTCGTGGTTCCGGAGCGGTTTTCCTGGCCGGACTGGACGGCGGACCGCTCGCCTCCGGGCACGCGCATCCCCGCCGGCGGACCGGTGTGCACCGTGCTCGCGGAGGATGCCGATCGACACTCGGTCGAGCAGCGTCTTCGCGCCCGCACCGAATGGGTCCTGTCCGCTTGCGCGGACCAGGAGAGCGCCAGCCTGCAAGCCCTCTGTCTGGAACCGGCATGAGCAGTCCCGACGAGCCCGTGAACGCCTCCGCTTGGCCGAGCGTCGGCCGACTGGCGGAGCCCTTGGTGACGCAGCTGTGCCGCGATGCGCGGATGCTGCGCCTCGGCGTCTCGCATAGCGAATCCGGCGCGACTCTGGTCGATGGCGGAATCCAGGCGCCGGGCGGGATCGAGGCCGGGCGGCGGATCGCCGAGATCTGCATGGGCGGGCTCGGTCGGCTGGCGGTCGGCCGCGGCTCCCCGTTTGCGGATTGGCCGTTCCAGGTCTCCGTGTCCTCCAGTGACCCGGTCGTCGCGTGTCTCGCCAGCCAGTATGCGGGTTGGAGCCTGAGCCACGGCGAGGGTGACGGCGCCTACTTTGCGATGGCCTCTGGCCCGGGGCGAGCGCGCGCCGCCAAGGAGGAGCTGTTCAAGGAGTTCGGCTATACGGACGCCGAGACGTCCGGCGGCTTCTTCGTCCTGGAGACCGACCGGCCGCCGCCGGACGAGCTCACCGCGCAGGTGGCGGCCGATTGCGGCCTGCCGCCCTCTGCATTGACCTTCGTTCTGACGCCGACGACGAGTCTCGCCGGCGCCGTGCAGATCACTGCCCGCGTGCTCGAGGTGGCCCTGCACAAGGTGCATGCGCTGGGGTTTCCCCTGGCGCGCGTGCGCGACGGCTTGGGCTCGGCGCCACTGCCGCCACCCTCGCCGGACTTCCTGACCGCCATGGGGCGCACCAACGACGCGATCCTGTTCGGCGGGGAGGTCCAGCTCTTCGTCGCCGGGCCGGAGGTCGAGGCCGCCGATCTCGCCGCGAAGCTGCCCAGCTCGGCCTCGCGCGACTTCGGCAAGCCGTTCGCGCGCATCTTCAAGGATGCCGGCTTCGACTTCTACCAGATCGACGCCATGCTCTTCAGCCCGGCGCGCGTCATGGTGACCGCGCTCGAGTCGGGCCGAACCTTCATGGCCGGCGCGTTGGCGCCGGAGCTGCTCGCGCAGTCGTTCGGTGACGGCGCCGCCTGAAATCCTGATCCTCGGCGGCCGGCCCGAAGGCTGGCACGGCGCGAGGCTGCGCGAGGCGCTGGCGACCCTGGGTGCGGGGGTCGTGCGGCTTGATTTCCGTGCGCTCGGGCTAACGGCGGGCGCGGGGAATGGGATCGCAGGTATCGATGCGCTGCCCGATGCCGTGCTGGTCCGCTCGATCCCGGCGGGCAGCTTCGAGGAGGTCACGCTGCGGCTCGGCATCCTGCATGCCCTGGCGAGCCTGGGTGTCGCCGTGGTGAATCCTGTCCGGGCGATCGAGCGCTGCGTCGACAAGTCGATGACCAGCTTCCTGCTCCATCGGGCCGGACTGCCGACGCCGCCGACCTGGGCGACCCAATCGGCGGACGAGGCCCGGGCGCTGTGCCGACGCGAGGCGGCCGAAGGGCACCGCACCGTGCTCAAGCCACTGTTCGGTGCCCAGGGGCGAGGTCTGCGACTGCTCGACGGCGATACGGACCTGCCGCCACCGGAGGAGGTCGGCGGCGTCTACTATCTCCAGCGCTTCGTCGGCCCGGGGGAGGGAGGTTGGCGCGACTTCCGTGTGTTCGTGGTGGGGGGCCGTGCGATCGCCGCGATGAGCCGGCACGGCCTGGGCTGGGTCACTAACATCGGTCAGGGCGGGCGTGCCGAGGCGGCGGACGCGGGGGGAATGCTCGCCGAGCTCGCGGTCGCGGCAGCGGCGGCCGTGGGCGCGGCTCATGCCGGGGTCGACCTGATTCCCGTGGCCGCGGGTGGCTACTCTATCCTCGAGGTCAACAGCATGCCCGCCTGGCAGGGCCTGCAGAGCGTCACCGAGATCGACGTCGCCTTCCACCTCGCCCAGGACGTGCTCGCGCGGGCCAGCCCTGGCCGCTCGGTGGCGGCGTGAGCGGCCTCGACTCCTCCGCGATCGCGGATCGATTCCGCGACGCCTGCCGGGCGGAGCTGGAGGCGTTGAAGCCGGGCAACGTGCATGTGCACAGCGAGGGCCACGGCATGACGGTCGGCGACTTCCTGGCCAGCGCCGATGTCGCGGCGCCGGCGCTGGCCGCCCCCGACGCGTCCGTCGGCGAGCGGATCCTGGCGGCCGTTTTGGCCACCCGCGCCGCGGTCGGGCAGAACACCAATCTCGGGATCGTGCTGCTGTGCGCGCCCCTGGCCGCGGCGGCCGAGAGGGAGGGTCCTCTGCGGCCCAATCTGGATGGGGTGCTCGCCGGCCTGACCCGAACCGATGCGGCGCTGGCCTATCGGGCGATCCGGATCGCCTCGCCCGCGGGGCTCGGCCGCAGCGACCGGCACGACGTGGCGGACGAGCCCGAGGTGAGCTTGCTCGAGGCCATGCGCGCCGCCGCCGGGCGCGATCGGATCGCACGCCAGTACGCTTCCGGCTTCGCGGACGTGTTCGAGGTGGGGGTGCCGCGGCTGCTCACCTGTCGCGCTTCGGGATGGGCGGAGGAATGGGCCGTGGCCGGGGTCTATCTGACCCTGCTCGCCGCCTTTCCGGACTCGCATGTCGCCCGCAAGCTCGGCTCGGGCGTCGCGGCGGCGGTGCGGCGCGAGGCCCGGACCCAGGCGGAACTGCTCCTGACTGCCGCCGATCCGGCCGCTCACGCCGTGGTGCTGCGCGAGTTCGACCGGTCGCTCAAGGCGCGGGGCATCAATCCCGGCACCAGCGCGGACCTGACCGTCGCCTCGCTGTTCTGCGCCGCCCTGAGCTCATGATTTGATCGAATAAGTAAATCTTCACAATCGGTTGTCGCCCAGGTTGGACTCGGCCCGGCGCGGTTCACGCTTGCGCTCGCCCGATCTCCGTGTCAGCACAACGGCCGTGTGATTACCCGCACCTGGGAGGCACGATGCCTAAGATTGACCGCATGCTCGTTGGCGAGGCCCTGGTGGGCGACGGCAACGAGGTGGCGCATATCGACCTGATCATCGGTCCGCGGGGTTCGCCCGCTGAGACGGCGTTCGCCACGACGCTGACCAATCAGAAGGAAGGCGTCAACGGCCTGCTCGCGGTGCTCGAGCCGAACCTGATGGTCAAGCCGGCGACCGTCATGTTCAACAAGGTGACGATCAAGGACGCCAAGCAGGCCGTGCAGATGTTCGGCCCCGCCCAGCGTGCCGTGGCCATGGCGGTCGCCAACTGCGTCGCCGAGGGGACCATCCCCGAGAGCGAGGCCGAGGACCTGTTCATCTCGGTGGGTGTGTTCATCCACTGGGAGGCCTCGGACGACGCCAAGATTCAGCAGTACAATTACGAGGCCACCAAGCTGTCGATCGAGCGCGCCGTCCGCGGCGAGCCGAGCGCCAAGACGATGGTCGAGAAGAAGGACGCGTCGCACCATCCCTTCCAGGCTGATTGAAGGGAATCAGCGGCTCCACCAAAGCCGGAACCTGCCAAGGCATCCGCCCCGCCCAAGCCGCCTCAGGCGGCACCGGCCCGGCCCGCCGCGGCAGCCCCGGCGCAACCCCCGGCTCCTCAGAGCACAGGCTGGTGGAAGTCCCTGCTCCGGTCTCTGGGTCTGTCGAACTGAGCGACGTGATCCGGTGACGTGGTCGACGAGGAGGCCCGTCCGCGACCGCGGGCGGGCCTTCGCTTGTTCTTGCCGGACCCGAGCCGGCCTTTGCGGACGCAGGACGGATGAAGCGCCCGGAGAAGCTCTCGGCTGCGGCCGCTCGACGGATCGCCCTCGCCGCCCAGGGGCTGCACCGTCCCCGCCCGAGCGCGGAGCCGGGTCGGGCCGCCATGCTCCGCCAGGTCGAGCGGCTCGGCGCGCTGCAGATCGATTCCGTCTCCGCCGTCGTCCGCTCGCACTACCTGCCATTGTTCTCGCGCCTCGGCGGCTATCCGCGCAGCCTCCTGGACGGTCTTGCGTATGACGGCCGGCGCCGACGGCTGTTCGAGTACTGGGGCCACGAGGCGTCCCTCCTGCCGGTGTCGGTGCAGCCTCTCCTGCGCTGGCGCATGGCGCGGGCGCGCGAGGGCCGCGGCATCTATGCGGGGCTCGCACGATTCGGCCTCGAGCGGCGCGCCTTCGTGGACGAGGTCCTCGCCGAGGTCGCGCGCAGCGGTCCGCTGGCGGCTGGCGCTCTGGAGAAGGGCGGGCGCGGGCAGGGCGGCTGGTGGGGCTGGAGCGATGGCAAGCTCGCCCTGGAATGGCTGTTCTGGGCGGGACAGGTCACCACAGCGACCCGGCGCGGGTTCGAACGTGTCTACGATTTGACCGAGCGCGTGCTGCCCGGACAGGCGGTCGAGACGCCGACGCCTGACCCTGCCGATGCCCAGCGCGAGCTCGTCGCCATGGCCGCCCGTGCCCTCGGCATCGCGACCGCGGTCGATCTACGCGCTTATTTCCGCCTCGAGCCGGAGGAGGCGAGCGCCCGAATCGCGGAACTGGAGGAGTCCGGCCGGCTGCTGCCGGTCGAGGTCGAGGGCTGGAATCGCCCGGCCTGGCTGGATTCGGCCGCCACGCTGCCGCGGCGTGCCGAAGGGGCGGCGCTGCTCTCGCCGTTCGACTCGCTGATCTGGGAACGCGACCGCGCGGAGCGCATCTTCGGCTTCCGCTATCGCCTGGAATTCTACACGCCCGCCCACCGGCGGGTGCACGGCTACTACGTCATGCCGTTCCTGCTCGGCGACCGGCTGGTGGCCCGGATCGACCTGCGCAGTGACCGGGCGGCCGGTCGGCTGCGCGTGCTCGCGATCCATCTGGAGCCGGCCAGCGCGTCGGGGTCGGGACCGGTGCTCGAGGCCCTGCATGCCGAGCTGGCTCGCCTGGCGGCCTGGCTGGGGCTCGAGCGGGTCGAGGTGGCCGGGCCGCCTACTGCCGATTAGGCGATAAACTTCCAATTTATTTACAATAATAGTTAGAATGGCCCGGAACCCTTGCAGGCCGCTCTGGCGCGGCCGGACGGAGGCGCTCCGGTGCCCATCGGATCCCAGCGGCCAGCCCTCGCGGGCCGCGTGCTCATGATCGGTTGCGGCAGTGTCGGCCAGACCGTGCTGCCGCTGCTCCTGCGCGAGCTCGCGATCGATCCGGGGCGCGTCGGGGTGCTCGCGGCGGACGGGCGGGGCAAGGAGGTCGCGGCGGCACTGGGGGTCCGCTTCGAGCACGTCCGGCTCACCCGCGAGAGCTTTGCCCGCGAGCTCGAGCCGCGGCTGCGGGCGGGCGATTTTCTGCTCAATCTCTCGGTCGAGGTGTCGAGCCTCGATCTCGTGCGCTTCGCGGCGGCGCGCGGAGCGCTCTATCTCGACACCGGTATCGAGCCTTGGCCGGGCGGTTACACGGACCCCGGCCTGTCGCCGGCGGAGCGCTCGAACCAGGCGTTCCGCGCCCGCGCCCTGACGTTGCGCGAGGAGCTCGGCCCCGGCAGCGCCACCGCGGTGATCTGTCAGGGCGCCAATCCCGGGCTCGTGTCGCAGCTGCTCAAGGCGGCCGCGCTCGAGCTGGCGCGGGAGCTGGGCTGGGACGCCGCGGCCCCCCTGTCGGCGGACGGCTGGGCCCGGCTGTTCCGCGATTTGGGGGTGCGCACCGTCCAGATCTCGGAGCATGACAGCCAGGTCAGCCGCACGCCGAAGGCCGCCGGGGAGTTCGTCGCCACCTGGTCGGTGGACGGTTTTCTGGGCGAGGGCGCGCAGCCGGCGGAGCTGGGCTGGGGCACGGCCGAGGGTCCGCTCCCGCCCGACGGGCGCCGGGCGCCGGGCGAGGGGCCGGGCATCTATCTGCTGCGCCCAGGCATGGAAGTGCGGGTCCGCAGCTGGGCGCCCGACGCCGGGCCGTTCGTCGGCTACCTGATCACCCACATGGAATCGCTGTCGATCGCCGACCATCTGACGCTGCGCTCGGCGGGCCGCATCCTCTACCGCCCGACGGTCCACTACGCCTACCACCCCTGCCCCGATGCCGTGCTGTCGGTCCACGAGCTGGTTGGGCGGGGCTTCGAGCCGCAGCCGCGTCGGCGGGTCCTCGCGCGGGAGATCGTCGCCGGCCAGGACGAGCTGGGCGTGCTTCTCGCCGGCCATCCCCGCGGTGCTTTCTGGTACGGCTCGCAGCTCTCGATCGACGAGGCCCGGCGCATCGTCCCGCACGCCAACGCGACCTCGCTGCAGGTGGCCGCAGGCATCCTGGGCGGCATGGCTGCGGCCATCGCCCGCCCGGCCGAGGGCCTCCTGGAGCCCGAGGAGCTCGACTTCACGCGCGTGCTCGAGGTCGCGGCCCCCTATCTCGGCCGCATCGTCGGCGTCTGGAGCGACTGGAACCCGCTCGTCGGCCGCGGTCGGCTGTTCCCCGAGCGGCTCGATCATTCGGATCCGTGGCGGTTCAGCAATGTCCGCGTGGCTTGAGCCAGGCGCCGCAGCGGCTCCGCGCCGTCACCTCGCGATGCTCGCCGCCTGCCCCTATCTGTTCGTCGGCGATGCCCGCCGTTGCGGACTCGGTGTGTTCACCGTCCGGCCGATCAGGTCGGGAAGCGTCATCGTCGCGGACGAGGACGGCACCTTGCGCCAGCGGGCCGTGCCGCTGGCGCGGGCGCTGGCCCAGGGCTGGGACCGGCGCCACGATCTGTTCCAGCTCGACCACGACCTGTTCCTGCCGCCGCGCGGCTGCTTCGACGATCTGTTCAATCATTGCTGCGAGCCCTCGGGCGGCTGGCGCATCACCGCCGCCGGCGCGCGCTTCGTGGCGATCCGTGACATTGCCGCCGGCGAGGAGCTCACCTACGACTATTCCTGCCATCTGCTCGACGACGAGGCGATGGCCTGCGCCTGCGAGGCGCCGGGCTGTCGGGGGGTGATCGGCCCGTTCGCCGGCCTGCCGGCGCCGCTTCGGGAGCGCTACCGGCGGCTGGGGGTCATCTCGGCGGCCCTGCGGCGGCGCTGCGCCTGATGGCGCGCGGCCGCCGGCGCCGGCGGCGCTTCGGCCGACCACGCCTGACGGCGACCGTCGGGGCGACGGTCCTCGCCGCAGCGATCTCGGCGCTCAAGGTGATCCTGTTCGCCCTCGGCAGCGGCGCCTTTCTCGCCGAGCACCCGGCCTCTGCGCTCGCCTGGGTCTATCTCGTGCTGGCGGTGCTGGCGGCCGGCCCCGCCGTCGCGGTCCTGTCCCGCCTCGAGCGCTCGGATCCTGCGTCGGCGCTCGCGGTTCTGCTGGGAACGACGGCAGCGGCGGTGCCGGTCGCGGCGCTGGCGCTGCATTTCGGCCTTGCCTGGGCGCCATCGGTCCTGCTGGTGCTGGCGCACCTCTACAACATCGCCTCGGAGATCCTGCTCTGGCTGGTCGCGGCCGCCTGGATGCCGGCCCCCGAGCTGCGCCGGGCCACCTTGTGGATCTGCCTCGCGACCGCCCTGGGCGGTCTCGGCGGCGGCCTCGGCGCGGAGCGGCTGCTGATCCTGGGAACGCCCCCGGCGCTGATCATCGGCACGCTCGCGACGGCGGCCCTGACCGGCCTCTGGCTGCACGCGAGCAGAAGGGCACTCGGCGAGGCTGCGACCGGAGCCGAGGAGGAGCCGGGCCCGGGGCCGCCCGCGGCGACCGGATGGGGTCCGGTGCTCAGTCATCCGCTGGCGATGCCGTTGGGCGCCGGCTCGTTCATGCTCACCTTCGTCTGGGTTCTGACCGAGTTCGTGTGCCTTGCGAGCTATCAGGCGCTGGCTCTGGAGCCTGACGCGCTGAGCCAGCTTCTGGCTGTCGTGTACGCATCGCTGCAGCTCGTCGAGTTCGCGGCGATCCTCGTGCTCGCCGGTCCGGCGACCCGGTGGGTCTCGCCGGCCTGGCGCAGCGTCCTGTTCCCCGCCGGGTCGCTCCTGAGCCTGATCTGGATGGCGCGCGAGCCCGGCAGCCTCGCGCCGGCGCTGCTCGCCCATGCGCACACGGAGTCGGTGTCGAACGGGCTGTTCGATCCGGTCCATGCCAGCAATTTCGCGGCAGCACCGCTCCGTCTGCAGGCCAAGCTGCGCACGCTCGCCGACGGCATCTGCTACCCGTTCGGCATGGCCGCGGGCGGTGCCGCCCTGCTGCTGGGCGGGGCGGAGACGGCTGGCCCGCCCATGCAGCAGTCGATGATGGCCACGACCCTGGTCGCGGCCTGCCTGTTCGTGGCGGTGGGCACGCTCACCGGCGTGATGGTCACCCCCTCGCTGCTCAACGCCCTCGGCCTGACGACGGAGGCCGCCCCGAGGCCGCCGCGGGCCGTGCTGCGCGCCGCGCGCCGCGCGCTGCGGCCCTGGATCCGGCGTAGCCGGCTGCGTGACCGGCTGCTGGCACGCCGCTGCCATGCCGCGGACCTGGCCGTGATCCGTCGTCGGGTGGATCTGGCCGACCGGCGCGCCCTGCGGGCGGTGTTCCGCCAGACGCGGCTATGCGATCCGGGACGCACCATGCGGCAGCTCGAGCTGCTGCTGGACAGTCGCACGCCCGAGACGCGTGCCCTTGCCGTCGAGGCGTTGCTCTCGCTGCCGGTTCGGCGCCTGTTCCTGCCCTTCCTGCCCGCCCTCCGCCGACGCTGTTGAGCGTCGGCGGGGTGCCGGCGATCGCGCCGATTCTCGACGGCTCCAACCGCGCCGAGGCGGTCCGCAGCACGGGCATGGGCCGGCAGACCCCTGCGGTCGATCGCGGCGCGATCGACGGGCGCACCGCTTCGACACCGCCGGGCCATAAGTCTGGTCGACCGCGAGGCGCCGGACTGGCAACGGTGAGAAATCCCGTCTAGCGCAGGGCCCGGATCGCGCTGTCCAGGCCGGCCAGCGTCAGAGGATACATGTGGTCCTCGAGCAGGCGCCGGATGATCTGGATCGACTGGTAGCCGTCCCACCATGCCGCAGGCTGGGGGTTCAGCCAGACGGTGCGCCGCCAGGTGCCGCGCAGCCGGGCCAGCCATTTGACACCCGGCTCGTCGTTCCAGTGCTCGTTGGCGCCGCCGACCTCGACCAGCTCGTAAGGGCTCATGGTCGCGTCGCCGACGACGACCACGCGATAGTCGGGCGGATAGGTCCGCATGACCTCGAGCGTCGCGATCCGCTCCTGATGGCGGCGGCGATTGTCGCGCCAGAGCCATTCGTACGGGCAATTGTGGAAGTAGTAATATTCGAGATGCTTGAACTCGGACCGAGCGGCCGAGAACAGCTCCTCGACGGTGCGGACATGGTCGTCCATCGAGCCGCCGACGTCGAGCAGCATCAAGACCTTGACCGCGTTGTGCCGCTCGGGGCGCAGATGCAGGTCGAGCAGGCCGGCATTCCTGGCCGTGCCGCGGATGGTCTCGTCGAGGTCCAGCTCCTCGGCGGCACCGGTGCGGGCGAAGCGGCGCAGCTTACGCAGCGCCACCTTCAGGTTGCGGGTGCCGACCTCGACATCGTCGGCGAGGTTGCGGAACTGGCGCTCGTCCCAGACCTTGACCGCGCGCCGGTGCCGGCTCTCGTGCTGGCCGATCCGCACCCCCTCGGGATTGTAGCCGTAGGCGCCGAAGGGCGAGGTGCCAGCGGTGCCGATCATCTTGCTGCCGCCCTGATGCCGCTTCTCCTGCTCGGCGAGGCGCTCGGCCAGGGTCCGCATCAGCTCCTCGAAGCCGCCCAGGCCCTTGATCGCCGCCTTCTCCTCCTCGCTCAAAAGCCGCTCAGCCTCCTTGCGCAGCCAATCGTAGGGAAGCTCGCCCAGCACCTCGGCGAGCCCCTGCACGCCCTCGAAGAAGTCGCGGAAGGCGAGATCGAACCGGTCGTACTGTGCCTCGTCCTTGACCAGGCAGAGACGACTGAGGGCGTAGAAGTCGTCGATCGAACTATGGATGACCCGCGCATCCAGGGCGCCGAGTAGATCAAGAAGCTCGCGCAACGTTACCGGAACGCCGTATGCCCGCAGCTTGAGGAAGAAGTCGACGAGCACATCAGCGCCCTTGGCGCTGGGCAATGAACGCCAGCCGCTCAAACAGCTGGGTGTCCTGCTCGTTCTTGAGCAAGGCACCGAACAAAGGCGGGATCGCCTTCTTCGCGCGCTTCTCGTGCAGGATCTCGGGGCCGATGTCCTCGGCCATCAGGAGCTTGAGCCAGTCGAGCAGCTCGGAGGTCGAGGGCTTCTTCTTCAGGCCGGGCAGCTCGCGCAGCTCGAAGAAGGCCTCGAGCGCCTCGCGCACCAACCCGTCGCGCAGGCCCGGGTGATGGACCTCGACGATCCGACGCATCGTCTCACGGTCGGGGAAGCGAATATAGTGGAAGAAGCAGCGGCGCAGAAAGGCGTCGGGCAGCTCCTTCTCGTTGTTGGAGGTGATCATCACCACCGGCCGGTGCCTGGCCGTCACCGTCTCGCCGGTCTCGTAGACGGCGAACTCCATGCGATCGAGCTCGAGCAGGAGGTCGTTGGGGAACTCGATGTCGGCCTTGTCGATCTCGTCGATCAGGACGACCGCCCGCTCCTCGCTGGCGAAGGCCCGCCACAGCACCCCCTGGCGGATATAGTGCCTTATGTCCTGGACGCGCGGATCGCCGAGCTGGCTGTCGCGCAACCGGGAGACGGCATCATACTCGTAGAGCCCCTGCTGTGCCTTGGTGGTCGACTTGATGTGCCAGCGGTGGAGCGGCATGCCCAAGGCCGCTGCCACCTCCTCGGCCAGCATGGTCTTGCCGGTGCCGGGCTCGCCCTTGACCAGGAGCGGCTTCTGCAGGGCGATCGCCGCCCGCACGGCGAGCTGCAGCTCCTCGGTCGCGATGTAGCGCTCGGTGCCGGTGAAGCTCATCCGGGGCTGCCCTCGAAGCTCGCGTTCATGGCGGAGCCCGGCGCGGGGCGGGCTCCCTGGGCGACTGCCCGCGGATCTGCGGGCACCATACTGAACATGATGCCGACGCCAAGAGCCGCTCGGCAAAGGATCGGGCGGCGATAGGGGGCCTCGCCGCCGAACGGCATCGGGCACGGGCCCGTCGCGCCAGGGCGACCGCGCGCTCCGCCCTCGCCCAATCCCTATGCCGGCGGCGAGGTCGAAAGCCGGTATACCTCGACCGCAGTCCCACCCAGGACCCGTTCCCTCTCGACCGGAGACAGGCCGGAGAGCGCGGCGCCGGTCTCGCTCCACACCTTGGCGTAGCCTCCTCGGAGAAGTGCTACCGGCCAGTCGCTGCCGAACATCAGTCGCTCCGGCCCGAACACCGCGAGCGCGTGGTCGACATAGGGAGCAAGGTCGGTGGCGGACCACGCCGTCGCGCTGCCGGTGTCGAGCCCCGAAAGCTTGGCGAAGACGTTCGGCGCCTGCGCGGCCCGCGCCAGCAGTGAGCCCCAGGGCTCGAATCCGCCATCGGCAATCGGCGGCTTGCCGAGATGGTCGACCACGATCCGCAGATTGGGGACGCGCTCCGCCAGCCGTGGCACATGCTCCAGATGGCGCGGCAGGATGCCGACATAGTCGAAGGCGAGGCCCCTCGCCGCGACGGCCGCGAGCCCCTCGAGGACCTGGGGTCTAAGAATCCAATCGGGGTCCGGCTCGACGTTCACCAAGTGCCGGACGCCGACGAACTTCGGCTCCCGGCATAGCCTGTCGAGCAAGCGCCCAGCCTCCTGCGGCCGGTCCAGCGGCACCCATCCCACCACGCCCGCGATCCAGTCGTGGGAGCGGCAGGCGGCGAGGAGCGCCGTGTTCTCGACCTCTCCGTCCGCGGCCTCGACCGTGATGGTCGCTCCCACACCGGCTGCCGCGAGCTCGGGCGCGAGGTCCTCCGGCCCGAACGAACGTCGTATCGGCGCGAATGCCGGATCGCCCGCGTAGGGCGGCTGTTCCATCCACGAGGTCTGGTAGGTGCCGTACGACCAGAAGTGCTGATGTGCATCGACGACGATGGTCATGGGCCGGTCCCGCAGGGCATCGCGGACCAAGGGGCAGCGATTGGCACGGCGGTCAGCTCGCCTCGGGTCGCCGATCGCCCACACCCCGGGTCAAGGACGCTTCCAGGAACCTGTCGAGGTCGCCATCGAGCACGCCCTGCGGATTGCCGCTCTCGATGCCGGTGCAAAGGTCCTTCACCATCTTGTAGGTGTGGCCGGTCAACTTGATGTGCCAGCGATAGAGCGGCATGCCCAATGCCGCCGGCACCTCCTCGGCCAGCATGGTCTTGCCGCTGCCGGGCTCACCCTTGACAAGGAGCGGCTTTTGCAAGGCGATGGCAGCCCGCACGGCGAGCTCCGGCTCCTCGGTCGCGATGTAGTGGTCGGTGCCTTCGAAGAGCATGCTGAATCCTAGTCCGTCTGGGCCGGTGCGATGCTAGCAAGCAGTCAAGGGCTCCGCCAATTTGAAGGCCGGTCGCGACAACTTGGCTGCCAGGGTTGGTCGGAGCCGATGTAACGGCTCCACTCGTCGTTCGTCAGATTGCGGCCGGCGCGAAGACAGAGGGCGGATATCAGTTGCTCCTGATCGATCAGCCAGAGCTTAATCGCGCCGTCGTCGCCGCCGCTGGCCAAGCGTCCGTCCGATAGGACGGCCAGGGAGTTCACTGGGCTTTCGTGCGAGAGGACCATGGGCTCGCCTTTTCCATCGCTGGGCCAGATTTCGATCGTGCCATTGCGATTGCCGCTGGCCAGGCGCCCGTCTGATAGGACCGACATCGAACGGATCGGGCCGCCAGCCTTAAGCGTCTTGTGCTTACCCTGCCCGTCAACGAGCCAGATGTTGATCAGCCCGTCGTCGCCACCGCTGGCCACGCGGCCGTCGAGCAGCGCTGCCAAAGACTTGACTGGGCTACCATGCACGAGGACGAGGGGAGCCCCCTCGCTGTCCGTGCGCCAGACCTTGACCAGCCCGTCGTCGCCACCGCTGGCCACGCGGCCGTCGAGCAGCGCTGCCAGAGACATGACTGGGCTACCATGCACGAGGACGAGGGGAGCCCCCTCGCTGTCCGTGCGCCAGACCTTGACCCGGCCGTCCTTGCCGCCGCTGGCCACGCGCCCGTCGGATAGTGCCGTCAAGCTGTTTATTGGCCAGCCGTGTGTAAACACCTTGTCCTGGTTGCTTTCATCCAGGTACCACAGCCCCAGCGCACCTTCGCCAGAGATCCCGGGGCCGCCGGCAGCCAGACCACCAGTGGACAACACGACCAGTGAGCTTACAGGGCTGCCTAACGCTAAGGATCTAGGCTCGCGATGTCCGTCCTTCGCCCAGAGATTGATCGAGCCAGATAACCAAGCGTCGCCGCTTGCCAAACGTCCAGCGGTCAGCGCCGCAATG
>JBGAKU010000147.1:0-13741 GCA_044224255.1 Geminicoccaceae bacterium
CGGCGACCAGCTGGCGCAGCTCGGCCAAGAGCGGGCTGCCGGCGCGCAGGGGACTGCCCAGGAGGACGAGCCGGCCGGCCTGCGGCGCCGCCATGCCGCCCAGAGCGCGGTTGCGGTAGTATTCGGCGCTGCTCGCCGGGCGGACCGACAAAGCGAGATCGAAGCCGTAGGCGCTGACCCGCATGCCCTGGTCGGTATGCTCGAGCAGCGCCTTGGCGCGCCGGCCGCGACTGATCTCGACCGCGATCTCGCTGCCCGAGGCGTGCTCGTAGCCCCAGGTGGTCTCGCCGCGATAGACCTGCGGGTCGCCCTCGACCAGGCGGGCCAGCGTCTCGTGGGTGGTGTAGCCGGCGAAGGCCGGCTTGCCGACGCGGGTGGGGGCGCGGAAATAGCGCTCGCGGGCGTGGACGCGGCGCTTGGCCGGCCCGGGCTGCGGCCGCATCGTCGCCAGATCCAGGCTGTCGCCGCGGTCGAGATAGCTGAGCTTGAGGCCGGCGAGCTCGGTGCGGGCGCGCCTGCCGGTGAGCCGGCCGGCGTCGACATGGACCAGCCCGCTTTCGCCCAGGACGGTCAGCCTGCCGCCCTCGATCACCATGGCGGTGTTCTCGTCGATGCCGAAGCCGTGGCGCCAGCCGGTGGCGGCCAGCGCCGCGACCAGCCGGCCGAGCCGGCCGCGCTGCAGGAAATGCTGGTCGACCAGGCCCAGCGGGAAGAAGCCGAGGCCGCGGCCGACGCTCAGCCGGGTGTCGTGCGGCTCGGCGGCGAGCGGCTGGGCCAGCGCCTCGACCGAGCTGCCGCTGGTGATCATGGGGTCGCTCATGATCGCCGCACCCGCGCTGCTGCCCGAGACCAGGCCGCCGGCGGCATGGGCGCGGCGGATCGCCTGCAGTGCCGGCGTCTCCCGGCCGTCCTGGACCAGCGCCCTGACGATCAGCGACTGGTCGCCGCCGGTGAAGTAGAAGCTGCCGAACCGCTCCAGCATCGCCACGACCGCGGGGTCGAACGCGGCGGTCGCGAAGTTGTCCTTGTCGAGCGGGACGACCTCGGCCTCGATGCCCCAGGCGCGAAACCCGTCGCGCACCTCCTCGCCCGCCGCCTGCGGCTCACCCGAGGCCGTGGGCAGGACGGCGATCCGGCCGCCGCTGAGCGCCGTCATCGCCTCGTGCACCGGGCGGTTGTCGGCCTCGAACCGGCCGCCGATGATGACGAGCCGGGCCGTGGCGGAGAGTGCGCCGGCGCGCGCACGCGGCGGATGGAGCTTGGCAGGCATGTCCCGGTACAGATCGGTTGGCCCCGCGGGCAAGGCGG
Source organism: Geminicoccaceae bacterium (assembly GCA_044224255.1). GTDB lineage: Bacteria > Pseudomonadota > Alphaproteobacteria > Geminicoccales > Geminicoccaceae > Benzoatithermus. The sequence continues at coordinate 1,309 of JBGAKU010000147.1, forward strand.
CGCTCGGCCCCCATAGCCGAGCCCACGCCGTCTTGCACCACCCGAGAATCACTCCAATCCTCCGCCCGCCGCGACGTTGCCCGGCTGCACCAGCCCGCGGCCCCGACCTAGCCGGTCCCGGTCGCCGCCGTAAGGTGCCCCGGCAAGGGCATCGACATGGCGGCAACCCATCCGACCGCAGGTGACGGGCGCGCGGCTCGCGCTCTATCCTCGCCCAGGCACACCTGTTCGAAGCGGCGGCGCCGATGGCCACTTATCCCGTGCGAGGGCTCCTGCTGTCCGGTGCTTTGCTGCTCACGGCCTGCGCCTCGCTCACCGGCCGCGAGCCCCTGTCGGTCGACGTGGCCGGGCTCGAGCCCCTGCCGAGCCAGGGGATGGAAGGCCGCTTCCTGGTCAAGCTGCGGGTGCAGAACCCCAACGAGACGCCGGTCGACTTCGACGGCGTCTCGCTGCGGCTCGACGTGCGTGGCCAGCGGCTGGCCAGCGGCGTCAGTGATGCGCGCGGCACCGTGCCGCGCTTCGGCGAGACCGTGCTCGCGGTTCCGGTCTCGGTGCCCGTCACGGCCATGTTGCGGCAGGCGATGGGACTCGCCAGCGGAAACGACCGGCTGGACTACGAGCTGACCGGCCGTCTCGCCGGCGCCGGCTTCGGCGGCGTGCCGTTCAGCGCCACGGGCGAGCTCACCCTGCCGACGGCGCCACGATAGGCTGCCGCGCGCCCAGCGATGGGGCGCGCGGCAGGGCCTGCATCACAAGGCAAGAAAAAACGCGTTCGGATGGAATAGCTCCGCACGAGCTTCCGTCTATCCGTGCAGTGTGTGCGCCGAGACTGGCCCACTCACCCTTTTTGGGCAGTCCTCGACGAGCTGGAGATAGCCGATAGCAACGCCGACTCAGTGCGGCAATTCGTCAGAAGTTTCACCCACCTCACAATACACCGCCGATTGTTCCGCTCGGACCGTCGCACGCCACGTTCTTCATGTGGTCACCGATGCGCATGAGCCGAACCAAGAAACGGATCCCCGACCTCATGATCGACCAATCCTCCCATTCCAACCGCCGCGATCTCCTGACGGGCCTGATCGGAAGCTCCCTGGCGCTGGGCGCAGGCACCCTGGGCTTCGTCGCCCCAGCTTCCGCCGCGGTGGGCCCCCGCTCGGGCAGGGCCTGGCACACCGGCGCCAGCATCGACCAGTATGCCAGCTTCGCGAGGTTCCGCGGGCGGCCGCTCGACACGATCACCTGCTGGTGTCAGCATGAGAGCTGGTCCGAGATCGTCGGGCTCAAGGGCGGCTTCGTCACTGCAAGGCAGTCGGGTGCGAGGGTCTCGCTCGCCATCGCCCCGCTCCCGAAGTCGCTCAACGGGGTGAGGAATCCCGGCAATTGGAGGCTGGCCGCGAACGGCTCGTTCGACGGCTATTATACCGAGTTCGCCAAGAAGCTGGCCTCCAGCGGTACCAAGAACCCGATCGTGCGCATCGGCTGGGAAAACAATGGCATATCCCGCCCATGGTTCTGCGGCACCGACGGCGGCGCGTTCAAGGCAACATGGCAGCGAATCGCCAGCATTCTCCGGCGCTACAATCCGAGCGTGCTGACCGAGTGGTCGAACATCAAGAAGGGCGCCCAGCCGGGCTCGATCCTCAACTACTATCCCGGCGACCAATATGTCGACATTGTCGGGGTCAACTACTACGACGGCTGGCCCGCGCTGACCACGCAATCTGCGTGGAACAGCCAGTACAATGCCGAGTACAAGGGGGGGCCGTACGGCATCGGCGCTTGGTATCAGTTCGCGCGCAGCCGCGGCAAGCAGCTGGGCTGCTCGGAGTGGGGCATCAACGCCGGTCGCTACGGCTGCATCGACAATCCCCTCTACATCGAGAACATGCACGACTTCTTCGTCCGGAACAGCGGCGGCATAGCCTACGAGAACTACTTCAACCAGAAGTCGTACCACCAGCTCATGCCGGGCACCCGCAACCCGAAGGCATCCGCCAAGTACCGGCAGCTCTGGAGCTGATGCCGACCGGCGGCCTGGGCTTTCGCGTCGCGGGCGGAGCTTAGACCATCGGCACGAGATCGAGCGGGAAGCGGTCGAGCCGCTCCCAGCCGGTCTCGGTCAGAGCCACCTGCACCTCGAGCTTGATCCCTTCCCCGCCCTGCTCGCTGCACATCAGCGCTTCGAGGCACAAGGTCATGCCGGGCTCGAGCAGGCCGTCATGCGCCGCGGCCTTGTCGATCGGGTGGAGGATGGACGGGTACTCGTCGCATAGCCCGACACCGTGGGCCGCGACCCCGTAGCGCCGCGGCTCGTAGTCGAGACCGAGGCGGTAGCTGCGGTTGATGAAGTCGTGGAACGTCAGCCCCGGCCGCAGGACCGCGAGATTGTGCTCGATATGCTCGAGCGCCCGCGCATGGGTGTCCCGCTGCCGGGCCGTCGGCGGGCGGCCCGGCGTCACCCAGGAGCGCGAGATGTCCGCACAGTAGCCGTAGGGCCCGATCAGGTCGGTGTCGAACGCGACCACGTCGCCGGCCTCGATCACGCGGTCGCTGCACTCCTGGAACCATGGGTTGGTGCGCGGCCCGGAGGCGAGCAGCCGGGTCTCGATCCACTCGCCGCCGCGGGCGATGTTGGCCTCGTGGAGCCTGGCCCAGAGCTGGTTCTCGGTAATTCCGGGACGAAGCTCCCGCCACATGGCGGCGATCCCCGTCTCGCAGGTGTGCACGGCCCGGCGGATCGCTTTCAGCTCCTCGGGATGCTTGATGCGGCGTGCCTCCTCGCAGGGCTCCTGGCTGGCGACCGGCTCGACGCCTGCCGCGCGTAGCATGTCGACCGCCAGGGGCTCGCACTTGTCGACGGCGAGCCGGCGGTTGCCGCCGCCATGCGCCGCGACCAGATCCGCGATCTCCTGCGCCCACAAGCGCGCCCCGCGCTCCTCCTCGGCCGCCGAGCCGGCGTACATGTAGTACCAGGCCCGGGCCGGCCGCACCTCGGCGACGAGCGGGAAGCCGGCGGCGAGGTGCATGGCCTGGGCATAGTCGAACAGCACGACCGGGCCCTCGGTCGGGACGAAGGCGTAGCGGGTGCAGTTGTGCAGGCACCAGACCTGCATGTTGGCGACGTCGGTCGCGTAGCGGATGTTGATCGGGTCGTAGAGCAGGCAGCCCATGTAGTCGCGGCGGGCCAGCTCGGCGCGCAGGCGGGCGAGACGCCAGGCGCGGATCACCGAGAAGTCGGGCTCGGGCAGGCCGGCGGCCGCCCACTCCGCGACGGCGGGATTGGCCGGGCCGATGTAGGAGAAGGCAGGAGGCGCAATCTCACCGCCGGTCGGCCCGATCTTGCGCCGATGGCGGCCAAAGCCGGCCGCTTGCCTATCCATGTCGTCCCCGCGTCGTCCGCTGCCGGGGTGCGCGAGAGCACCCGCGAGAGCACCCGCTTGACGCTCGGGCCGAGCTATCGTAGAATACGAGATTGAATTCTTTAAACTATTTTGGAGCATCTCGGTGATACGTCTCATTTCAGTCACCGGTGTCTGCGCGGTCGTCGCGCTCACCGCCTTGCCGGTCGCGGCGAACCCGACCCTCCGGATAAGCGTCGGCCCGCATGGGCGTCAGGCCAACGAGTACAGCCAGGCGAGCGACATCTCGGCCAACGGCCGCTGGGTCGCCTTCAGCTCGTTCGCCACCAATCTCGTGCCGGGGAGCCACGGCGACGAGGACGTCTATCTGCGCGACCTGCAGCTCGGGCGGACGGTCCTGGTCAGCCTCGGCGCGGGCGGAAGCCGGGGCAACAATGGCAGCTTCAACGCGCAGGTATCGGCCGACGGCCGGTTCGTGTGCTTCCCGTCCTTCGCCACCAACCTCGTCCCCGGCGACCGCAATGGTGAGACCGACATCTTCCTGCGCGACCGACGACTGGGAACGACGACCCGGATCACCGTCGACAGCAAGGGTCGAGAAGCGCGCGGGACCACCTTCGACTGCGACATCAGCGCGAACGGCCGCTTCATCGTGTTCGACTCGGCGGCCGGCAACCTGGTCCCGGGCGACACCAACGACGACTTCGACATCTTTCTTCGCGACCGGATCGCGGGGACGATCTCCCGCGTGAGCCTGGGCCTGAACGGGGAGCAAACCAGGGGCGGATTCTGCATCGAGCCCAGCCTGTCGGACGACGGGAGATTCCTGGTGTTCGAGGCCTCCGCAGAAAATCTAGTGAGCGATGGCTTCGGCCTTGGCGCCAACATCTATGTGCGCGACCTGCGGCGCGGGGTGAACATCCTCGCCAGTCGCGGCATGGGCGGGACACCGATCGACGTCGGCGCGTTCGATCCGGCGATCTCGGCGAATGGACGCTTCGTCGCATTCAGCTCCAACTCGACCAATCTCGTGCCGCATGACACCAACGACATCGACGACGTGTTCGTGTTCGATCGAGTGACGCAGCAGACGTCTCGGGTGAGCGTGGCGACCGACGGCAGCCAGGCGGACGAGGCGAGCCTGACCCCAAAGATCTCGGCCGACGGCCGCTTTGTCGTGTTCACGTCCTACGCCGACAACCTGGTGCCCGGCGACACCAACGACGCGGCCGACGTCTTCGTTCGCGACCGGGCCAAGGACACGACCGAGCGGGTCAGCGTCGGGTCACGGCGGCAGCAGGGCGATGGGCGGAGCGAGTTCCACTTCGCGATCGCGCCCGACGGGGCGTTCACGGTGTTCACCTCCGAAGCCGACAATCTCGTGCCCAACGACACGAACGGGACGTGGGACGTCTTCCTGCACCAGACACCGAAACCGGCGGGGCCTGCCGGTCGGTGATCAGGGCGCCAGGGTGAACCCCGCCTGCAGCGCGAGTCGGGCGAGGTTGCCGAAGCCGAGCCTGGCGTAGGTCAAAGGATGGGCCTTGGCCGGGTCCTGCTCCGCCTCGACCACCAGCCAGCCGGCATAGCCATGGTCGGCCAGCACCTTCAGGATGGAAGGGTAGTCGATGGCGCCGTCACCCGGCACGGTGAAGATGCCGTCGACCACCGCCTGCATGAAGCTCGCATCGGTGGCACGGGCCTGTGCCAGGATGTCGGGCCGGGTATCCTTGCAGTGGACGTGGACGATCCGGTCGACGTGACGCCGGACCAGCGAAACCGGGTCGCCGCCGGCGAAGGCGGAGTGGCCAGTGTCGTAGAGCAGCCCGACCGCGCGGCCGGTGTGCCGCATCAGCCGGCCTACCTCCTCGTCGCTCTCGACGATGGTGCCCATATGGTGGTGGAAGGCCATCGCGACGCCGAAACCGGCCATCCGCTCGGCAAGCTCGGTGAGCTTGCGGCCATAGGCCGGCCAGTCGCTCTCGGCGAGCTGCGGCCGGCGGGAGATGGGCCCCCAGAGATCGTTCTCTGCCCGGCGCGAGGTGTCGGCATAGACCACGTGCCGGCAGCCGAGGTCGCGCAAGAGCGTGAGATGCGGCAGCACCGCGTCCCATTCCTCCATCACCTCCCGCTCGAGGATCCGCCCGTCATACCAGCCGGAGACAAGGTCCAGGCCGTGCCGCTCCAGGATCGACCGCAGCTCGGCGCTCTCGCGCGGGAACTTGCCGCCGAGCTCGGTGCCGGCGAAGCCCGCGAGCCTGGTCTCGGCGAGGCAGGTCTCGAGCGGTGTGTCGCCGCCCAGCTCCGGCACGTCGTCGTTGGTCCAGGTGATCGGGTTGATCCCGAGCCGCACGCTCATCACAACCTCCATGCCGCCGGACCTCCGCCTCGAGATCCAGCGCGGCCTCATTCCATGGTACCGCGGCACCGCAAAGACAAGGCAATGGCAACCCGCGGCGGGGCTGTTAAGCTTGTCCCTGGCGGGGCCATAACCCGCAGGGGAGATCGACGATGGCAGTCCTCGCGCGACGCGCGCTGGCCGGGCTTCTGCTTGCCGGCGCCGCAGTCTTCATGCCCATGCGGGCGGTACTGGCGCAGGATGCGCCCACCAGGATCGCGGTGATCACCCATGGCCAGGCTGCCGACCCCTATTGGTCGGTGGTCAAGAACGGTGTCGACGCCGCGGCGAGGATCCAGGGTGCCAAGGTCGACTACCGGGCGCCGGACACGTTCGACATGGTGCAGATGGCCCAGCTCATCGACGCCGCCGTGGCGAGCAGACCCGACGGGATCGTGGTCTCTATCCCGGATGCCGACGCCCTCGGCCCCTCGGTCAAGGGTGCCACCGAGGCGGGCATCCCGGTGATCGTGATCGATTCCGGCGGGGCCAAGCTGACCCGCGAGCTGGGCGGCCTGCTCTATCTGGGGCAGTCCGAGTACGAGGCCGGCGTCGCGGCGGGCGAGCGGACAGCCAAGCTGGGGGTGACGAAAGCGGCGTGCCTGAACCAGGAGGTCGGCAACACCAGTCTCGACGATCGCTGCGCCGGCTTCGCCAAGGGTCTCGGCCATGAGGTGCCGGTGGTGGCCGGCTCGATGGACCCCACGGACATGAAGGGCCGCGTCTCGGCCTATCTGCGGTCGAACCCCGGCACCGAGTTCCTGATCGCCTGCGGCATCACCGCCGCGGAGCCGGCACTGGCAGCGGTCGAGGAGCTGGAGCTGGGCGGCAAGGTCAGGATCGGCACCTTCGACCTGTCGCCCGGCGTGCTGCAGGCGATCGTCGACGGCAAGATGGAGTGGGGCATCGACGCGCAGCAATATCTGATGGGCTACATGCCGATCGTGATGCTGGATCTCCTGCACCGCTACAAGCTGCAGCCGCTCGCGGACTATCCGACCGGGCCCGGCTTCGTTACCAAGGCCGACGCCGCGACCGTGATCGAGCTCGCGAAGCAGGGCATACGCTAGCAGGGGATGGCGATGGGGGAGATCGGCGTCGGCATCATCGGCACGGGCTTCATGGGCGAGTGCCACGCGCTCGCCTTCACCGCCGTCGCCCCACTGTTCCAGCCCCGGCTAGGGCCGCGGCTGCAGGTGGTGGCCGACGTCAACGCAACAGCGGCCGAGCGGGCGCGCGACCGCTTCGGGTTCGCGCGCGCTACCGCCGACTGGCGCGCGCTCGTGGCCGACCCCGCCGTCGAGCTGGTCTCGATCACCTCGCCCAACATCCTGCACAAGGAGATGGCGCTGGCGGCGATCACCGCCGGCAAGCACGTCTACTGCGAGAAGCCCCTGGCGCTGACCGCCGAGGATGCGCGCGAGCTGACCCTGGCCGCGGAGGCCGCAGGCGTGCGCACCATGGTCGGCTACAACTATCTCTGCTCGCCGGCGATCCGGCACATCAAGAAGCTGCTGGACGAGGGCGAGCTCGGCCGGCTCACCTATCTGCGCTGCGCGTTCGAGGAGGACTACATGGCCGACCCGGCCGTGCCGTTCTCCTGGCGCTGCGAGCGCGCCAAGGCCGGCAGCGGGGCTCTGGGAGATCTCGGCAGTCACGCCATCAGCCTCGCCCGCCTCCTCGGCGGGTCGATCGTCGAGGTGCTGGGGGAGACCGCCATGGTCGTGCCCGAGCGCGCGGTCGCCCCGCCGGGCGGCGACCTCCAGTTCGCCCGCGTCGAGCAGCCCGCCGAGATGCGCACGGTCGAGAACGAGGACATCGCTCACTGCCTGTTCCGCTTCGAAAGCGGCGTGCTGGGCAGCATGATCGCCAGCCGTACCGCCTGGGGTCGCAAGAACGGGCCGGATTTCGAGCTCTACGGCACGCTTGGCGGCGTGCGCTACCGGCAGGAGCGGTTCAACGAGTTCGAGCTGTTCCGCTCGGGCACGCGCAAGGACGACAACGGCTACCGCACCGTCTATTGCGGCCCCTATCATGGCGAGTATGGCCGGTTCACACCGGCCCCCGGCCACGGCATCGGCTTCAACGACCTGAAGGTGATCGAGGTCGCTCAGCTGCTCGAGGCCATCGCCACCGACCGGCCGCTCAAGCCCGATTTCCGCGAGGGCTGGGCCATCGAGGCGGTGTGCGACGCGATCCTGGAGAGCGCGGAGCGTCGGGCCTGGGTCAGGGTCGAGCGACCGGACTGAGGCAGGAGGTTTGAGCAAGGCTCTTGGGGCCGTCGACCTGACTGGAACAGGCGCCAGCCCGATCAGCGCGGATCTGAGCGCGGTGGTGGTCGCGGTCGCCGACGACGCGCCGCGCGTTCTCATCGTCCGTGCCGACGACGGCTCACCGGACGGGCTGCCCGCGGGTCCTCTGCAACCGCGGCACCGCACGCTGGAGGCGGGCCTGCGAAGCTGGGTGGAGCAGCAGGCAGGGCAGGCCTTGGGCCATGTCGAGCAGCTCTACACGTTCGGCGACCTGAACCGCCACGGCGACCCCAGTGCCGGCCGGAGCCTGTCGATCGGCTACGTGGCCCTGGTGCGCAAGGCCCGGTCCGCGGCGACACACAGCACCGCCTGGCAGAGCTGGTATCACTACTTCCCCTGGGAGGACTGGCGGAGCGGCCCGCCTCCGATCTGCGCGGAGATCGAGCCGCGGCTGCGCGGCTGGGCCGAGGCGGCGCCCGACGCCGCCGAGCGGCACCGCCGCATGGAACGACTCGCCGTGACGTTCGGGCTCGGTGAGGCCGCCTGGAACGGGGAGCGCGTTCTGGAGCGCTATGAGCTGCTCTACCAGTCGGGCATCGTGCCGGAGGCGCACCGGGACGGCGCCTCGACCTTGAGCGAGGCGGCCATCGAAGCGCCGCCGATGATGCTCGCGGACCATCGCCGGATCCTCGCCACCGCGATCGGGCGGCTGCGCGGCAAGATCAAGTACCGGCCGATCGTGTTCGAGCTGATGCCGCCGAGCTTCACCTTCCTGCAGCTGCAGCGCACCGTCGAGGCCCTGGCCGGCGTTCGGCTGCACAAGCCCAATTTTCGCCGTCTGGTCGAGCAGCAGGGCCTGATCGAGGAGACCGGCGACATGGCGACCGAGACCGGCGGTCGCCCGGCGCGGCAGCTTCGCTTTCGCCGCGACGTTCTGCTGGAGCGCCCCGCCCCCGGGGTCAAGTTGCCGGTGTCGCGTCGCCCCGCTTGAGCCCGCGACGCACGGCACCATTGACAGGCTTATTCTCACTTGTAGCATAAGCGGCTCAGCCTGACCCGCGGGGCGGGTGGCCTCGAGCGGGGGTTGGAGAACAGCCTTGCCTATCGCTGCTGAGATGCGCTTCGGCGACGAAGCGTTCACGCCGGAGGTCGCGGCGCGGACGGCCGCCTTGTACGAGCGTGTGCGCAAGGTGATCCCGGCCTTCGAGTGGCCGGCATTCGCGCCGGACATCGACGCCATCTTGCGGCTCAAGCGCGAGCGCAACGCCGTCATCCTGGCGCACAACTACCAGACCCCGGAGATCTTCCACTGCGTCGCCGATCTGGTCGGCGATTCGTTGGCGCTGGCCCGCGAGGCCGCGGCGACCTCGGCCGAGGTCATCGTCCTGTGCGGCGTGCATTTCATGGCCGAGACCGCCAAGCTGCTCAATCCGGACAAGACCGTGCTGATCCCGGACCAGGAGGCGGGGTGCTCGCTCGCCGAGTCGATCACCGCCGCCGACGTTCGCCGGCTGCGGGAACGCTATCCTGGCGTCCCGGTCGTGACCTACGTCAACACGTCGGCCGAGGTGAAGGCCGAGTCCGATGTCTGCTGCACCTCCGGCAACGCGGTCAAGGTCGTCGAGGCTCTGGGGTGCCCGCGCGTCATCTTTCTGCCCGACGAATATCTCGCCAAGTACGTCGCCGAGCAGACGCCGGTGGAGATCATCTCCTGGCAAGGCCACTGCGAGGTGCACGAACGCTTCACCGGCGAGGAGGTGCGCCGCTATCGTGCCGGCTTCGACGATCTGGTGGTGATCGCACACCCCGAATGCCCGCCGGACGTCCTCTCGGCCGCCGACTTTGTCGGCTCCACCGCGCAGATGATCGAGTTCGCGCGGCGCCGGCGTCCTGCCCGCATGCTGATGCTCACCGAGTGCTCGATGAGCGACAATGTGGCGGCGGAGCTGACGGAGGTGGAGTTCGTGCGGCCCTGCAATCTCTGCCCGCACATGAAGCGCATCACGCTGCCCAAGATCCGCCACGCGCTCGAGACCATGACCCATGAGGTGGTGGTCGATCCGGCCGTGGCCGAGCGCGCAGGACGCGCCGTCGCCCGAATGCTGGCGATCAGGTGACCGAGGAGCTGCGCTCGGCCGGCCCCGTGCCGGATCGCGTGGTCGTGGTCGGCTCTGGAATCGCCGGCCTGGCCACCGCGCTCAGCCTGGCGCCGCTGCCGGTCACCGTGGTGACCCAGGCCGCGCTTGCGGGCGAAGCCGCCACCGGCTGGGCACAAGGCGGGATCGCAGCCGCCCTCGGGCCGGACGATGCGCCGGAGCTGCACGGTGCAGACACGCTGCGTGCCGGAGCCGGCCTCTGCGATCCGGAGATCGTCGGCCGGGTCACGGCGCAGGCCGCAGCCTGCGTCGCGGCGCTCGCCGATTGGGGCGTCCGCTTCGATCGCGACTCGGATGATCGCTTGGCGCTGGGTCTGGAGGCCGCGCACTCGCGCCGACGGGTGGTGCATGCCGGCGGCGATGCTTCCGGTCGGCAGATTCTCGGCGCACTGGTGGCCGCCGTGCGCAGACAGCCGGCCATCACCGTGATCGAGGGTTTCCGGGCGAGCGAGCTCCTGCTCGACGACGGCGCAGTCGTCGGGGTGTCCGGCGCCCGCGGCGATCGGGCGCTGCTCCTGCCCGCCCGCGCTGTCGTCCTCGCGACCGGCGGCGTCGGCGGCCTGTATGCCGCAACCACCAATCCGGTCGGCGCGGTCGGCAGCGGTCTGGTTCTCGCCGCACGGGCCGGGGCGCTGTTGCGTGACCTCGAGTTCGTCCAATTCCATCCGACGGCGATGGCGCTGGGAGCCGATCCCATGCCCCTGGCCACGGAAGCGATCCGCGGCGAGGGGGCAATCCTGATCGATGAGGCGGGCGAGCGCTTCATGGAGGGGGTGCCCGGTGCCGAGCTGGCGCCGCGTGACGTCGTCGCTCGCGCGATCTGGGATCGGATCGCCACCGGGCGCGCGGTGTTCCTCGATGCCCGCGCCGCGCTGGGCCGACGCTTCGCGGAACGCTTCCCGACGGTGGCCGCAACCTGCCGCGCCGCCGGGCTGGACCCCGCCCGGCAGCCGATCCCCGTGCGGCCGGCGGCGCACTACCACATGGGCGGCGTCGCGGTCACGGCGAGCGGCAGGACCAGCGTCCCCGGGCTGTGGGCCTGTGGCGAGGTCGCGGCCACCGGTCTGCACGGCGCCAACCGGCTGGCCAGCAACTCGCTGCTCGAGGCGGTCGCCTTGGCGCGCTGGGTGGCCGTCGACCTGCAGGGCCAATGGCCCGGACACCGGGCGCGGCATTCGGCGGCACCGGTCGAGGTCGACGATCGATGGCACGGCGCCACTGGGGCGCTGCGGGCCGGGGTGGAGGTCCGCCACCTGATGGACGAGGCGGTCGGCGTGGTACGCGATCGGGCATCCCTGGAGCGGGCCGTCGCAACGCTGGGCCGACTGTGCTGCAGCGGGCGCCGGTCGCAGCTGCCGTCCGGCGCACCCGCGGCCGCCCTGCTGATCGCGGCTGCCGCCTTGCGGCGACCGGAAAGCCGTGGCGCCCACTGCCGTCGCGACCACCCCGACACCTCCGCCAGATGGGCGCAACCCATGAGCATGACTCTCGCCGACGCCATCGAGCTGGTCGCGGCGATCGAGCCGCGCCACGCCGCGAGCGCTGCCTGATGACCGTGGGCACACCCCTGCCGGCTCTGTTGGTCGAGCCGATCGTCCGCGCGGCCCTGCTCGAGGATCTGGGCCGCGCGGGCGACATCACGAGCGACGCGCTGCTGCCGGCCGAGGCACAGTGCAGGGGAGCGATCGTTGCCCGGCAGGGCGGCACCGTCGCCGGCACGGAGGCGGCGGCACTGGCGTTCAGGCTGCTCGATCCGGCGGTCCGTGTCGCCATCGACCGGCCCGACGGCAGCGTGGTCGACGCCGGCGAGGCGGTGATGCGCATCGACGGCGCGGCACGGGCGGTGCTGGCCGCCGAGCGTGTGGCGCTGAACCTCCTGTGCCATCTCTCCGGGATCGCCACCGCCACGGCCGATCTCGTCCGTGCCGCCCTGCCCCACCACGCCCGGATCACCTGCACCCGCAAGACGACCCCCGGCCTGCGGGCGTTGGAGAAGCAGGCGGTCCGGGCCGGCGGCGGCGTCAACCATCGCTTCGGCCTCGACGATGGGGTGCTGATCAAGGACAACCACATCGCGCTGGCCGGCGGCGTCCGCGAGGCGGTCGCCCGTGCCCGTCGATCGGTCGGCCACATGGTGAAGGTCGAGTGCGAGGTCGAGGATCTGGGCCAGCTGCGCGAGGCGCTCGAGGCCAGGGTCGACGCGGTCCTGCTCGACAACATGACGCCGACGATGCTGCGCGACGCGGTCCAGGCCATTGCCGGGCG
>JBGAKU010000148.1:0-13905 GCA_044224255.1 Geminicoccaceae bacterium
GTTCGCCAATCTCGTGGCGAACATGCGCGAGCAGCGTGCGGCCCCGACCATCGTCCGCGCGGTGCGCCGTTAGGCCCGGCGGGCGCACCCGATCACCGGCGGGTCCGCCATGTCGGCGGGCCGCAGCACCAGCTGTTGCCGGTTGAGCGCCAGGATCTGGCTGGCCTGCGGCGCCTTGCCCGCCATGAGATCGACCAGTTCTGCCCCGGCCTGCGCCATGGCGTCCATCTCAGTGTTGCCATCGGCAGTCCGCGCCGTCGTCTTCACCTCGCTGGTGATCAGACGGTCGCCCTCGATGCTCCAGCGTCCCTGCTGCCCGAGTCGGAGCGGACCCATCCCGCCGCGCGCCGGCAGCTCCGACACGCTGTGGAAGCGGCCATCGTCCGCATAGCGGGTGGTTATGGCCTGCGCCGGTTGGCCCGGCAGCGGGTTGAGGTCGTGGCAGGTCCAGACCCCGACCAGCAGCGACGGGTCGACCGGCCCCTCGGTCGAGGGCGTGGCGATCTCGGGCCGCGTCGGCTGCGTCGCGCAGCCGGCCAGACAGAGCAGGGCGACGAGAGTGCCCTCACGCAGCCGAGCGCAGGCCCTCTCGACGGGGTGGCGCGCTGAAATCCAGGATCGGGCCCTTGGGCACAATTCCGGTCGGGTTGATGGTGACATGGCTGCGATAGTAGTGACCCTTGATGTGGGCGAAGTCGACCGTGTCGGCGACACCGGGCCACTGATAAAGCTCGCGCGTGTAGGCCCACAAGTTGGGATAGTCCGCGATTCGACGCAGATTGCACTTGAAGTGCCCGTGATAGACGGCGTCAAAACGCACGAGCGTCGTGAACAGGCGCCAATCCGCCTCGGTGATCCGCTCACCGGTGAGATAGCGGCGCTTGCCCAGCAGATCCTCCAGCCAGTCGAGGCTCGCGAACAGCTCGCTCATGCCTTCCTCGTAGGCCTCCTGGGTCGTGGCGAAGCCGGCGCGGTAGACACCGTTGTTCACCGTTGCATAGACGCGTGCGTTGACGCGCTCGATCTCCTCCCGCAGCTCGGCCGGCCAATAGTCGCCGGCGGCGGCGCCGCAGCCGTCGAAGGCTGAGTTGAGCATCCGAATGATCTCGGACGATTCGTTGTTGACGATCGTGCCGTGCTGCTTGTCCCACAGCACCGGCACTGTCACGCGGCCGGTGTAGGCGGGGTCGGCCCGGGAATAGACCTCGTAGAGATAGTCGCTGCGGAAAAGATGGTCGCCGGTGGCGCCCGGCGTGGCGGCGAAGGTCCAGCCATGCTCGCGCATCAGCCAGTGCACCACAGAGGCGCCGATCGCGTCCTCCAAGCCCTTGAGCTTGCGGAAGATCAGCGTCCGGTGCGCCCAAGGGCAGGCGAGCGAGACATAGAGGTGATAGCGGCCCGGCTCCGCCTTGAACCCGCCCTCGCCGGACGGGCCGGGCCGGCCGTCGGGCGTCACCCAGTTGCGGAACTGCGAGTCCCGGCGGACGAACCGCCCCCCGGTGCTCGCCGTGTCGTACCACTGGTCTTGCCAGACGCCGTCGATCAACAGGCCCATGAAACGTCTCCTGTGCAGTGATCAGCCGCCGATGCCGGCGTTGGCAAGGCCCTCACGCAATCGCGCGCGATCGGCTTCCGAGCGAAGCTGGCCGAGAAGGATGTCGCGATCGAAGAACGGGGAGACCTTCGCTAGTTCGGCCCTGGAGCGCGCTGCCGCCTCGGCATTGCCGAGTTGGGCGTGGCTGGCCGCAAGGACGGCAAGATTGGCGGCGCGTGCAAAGGGCACTGGCTCACTCGGCAGGCCCCGGTCGAGCATCGCTATCGCCTCTGGGTATCGTCCGACCAGGTAGTAGCTGAGGCCGAGACTGCCATAGCCGATGCCGGGATTGAGCTTCTGCGCCGCCTCCAGCGACGCGACCGCCGCGACCTGGTTGCCGGCCCACACCAAGCCATCGCCTCGATATGCGTAGCTCTCTGCATCGCTGGGATTGGCTGCAATGGCACGATCGTATTCCGCCAGCGCGAGATCGTATTGCTGTCGTGTCATGAAGATGTTGCCAAGCAGCCGGCTGGCGCTGGCTAGGCCTGGGTCGAGGGCCAAGGCCGCGTGTGCCGCTCGCTCCGCCTGGGCGATGGCGTCCTCCGGAAACTCGGTCCAGCCGCTGAGCCCGTACTCGCGCAGTGCGTCGCCCAGCGCCACCTGTGCCGGAGCATAGGAAGGGTCCTTAGCCACCGCGTCCGCGAGAATTGCGCGCGCCTCCCGATTGCTCGCCCGTGTCCCCTGCCGCAAGAGCTGGCGGCCCCGCAGCACGAGGTCATAGGCCTCGAGGCTGCCGGGTGACTTGGTGGCAATCCGCGCCTGCTCAAGCTGATCGAGCCGCACGGCCATTGCGCCCGCGACCTGCCGGGTGATGTCGTCCTGCACTTGGAAGATGTCCGAAAGCGCCACGTCGTAGCGTTGCGACCACAGCAAGGCGCCGGTGCCAGCCTCGACGAGCTGGACGCTGACGCGCACCTGCGGCCCGTCGCGTCGAACCGTCCCGCGGACAAGATAGTGCGCGCCCAGAGCGCGCCCGACGTCCGCGACGTTGGCATTCCGGTCGCGCTCGGTGAGCGACGCGGCTGGATCGATCACGGCGAGGTCGCCGAACTTTGCGAGTGCCCCGGCCACGTCCTCGGTCAGGCCGTCGCTGAAATAGGCGTCGGGGGAGTTGGCGAGGTTCGCGAATGGCAGCACGGCGATTGCCGGCCGCTCCCCTACCGGCTTGGGCTCAGTGCTCGCAACAGGCGGCGGCGCGCGCTCGAGCGTCCAGATGAGACTGGTGGTCGCCGCCGCCGCGATACCGACGATGGCTGCAGCCAGCACCGGCCATCGCCGTCTCGCGGTGACCGTCCTGAACCGGGCGATGTCGCCGACAGCGTATGCATGGACCGGCCGGGCGATGTTCCTCAGGGTCTGCAGGCCGAGATCGCGTGCCGTGACTGGCAGCTTGCCGACCACCTGGTCGAAGGCGGCCGCGGAAAGCACGATGCCGCCCGGCTCGGCCAGTCCTTCGAGTCGGGCCGCAATGTTGACGCCGTCGCCATAAAGATCGTCGCCGTCGATCAGCACATCGCCCAGATTGATTCCCATTCGGAAGCGGATGGCCTCGCTATCCGGCTTGCCGGCCTCCCGCTCGCCCATGCCGCGCTGGATGTCGACCGCACAGGCCACCGCCTCCACCACGCTCGGGAACTCGACCAGCGCTCCGTCGCCCATGAGCTTGATCAGGCGCCCGCCATGCGCCGCGAGCAGCGGGTCGATCAGTTCGGCGCGATGGGCCTTCAGGCGAGCTAGGGTCGTGGCCTCGGCCGTCTCCATCAGGCGGCTGTAGCCGACCACATCGGCCGCCAGAATTGCCGCCAGCCTCCGCCGCGCCGCCGCTTCGGCCATCTCGCTCCCCGGTCGATGGTGCGGCCGCATCTTAGGCCGGGCAAGGCTGGTTGCCGTCGCCGAAAAACAGCTTGCGCGAAACCGCTGCAGGGCGATGATCGGTGATCGTGCCTGGTCCGATCGTGGTGGAGACGCGCGGCGCCATGCCGGTCTCAATGGATCTCCTGTCGCGTCGAATGCTCGCTTGCGGGATCGTCCTTGCATGGGCTCTCGTCGACCCGGCTTTGGCCGAGAGTGGCCCACGGGTCGCCATCAAGGGCTATGACGCGGTGGCCTACTTCACGCTCGGCAAGCCGATGCCCGGATCACCCGACATAGCCTACGAGTGGGACGGCGCACGATGGCAGTTCGCCGATGCCGACCATCGCACCCTGTTCGAGCGCAACCCCGAAGCCTATGCTCCTCAGTATGGCGGCTATTGCGCCCTTGGAATGACGACCGGCAATCGAGGGGAACCCAATCCTGAAGTCTGGGCGATCGTCGACGGCAAGCTTTACTTCAACTACGACAAGCAATCGCGCGAGGAATGGCGGCAGAACCTCGATGCCAACATTGCCCGCGCGGACCGCATGTGGGCCGAGCAGCAGCATTAGTGCGTGCCCGGCCCCGCCTCACGGCAGATCGGCGAGCAGGATCTCCGACGGCTCGAGCGCCTCGATCCGTACGGTCTCGTCGCCGGTGATCACCGCGCCGTCGCGTGCGCCCACCTCGACGCCGTTGACTCGCACCCGTCCCGTTGCCGGCACGAGATAGGCCTGCCGGCCATGCCCGAGCCGATGCTCCACCGTCTGGCCGGCGGCGAGCGTGGCGCCGAGCACCGCGGCGTCCTGGTCGATCGGCAGGGCGTCGCTATGCTCCGCCATGCCCGAGGCGAGGGGCACCAAGGCATCCGCGCGCTCGGCCTTGGGGAAGGCCTTCTGGCCCCAGCGCGGCTCGAGGCCGCGGGTGCGCGGAATGATCCAGATCTGGAAGATCCGGGTCTCCTCGTCCTCGCGATTGTACTCGGCGTGGCGGATGCCGGTGCCCGCCGACATCACCTGGACGTCGCCGGCCTCCGTCCGCCCCTCGTTGCCGAGGCTGTCGAGGTGGGTGATGGCACCCTGCCGGACATAGGTGATGATCTCCATGTCGCGGTGCGGGTGCGGGTCGAAGCCCGTCCGGGCGGCGATCTCGTCGTCGTTCCAGACGCGCAAAGGCCCGACGCCCATGCGGGCCGGATCGTGGTACTGACCGAAGCTGAAATGGTGGCTGGCGTTGAGCCAGCCGAAACGAGCCTTGCCCAGGCCGCCGAACGGCCTGACCTCGACCGACATGATCCTGACTCCAGTGGTGACGGCGGGCTTCAGCCTGCCAGCTTCTTCGCGATCTCCGCGACGTGCTTGCCCTGCCAGCGCGCCATGCCCTTCTCCTGCTCGGAGGGCTGCCGCTCGCCCCCGCCGCCGGCGATGGTGGTGGCGCCGTAGGGCGAGCCGCCCTTGATCTCGTCCAGGCCCATCTGCGCCTGGCAGGCATAGGGCAGGCCCACCACGATCAGGCCCTGATGCAGCAGGGTCGGGATCGTGGTGATGATCGTGGTCTCGTTGCCGCCGTGCTGGGTGGCGCTGGAGGCGAACACGCTGCCGACCTTGCCGACGAGCGCCCCCTTCATCCACAGCCCGCCGGTCTGGTCCCAGAAGTTGCGCATCTGCGCGGTCATGTTGCCGAAGCGGGTCGGCGTGCCGACGATGATCGCGTCGTAGTCGGCAAGCTCGCCGGGCGTGGCGATCGGCGCCGGCTGGTCGAGCTTGAAATGCGACTGCTTGGCGACCTCCTCGGGGACCAGCTCCGGCACGCGCTTGACCACGGCCTCGACGCCCTCGACCTCGCGTGCGCCCTCGGCGACGGCGTAGGCCATCTGCTCGATATGGCCGTAGCTGCTGTAGTAGAGCACGAGAACCTTGGTCATCGGCGACTTCCTCGCGGGCGTTGGTACGCACCACTTAATCTTTGCCAAACGGATCGCCAACCCAGGAGTGGGAAACGGATTGGTTCCGGCCGGGCGACAATCCGCTTGTCGTTATCAGTGCTGTACCTATCTGCTTGGTCTCGAACGACAGGGATCGGGAAAGATCGCATGGCCCGGGCGCGCGAGCTGGTCCAGCAGGAGAGTCGGACCGAGGGTATGGCTGCTCACCTGCCCGCCGGGCATTTGGCGGCCCTGCCGGACCGAATCGGCGTCGTGCTGATGAACCTCGGCACGCCGGACGCCACCGACTACTGGTCGATGCGGCGCTATCTGTCCGAGTTCCTTTCGGACAAGCGCGTGATCGACTACCCGTCCTGGCTCTGGCAACCGCTCTTGCAGCTCGTGATTCTGAGCCGGCGCCCCGCGAGCAAGGGGCGTGACTACGACTCGATCTGGAACAAGGAGCGGGACGAGAGCCCGCTCAAGACCGTCACCCGCAGCCAGGCGGAGAAGCTGGCGGCGCGCCTGGAGCGGCGCTCGCCGCGGCTCGTGGTCGACTGGGCGATGCGCTACGGCAATCCCAGCGTGAAGAGCGTGCTCGACCGGCTGGTGGCGCAGGGCTGCTCGCGGCTTCTGCTGATGGCGCTCTACCCGCAATATGCGGCGCCGACCACCGCCACGGCCTACGACAAGGCCTTCGACGCGCTCAAGGCGATGCGCTGGCAGCCGGCACTGCGCACGCTGCCGCCCTACCATGACCATCCGGGCTATGTCGAAGCACTCGCCGACAAGATCGAGCGCCATCTGGCCGGACTCGACTGGACGCCCGACCTTCTGGTCTTCTCCTACCACGGCATGCCCAAGCGCCTGCTGACCAGCGGCGATCCCTATCATTGCCACTGCCAGAAGACGACGCGGCTGGTGCGCGAGCGGCTGGGCCTGCCGCCCGAGCGGGTGATGGTCTGCTTCCAGTCGCGCTTCGGCAGCGAGGAGTGGCTGCAGCCCTATCTGGACCAGACGATGGGCGAGCTGCCCGGCAAAGGCGTCAAGCGGGTCGCGGTGGTGTCGCCTGCCTTCGTTACCGACTGCCTGGAGACGCTCGAGGAGATCCAGGGCGAGAACCGCGAGATCTTCGAGCATGCCGGCGGCGAGAGGTTCGCCTACATCCCCTGCCTGAACGACGACGACGCCCACATCGCGCTGCTCGAGGAGCTTGCTGTCGGCGAGCTGCAGGGGTGGCTGTAGGTCGTCGTGACCATCGTATCCGCGGCCGACCGCGCCCCGGTCTGGACCGGCAACGGCCTGGCGCTGGTGAGCACGATCCTGTGGTCGAGCGCCTTCCCCGCTACCGAGTTCCTGCTGCGCGGCTGGGACCCGCTGCTGCTCGCTGTGGTCCGGCTCGGTGGGGCGGCGACGTTCATCCTGTTGCTCGCCGTCTCGATCGGGCGAGTCCGCGACCTCTCCCGCGTCCCCCTGCGCAGCGTGTTCCTCCTGGGTGGTCTCGGTGTGGCGGCGTCCGCGCTCCTGATGGTGCTGGGCCAGACCCGAACGGACGCCGTCACCGTCGGCATCATCAGCACGACGATGCCGCTGATCGCGGCGCTGATGGCCTGGGCGGTCGATGGGCGCCGTCCTACCCCACCGGTCGTCGCCGGCATCGCTCTGGCGATTCTGGGTGCCATCGTCGCCACGACGGAAGCTGGTGCTTCCGGTAGCGGGCCACGTGGCGGCGAGGTTCTGGTGCTCGGATCGATGGTGGCATGGATCTGGTACTCGCGCACCGCCTTGATCCGCCTCGCCGGACATGGCGATCTTGCCCTCAGCGGCCTGACTTTCGCCGCGGGTGCGATCACTCTGGCCTTCGTGTCGGTCGCCTTCCTCGCGCTCGGTCTTGCGCAGCCCCGCGCAGCACTCGATGCGCCCAATCTCGCCGCGGCGCTCTGGATGAGCGTGGTGGCGATCGGCTGCTCCGTGCCGCTGTGGTTCACGAGCGCCCGGCTCCTGGGAATCACCGTCACCGCCATCCACGTCAATCTGGCGCCGTTCTACGTCATGCTGATGGCGCTCGCCTTTGGCGGCACGATCTCCGGTCGGCAGGTCCTGGGTGCGGCCCTGGTCGCGGCCGGCGCGCTGCTCGCGCAGGTGTCCGCGCGACGGCGGGCTGCGGCCTGAGCGCGCGTGGACCGGCACGGCATGATTCCGCTAGATCTCGCCGCGGATGCAACCGCGGGACCGTAATGCCGCTCGCGACCTATCGCTCGTTGATCGACCAGGGCGGTCTCCGCCTCGACCCCATCCAGGAAGCTGCGGCGGTCCGGTTGGATCGGCTTGCCCGCGAGCTCGAGGCGCCGCCGCCGCCCGTCAACGGCGGTGGGTTCCTTGCGCGGTTCGGCCTGGGGCGCGAGCCTGAGCCGCCCCCGCCACCGCGCGGCGTCTACCTGCATGGCGACGTTGGCCGCGGCAAATCGATGCTCATGGACCTCTTCGCCCAAGCCGTGAAGGGCGTGCCGCTCCGGCGGGTGCACTTCCACGCCTTCATGCTGGAAGTGCAGCGGCGCCTGCATGGACTGCGCGAGCAGGGCGAGCGGGAGGATCCCTTGCAGGCGCTGGCGGCCGAGCTAGCGACCGAGCAGCGCGTCCTGTGCTTCGACGAGTTCCACGTCGTCAACATCGCCGACGCGATGATCCTCGGCCGGCTGTTCGAGGGCCTGTTCGCGCGCGGCGTCGTGATGGTCGCGACCTCGAACTGGGCGCCGGACCGGCTCTACGAGAACGGGCTCAACCGCGACCGCTTCCTGCCGTTCATCGCGCTGCTCAAGACCAAGGTCGATATCCTGGCGCTCGATGGGCCCACCGATTACCGCCTCGAGCGGATGCGCGACCTGCCGGTCTACCACTGGCCGCTTGGCACGGCGGCGGATGCCGCGCTCGATGGCGCCTTCACCGCGCTCGCGGACGGCGTGCCACCGGCAGCCGAGGACGTGTTGGTCGGCACCCGCACCCTGCGTGTGCCGGCGGCCACGGGCGGGCTGGCGCGGTTCGAGTTCGCCGATCTCTGCAACCGGGCGCTCGGTGCGGCGGACTATCTCGCCCTTACCGAGCGGTTCCGCACCGTTCCTGGACGTCCGAACACGCCGGACCGCGCCGCAGCAGGCGCGGCGGTTCATGACCCTGGTCGACGCGCTCTGCGAGCGCCGCGTGCTGGTACCGATAAAGCAGGCGCGCCAGCGAGCGGCTCTATCGCGACGACAGCGCCTTCAAGTTCAAGACGGTAGAGCCGCCTGCTCGAGATGCAATCGAGCGACAGGCTCGGCGCCTGTCGCCAACGCCGCCCCGAGGACCTGCCCCAGACCTTCGCGCCATACGCGCTGACCAGCGATCTGAACTGACGGTTGGCAGTCGGCGCGGCGCCAATGGCCTGCCTGCCCCCGGCAAGGGACTCCGTCGTTGGCTTGACAGCACCCGCGGCGCCGCCTAATTGCCGGCGCTCGGGGCGCTTAGCTCAGCGGTAGAGCACCGTCTTCACACGGCGGGGGTCGCAAGTTCAAACCTTGCAGCGCCCACCATCCCCCCCGATCCGATCGCTCACGGCGGCTCCGCCTTGGCGCGCCGGCGATACGCCACCAGCAGCACGGTCACGAAAGCGAGCGCCGCTCCGGCCGGAAGCCAGGGCCGGCCGGCACGGATCAGGGTCAGGACCGTGGCCACATGATCCTCGACCAGGATCGTGCCGCCGACCCAGACCCCGGCCCAGAGCAGCGCCGCGAGCGCATTCGCCACCGCGAAGCGATGCCACGGCATGCCGAGCATGCCGGCGACGAAGCCGTTGAGCTGACGGACCCCGTCGATGAACGGCGCCAGGAACTGCAGCCAGACCCCGAACCGCGCATGGTGGCGCTCGACCTGGCCCACACGTCCCGCGGCCAGTGGCAGGCGCTGCAGAAGCGTGTGCCCGCCCCAGCGACCGAGGCCATAGCCGAGCTGGCTGCCTGCGATCATGCCTGCGATCGCCATCGCGAGCACCATAGGGAACCCCAGATCGCCGCGCGTCGCGCCGAGGGTCGCGGCGACGAGGATGGTCACGGCGGGAACCGGAACCCCCAGGAAGTCGAGCGTCGCGGCCCCCGCCACGGCCGCATAGCCCCACTCGCGCAGGATCGGCTCGACATGCTCGACCGCGGACTCCAGGCGGCCTGCCGCAAGCGCCGGACCCGGCAGCGCGAGCATGTAGGCGAGGCCCAGCGCGGCGAGCCGCATCAGAGCCCGTCGAACAGCGCGGTCGAGAGGTAGCGCTCGGCGAAGGAGGGCAGGATGGCGACCACGGTCCTGCCCGCCATGGCCGGCCGCTTTGCGACCGTGATCGCCGCGCTGATGATGGCGCCCGAGGAGATGCCGCCCGGGATGCCTTCGAGGTGGGCGAGACGGCGGGCCTGGGCGAAGGCGTCGTCGTTGTCGACCGCGACGATCTCGTCGATGACGTCGGTGTCCAGCACCTCGGGGACGAAGCCCGCGCCGATGCCCTGGATCGGGTGCGGCGCCGGCGTGCCCCCCGACAGCACCGGGCTCGCGGCCGGCTCGACGGCCACCATCCACAGGTCGGGCTTGCGCGCCTTGAGCACCTCGCCGCAGCCGGTGATCGTGCCGCCGGTACCGACCCCGGCGATCACGACGTCGACGGCTCCGTCGGTATCGGCCCAGATCTCCTCAGCCGTGGTCCGCCGATGGATCTCGGGATTGGCCGGGTTGCCGAACTGGTCCGGCGTCACCGCGCCCGGGTTCGCTGCCAGGATCTCGGCCGCCTTGGCGATGGCACCCTTCATGCCCAGCTCGCGCGGGGTGAGCACGACCTCGGCCCCAAGCAGCGCCAGCATCTTGCGCCGCTCCACCGAGACCGATTCGGGCATGGTCAGGATCAGCCTGATGCCGCGCGCGGCGCAGACGAAGGCGAGACCGATGCCGGTGTTGCCGGAGGTCGGCTCGACCAGGACCGTGCTCGGGCCGACCCGACCCTCCTCCTCGAGCGCCTCGATCATCGCGACGCCGATCCGGTCCTTGACGCTACCGATCGGATTGAAGAACTCGAGCTTCAGCAGCAGGTCGGCGTCGATCCCTTCCTCGCGGCACAGCCTCGGCACGCGCACGAGCGGCGTGTTGCCGATCGTCTCGGCGATGCTGTCGTAGATACGCCGCCGCAGCGGCGGGTCGAGGCGAAGTTTGCTCCGTTCAGCGCCTTGTGCCATCGCTCTGCTCCCTCGAGTCGCTCAAACGGCCGGGACCGGCGCGCCGCTTTTCGAGCCGGCCGAGGCGGCCCTGCTCCCGGGCGGTGGCCACGGCATGGCCCCACCATGGGCACGGATCGGCGCCCTTCGCCAGTGCGACGTCACTCGCGAGCATGACCAGCCCGGGTCCGCCGTGGCGCTCTCCAGGCGCTCCGCCTAGGGTGCCGCCAGATCGGCGCGGGCCCATCGGTCCAGCCGCGGATCCTGTCGGGAGCGCGCCAATCACCGTCGTCATCGAGATCATCGCGCCGATCTTCGGAATCGTGCTTGCCGGCTGGCTGGCGGCACGGCTCAAGGCGTTCGACGAGAGCGCCACGCGCGGCCTGTCCCTGTTCGCGTTCAACTTTGCGATCCCAGTGTTCCTGCTGCGCACGGTGGCGCAGACGGAGCTGCCGCCGCACTCGGACTGGCAGTTCGTCTTCGCCTATTTCGGCGGCGCGTTCACGGTCTTCGCGCTGGGTGCGCTGGCGGGGCGGTTCCTGTTCGCGCAGCATGGCGCGGCGCCGGCGATCTTCGGCATCAGCGCCTGCTTCTCCAACACCACGATCCTGGGCATCCCGATCGTGCTGCGCGCGTTCGGCGATGCCGCCGCGGTGCCGCTGGCCCTGATCCTGGGCTTTCACAGCGCGCTGCTGTTCACGCTGACCACGGTCGTCGCCGAGATCGGCGCGGGCGTCGGCGTGCCGCTGCGCGAGCTGGCGCGCAACGTCATCCGCGGGCTGGTGACCAACCCGATCCTCTGGGGAATAGCAGGCGGGCTCGCGCTCAACGGCCTCGACCTCGCACTTCCGGCGATGGTCGACCAGTTCGCGGCACTGCTCGGCGGCTCGGCTCTGCCGACGGCACTGTTCGCGCTCGGCAGCAATCTCAGCCGGTTCCACCTCACCCGCACGATCCGCGAGGCGCTGCTGCTGACCGCGCTCAAGATCCTGGTGCAGCCCGCGGCGATCTACGTGCTCGGCGCCTGGGTGTTCGGGCTCGGCCGAACCTCGCTCGCCGTCGCCACGACCATGGCGGCGCTGCCGACGGGCATCAACGCCTACCTGTTCGCCGCGCGCTACGACAGGGCGACCCCGGAGGCTTCCAGCACCATCCTCATCTCGACCGTGCTCTCGACGATCACCGTGGCCGCGTTGCTGGCGCTGTGGCGCTGACGCGCCGTCCCCCCCGCCCGGCTTGGGCTCAGCGGGTCGGGACGGGCGCCTCGCCGCGATAGTCGTAGAAGCCGCGCTTGACCTTGCGACCGAGCCAGCCGGCCTCGACATACTTCACCAGGAGCGGGCAGGGGCGGTACTTGCTGTCGGCGAGCCCGTCATAGAGCACCTGCATGATCGCCAGGCAGGTGTCGAGACCGATGAAATCGGCCAGTGCCAGCGGCCCCATGGGGTGGTTGACGCCGAGCCGCATGGCGTTGTCGATGCTCTCGACCGTGCCGACGCCCTCGTAGAGGGTGTAGACGGCCTCGTTGATCATCGGCAGCAGGATGCGGTTGACGATGAACGCCGGGAAATCCTCGGCGGTCACGGGCGTCTTGCCCAGCTTCTCCGCGACGCCCTTGGTCGCCTGGTAGGTATCCTCCTCCGTGGCGATGCCGCGGATGATCTCGATCAGCTTCATCGCCGGCACGGGATTCATGAAGTGCATGCCGATGAAGCGTTCCGGCCGGTCGGTGACGGCGGCCAGCCGGGTGATCGAGATCGACGAGGTGTTGCTCGCGAGGATCGCCGACGGGTTCAGATGCGGCACCAGGCTGCTGAAGATCTTGCGCTTGAGCTCCTCGTTCTCGCTCGCCGCCTCGATCACCAGGTCACAGTCGCCGAACTGGGCCAGGTCCTCGCCGGTATGGATCAGCGACAGCGCCTTGGCCTTGCCACCTTCGCTGATCGCACCTTTCTGCACCTGCCGCCCGAGATAATAGTCGATCCGGCTCCGCGCGGCATCGAGCACCTGCCGCGAGATGTCCGACAGTCTGACCTCGAAGCCCGCCTGGGCGGCGACCTGTGCGATGCCGCCCCCCATCTGACCGGCGCCGATGATGCCGATCCGCCGAATCTCCGGGATCGGCGGATAGTCGCGCTGGGAGTAGGTGGTGGCCATGTCGTGTTGCGGGTCCTCAGCCCTTGGCTGCGTTGATCGCTTCGGTGAGTTCCGGCACGAGGACGAACAGGTCGCCGACCAGGCCGTAATCGGCGACCTGGAAGATCGGTGCCTCCTCGTCCTTGTTGATCGCGACGATCACCTTGCTGTCCTTCATCCCGGCCAAGTGCTGGATGGCGCCGGAGATGCCGACGGCGACGTAGAGCTCGGGCGCCACGATCTTGCCGGTCTGTCCCACCTGCCGGTCGTTCGCCGCGTAGCCCGCATCCACGGCCGCCCGCGAGGCGCCGACGGCGGCGCCGAGGGCGTCGGCGAGACCTTCGACCAGCTTGAAATTGTCCGCCGAGCCGAGACCGCGTCCGCCGGACACGACGATCCGGGCGGAGCTGAGATCCGGCCGGTCCGAGCGGACGGTCTCGCGCCCGACGAACGTGGCGAGCCCGGCGGGGTCCACGGCGGCCACGGTCTCGACCGAGGCCGAGCCGCCTTCCGCGGCAGCGGCCGGGAAGGCCGTGGTGCGGACCGTGATCACGCGCTTGGCGTCCGCGCTCCTCACCGTGGCGAGGGCGTTGCCTGCGTACACGTAGCGCTGGAACGTGTCGGGCCCGAGCACGGCCACGACATCGCTGATCTGGGCGGTGTCGAGGAGTGCTGCCACGCGCGGCATCACGTTCTTGCCGGTCGTCGTCGCGGGCGCCAGCAGATAGTCGTAGCCGCCGGCCACGGCGACCAGGAGCGCGGCGAGGTCCTCCGCCACCGGCGTCGCATAGGCCGGCGCCTCGACTCGGAGCACCTTGCGGATGCCGGCGACCTTGGCCGCTTCTTCCGCCACTGCGGCGCAGTCCTGGCCGGCGACCAGAAGATCGACCTCCGCGCCGAGCGCCGCCGCCGCGGTGACCGCGTGCAGGGTCGCCTTGTCGAGGCTCGCATTGTCGTGCTGGGCTAGGACGAGGGCGCTCATTGCAGCACTCCCGCCTCGGTCTTGAGCTTGCCGACCAGCTCGGCGACCGAGGCGACCTTGGCGCCAGCCTGCCGCTTGGGCGGCTCCTCGAACTTGAGGTACTGCAGTCGCGGCGTCGGATCGACGCCCAGATCCTCGGGCTTGAGCACGTCGAGCGGCTTCTTCTTCGCCTTCATGATGTTCGGCAGCGAGG
>JBGAKU010000149.1:0-13707 GCA_044224255.1 Geminicoccaceae bacterium
CCGGCGCGCGCGCATGCACCGGTGACTCGGACCCGCCGGCCGGGATCGGCGTCGCATCCGGCGTCGGACGGTCGGCTTCCGGGGAATCCGAGGGGGCAATCGGCCTTAGCGCTGGCGGCACCGGGGCCGGGTGCTCGTCGCCCTCCGGCTCGCCAGCCGCGGATGGCGGAGCGGCTGGAGGCGGGACCGCGGCCGGTTCGGGCGCGTCGCCATCGGATGGTTCGGCAGCCTCAGCAGCATTGACCCGGGCCGGTAGCGGCTCGACCGGTACAGCACCGTCGGCCAGCGCAGCCTGGACGTCGGGCCGATCGTCGGGTGGCCCGACATCAACCATGACGACCGCGATCGGCAGCGCAGCGGATGCGGCGGCAGGTTGTGGCGCGTCCTGGCCGTTTGTCGGCAACGCCAGAATCGACGGCACCGGCGGGGCCTGTGGCTGCAGCAGCGCCGCGAGCAGAGCGAGGAACGGATCGTCGCCGCCGGGATCGCCCGACGTGGGAAGCGGACCGTCCAGGGGGACGGCCGGAGCGAGCGGCTGGGCGGACGGGATCTCCATGCCGGCGAGGTGATGCAACCACCGTGCCAGCGCCCGGAATGCCGGCGCTGTAGGCGATCCGCCGGGCCGTCGAAGCGCCGATACCCGGCAGGAATCGCCCTATCCGGCAAGATCTGCCGGGCAGGCTCGTCCCGGGATCAGTCCTCCCGGTAGACCCGCTCGCGGCGCTCGTGGCGCTCCTGCGCCTCGATGCTCAAGGTGGCGATCGGGCGGGCCTCGAGCCGCCTGATGCCGATCGGCTCCTGCGTCTCCTCACAGTAGCCGTAGCTGCCGTCCTCGATCCGCTTGAGCGCCGCGTCGATCTTGCTCAAAAGCTTGCGCTCGCGGTCGCGGGTGCGCAGCTCGAAGCTGCGCTGGATCTCGGCCGACGCCCAGTCCGACTGGTCGGGCAGCCGCATGTCCTCCTCGCGCAGCTGCTTCAGGGTCACGTCGGAGCCGCGGAGGATCTCGTCGCGCCAAGTCATCAGCTTGCGCCGGAAGTACTCGGTCTGGCGGCCGTTCATGTAGGGCTCGTCCTCGGACGGCCGATAGCCGCCGGGAAGCACGTCGGTCACGGGCGCCGTATCGTGTGGCGTGGCTGACTCAAGGGTCATGTCGCGCGTTCCACTATTGCCCGCCGGAAGGTCCGATCCGCCCTCGGCCATGCCGGCATCTCCCATCACGATGCGCCGCCACTTACCGCAGCCGGTCCGGCGCGCGCAACCCGAACCTGAGCCCCGCCAGTCGCCTAACCCCCTCAAAGGCTGACCGATTCCTCCTGCTGCGACATCCGTGCCGCGCCCAATCCAGCGAAGACACAGCTTGGTCCGGGACAGGCGGTGCGGCGGCGCAGCCGCATCCGGTCGAACGTCACGGCAGCCGCATCGTACAGGAGTACCGTTCCGGAGAGCGAAGTGCCGATCCCGGCCAGCTCCTTGACGACCTCGACCGCCTGCAGCGTGCCGAGGACGCCGGCGACCGGCCCGAGGACGCCGGCCTGCGCGCAGGAGGGCAGCGCATCGTCGCCCATACCGGGATCGACCAGGCAGCGCAGACAGGGATGCGGGCTGCCGAGATGGGCCTTGTAGGTCGTGAGCTGCCCGTCGAGGCCCTGCACCGAGGCGCTGACCAGGGTGCGGCCGAGCGCGCGGCAGGCATCGTGGACGGCAAGGCGGGTCGCCAGATTGTCGCTGCCGTCCGCCACGAGGTCGTAGGCGGCGACGAGCCCGGCCGCGTTGCCCTCGTCCAGGCGGACGGCGTGCACCTCGAGCTCCACCAGCGGGTTGAGACGGCGCAGCGCCGCCGCGGCGGCCTCCGCCTTGGCGCGACCTTGCGCATCGCTCGCGAACAGGACCTGGCGCTGCAGGTTGGACAGATCGACCCGGTCGTCGTCCACGATCCCGATCCGCCCGACGCCGGCGGCGGCGAGGTACAGCAGGAGCGGGCTGCCCAGCCCCCCGGCGCCGATCACCAGGACCGCGGCGGACTTCAGCCGCGCCTGGCCGACGCCGCCCATCTCGGGCAGCACGATGTGCCGGGCATAGCGACGGATCTCCTCCTCGCTCAGGGACTGGACCGTCATCCTCGCCTCGCCCGCGGTAAGCAGCAGTTAACCATATGGCCCTAGGGTCCGCCGGCGACAGTGGAGCCATGCCGGTGTTCGAGTTGAACGATCCAGGGCTGCCCGGGCTGTGCGCCGAGCTGGCCGCCGCGCGGCGGCGCATCGTCGCCGGGGGGGAAGCGGCGCTGGCGGGCCTGGCGGCCCGGCTGACCGCCGTCCTCGCGACGGGCCGCGCCGAGCGCGCATCATCGGCGGCGGTGGCGCTCCTGGACGAGATCGCGGGCCTGATCGGCGAGCTGGAGCAGGAACACGCGGCAGCGAGAGCCCGCCTCGCCGCACTGGCACGGCATCGTCGCGCGGGCCGGTCCTACACCGCTGGACCCAACGCATGACGGCGCTCGCACCGGATGTGACGGCGCTGGCACGATCGCTCCTGGCACTGGCCGCGGTGATCGCCCTGGTCGCCGCGGCACGCTGGCTCATGCCCCGTGCCGGCACCGCCCGCTGCAGCGGCGAGCCGCTGGTGCTGGCAGCCTCGCTCGCCCTCGATGCACGCAGCCGCATCGTGATCGTGCGCCGGGGGGCGGCCGAGCTCGTGCTCGCGGTCGGGCCGAACGGGGTGACCCGGCTCGAGCTGCCGGCAACGGCTGGCGGTGCTGGGAGCGCCGCGCCGTGACGCGGGCCGGCCGGACCGCGGCAATCCTCGCCGCCGCCGTCGCGGGCTGGCTCGCCTGGACGGGCGACGCCTCGGCACAGTCGATCAATCTGGATCTCGGTCAGGCGGGTGGCAGCGTCTCGGGCCAGATCCTGCGCCTCGTGCTGCTGATCACGGTGCTGAGCCTGGCACCCTCGATCCTGGTGCTGGCGACCTCCTTCACCCGGATCGTGATCGTGCTCTCGTTCCTGCGCACGGCGATCGGGCTGCAGCAGACACCGCCCAACAGCGTGCTGGTGGGGTTGGCCCTGTTCCTCACCCTGTTCGTCATGGCCCCGACCATGGAGCGGGTCTACCGCGACGGGATCGAGCCGCTCCTCGCCGAGGAGATCGACGAGACCGCGGCCCTGGAGCGGGCGGGCGAGCCGGTGCGGGCGTTCATGCTGCGTCAGGTCCGCCCGGAGGACCTCGCCGTGTTCGCCGGCATCGCCCGGCTCGACCCCGCGCCCGCCGCCGAGGAGACCCCGTTCCGCGTCCTCCTGCCGGCCTTCGTGATCAGCGAGCTGCGGCGTGCCTTCGAGATCGGCTTCTTGGTCTTCGTGCCGTTCCTGATCATCGACATGGTCGTGGCCTCGGTCCTGATGTCGATGGGCATGATGATGCTGCCGCCGGTCATGATCTCCCTACCCTTCAAGCTGATCTTCTTCGTGCTGGTCGACGGCTGGGCCCTGGTCGCCGGCAGCCTCGTGCAGAGCTTCCGGCCCGCCTGATCCGCCCCCGGCCTCAGTCGACGCAGTCGAGCAGAGGCCCGAGCTGGCCGATGCGGCGCTCGATCACGTCCGCCCGACGCCTGATGTACCGGGTCGGCTTGGCCGGCGACCAGATGCGCGGGTTCGGCAGGACCGCGGCGATCAGGGCCGCCTGCCGGCGCGTCAGGTCGCGCGCCGAGCGGCCGAAATAGTGCTGGGCCGCCGCCTCCGCCCCGTAGAGGCCCGGCCCGGTCTCGGCCACGTTGAGATAGACCTCCATGATCCGCCGCTTGCTCCAGAACAGCTCGAGCTGCGGCGTCAGCGCCGCCTCGAGCAGCTTGCGGACCGGATCGCGCCCGGGCCAGAGCAGCACGTTCTTCACCACCTGCTGCGTGATCGTGCTGGCGCCGCGCGCCGAGCGGCCGGCGAGCGCCCGGTCGATCTGGCCTCCGATCTCCTGCCAGTCGAAGCCGAAATGCTCGCAGAAGCGGTTGTCCTCCGACGCGATCACGGCCTGCGCCAGCCGGGGCGAGATCGCCTCGAGCGGTCGCCAGCTCTTGTCGAGGCCCTCACCCTCGACCAGCCGGACCAGCATCAGGATCGTCACCGGCGGCGGCAGGAAGCGATAGATCAGGATCAGGCCCGTCGGCAGCAGCGCCAGGATCAGCAGGATGCGCAGCAGGCGCTTGCGGCTGAGCCATGCCGGGAGCTGCAGCCGGCGCGCGGGACGGGCGCTTGCGGGCAAGGGCGACCTCGATCAGCCGGCCGGCCCGGCGGGGGCCGGCCGCAGGGGCTATGCCGCGAGATCCTTGTGCTTGTCGACGATCGTCTGCGCGAGGCGATCCGGCACCTCCTGCAGATGGTCGAAGGCCCATTCGAAAAAGCCCGTGCCCAGGCTCAGCGAGCGGAGGGTGACGATCAGGTCATGCATCTCACCCTGCGGGATCTGGGCGTTGATCTCGTCCCAACCGTTCCAATGGCCTTTCGCCTCGTAGCCCATGATCTGGCCGCGCTTGCCGGTCACGAGCTGCAGCACCTTCGAGGTGTAGTCCGACGGCACCGAGACGGTCACGCTGAGCACCGGCTCGAGCAGGACGGGATCGCACTGCGGGAGGCCGTCCTTGAGGGCCTGCGCCGTCGCGAGCTTGAACGACAGCTCGTTGCTGTCGACCGAGTGGAACTGGCCGTCGTGCAGCGTGACCGCGACGTCGACCACCCGGAAGCCCAAGGGCCCTTTGGCCAGATGCTCGCGCGCCCCGGCCTCGACCGCCGGGATGAACTGCCGCGGGACGGCGCCACCGACCACCTTGTTCTCGAACTGGAAGCCTTCGCCACGCGGCAGCGGCCGGATCTCCAGCTTGACGTCACCGAACTGGCCATGGCCGCCGGACTGCTTCTTGTGCCGCCCGTGCGCCTGCGCGCCCTTGCGGATGGTCTCCCGATAGGGCGTGCGCGGCACGTGCGGCGCCACCTCGACATTGTACTTGTTCTTCAGCCGATCGAGGGCGACGCGCAGATGCATCTCGCCCTGGCCCCAGAGCAGCGTCTGGTGCATCTCCGGATCGGTCTCGACCTGCAGCGCCGGATCCTCGTCGGTCAACTTGGCGAACGCGCCCGAGAGCTTGACCTCGTCGTTGCGGTTGGCCGCGGTGACCGCGAACGCGTACATCGGCCGCGTCGCCGGCGCCTGCGGCAAGGTCTCGCTGCCGGCGCTGCACAGCGCTGCCCCGGTACGCGCGCCGTCGAGCCGCGCCAGCGCCACGATCTCGCCGGCCGACGCCGAGCCGACATTCTGCTGCTGCCCGCCCGTGATCCGGTAGACGCCGCCGACGCGCATGTCGCCAAGCGTGGTGCCGTCCTTGACCGCGCCGCGCCAGACCCGCACCAGCGACAGCTTGCCGGCGTGCGGGAGATAATAGTTCTTCAGCACCTGCGCGACCGTGCCGCCCTCTTCCGCCAGGCCCAGCTGGGCCGGACGGACGCCGGGGTCGGGGACCTCCTGGGCCAGCGCCTCGAGGAGGCGCCGTACACCCATGTCCTGCTCGGCCACGCCCATGAACACCGGGACCACCTGATCCGCGCCCAGGCTCTTGCGCAAGTCACGCAGGATCAGGTCGGTGGGCGGCTCCTGATCCTCGAGCAGCAGCTCCATCAGGTCGTCATCGAAGTCGGCCAGGGTCTCCAGCATCTCGCGCCGCGCTGCCTGCTCGCGCTCCAGATACTCGGCCGGGACCGGGATGAGGTCCGACGCCATGCCGCGCCGGTAGGCGTGCGCCTCCTCGGTGACGAGATCGACATACCCCACCAGATCCTCGCCGCGGCCGATGGCGTACTGGTGCGGCACGACCGGACGGGTGCTGAGATCGCGCAGGGTCTGCAGGATATCGCGGTAGCGCACCTCCGATCGGTCCATCTTGTTGACGAACACCAGATGCGGGATCGAGTTCGCGTCGAGGAACTGCAAGAGCGGGGCGACCACGATCAACCGCTCGAGCACCGGCTCGACGACCACCACGGCGGCATCGCAGCCGACGACCGCGGCATAGGCGTCCTGGACGAACTCGACCGAGCCCGGGCAGTCGAGAAAGGTGAAGTCGAGCCCGTGGCTGGCGACGCCGGCCACGCTGACCTCGGTGCTCATCTGGCGGGCACGCGCCTCGGCGCTGCTGTCCCCGACCGTCGTGCCGTCGGCGACGCTGCCCTTGCGCCCGATGGCACCGCCGACGAACAGGATGCTCTCGAGCAAAGTGGTCTTGCCCGAGCCGCTGGCTCCGACCAGAGCGACGTTCCGTGCCGTCGTCTTCACCCCCATGTGGCCTCCCAGGCTTGGCTGGGGAACGGACGGTGGGCCTCCGCTCCCGGACGACCATGTTTCCGGCGCGCCCTCGCCTTGGCAACAGGAAAACGACAGGACGATGGCGGCCGGGCCGCCGCCGATGACACGGGCCGGCACCGCAGTTCGCGTGATCGACCGTTGCGCTGGTCCCCAGGTTGATGGACAGTCGGTGGGACTCGGCTGCCGGGCGCGAGGGGAGGTCGGCATGCGGTGCGGTGACCTCGAGCGGTATCTGGAGGCCTATCTCGACGGACGGCTAAGCCGTGGCCGCCGCACGGTGCTGCGACGTCATCTTGCGCTGTGCAACGCCTGCCAGGCCCGGGTCGAGCGGTTGCGGCGCTTCGAGCGCGAGACGCAGACCCGCTTCCGCGCGCTCGAAGAGCCGGTCTCGGTCTGGGAGGGGCTCGTCCTCGACCTGGTCGGCAGCCAGGAATCGGTCGGGCAGGGACGGCTGCTCGCGCTGCCGCGACCGAGCGCGCCCGGGCCATCCGCCGACCGGCTGCCGTCACGCGTCGAGCTGCCCCGTCCATCCGGCCCAGGCGCGCGCCCGGGCCTGCGGCCCGGTCGAGCCGCCGCGTCCCGGCTTGCCGGCGTGATCCTGATCGCCATGGCGGTGGGTGCCGTCTATCAACTCGCGCGCGGCGAGCGCGGCCAAGTCGTCTCGGGCTGGGCGGCGAAGGCCTATCTGGACCAGCAGCGTGTGGTGGTCCCCGATCTCGCGACCACGGACGCGCATCAGGCGGGCGCGTGGCTTGCCGCCGAGCTGGGCAGGCCGGTGCCGCCGGTGCCCGAGCCGGCGGGCTTCCGCCTGGTCGGTGTCAGCCGGGTCGATCGGGAAGGTGGCCCGGCGGGTGCGGTCATCTATGCCAGCGATGCGGCCGCCGATCCCGCCACCGTGATGCTGTTCGTCCGGCCATCCGGATCGAGCGACTCGGGTTCGGTGGAGGCCGCATCTGCGCAACCACTGCGCGAGCTGGCCTGGAGGGCCGAAGGCCTGGGCTATGCTGCGGTCGGGCCGGTCGCCGAGGACCAGCTCCGCCGCTTCGCGCCCGCGGCCCCTTCGCCCGCGGCCCCTTGAGGTCAGTAGCCGCGAGCCGCCCCGGACGGCGCCGTCTCGCCTCGGATCTCAGCGATCGATTCGCGGGCCTTGAGCGCCAGCAGGCGGGCGTCCGAGGCGAGCGAGACGAAGTCGAAGCCGAGCTCGTGCATGCGGCGAGCATAGGCCGGCGCGCCCGTGTGGATACCGGCAAAACGGCCCGCCCGCTTGGCGGCGGTCACGATCCGCTCGATGGCTGCGACCACCGCGGGCTCGGTCGGATCGAGCACGGCCGGGCAGCCCAGCGCGGCGCTGAGATCGGACGGGCCGACATAGACTCCGTCGAGACCGTCCGTCGCCAGGATTGCGTCGAGATCCTCAAGCGCCCCCGCGGTCTCGATCATCGCGAAAGCGAGCACGGTGTCGTTGGCGTGCCGGGCATAGTCCTCGCCGGCGTAAAGCGTCGCCCGGATCGGGCCCATGCTGCGGTTCCCGCGCGGCGGGTAGCGGCAGGCCCGCACGAAGGCCGCCGCCTGGTGCCGGTCGTCGATCATGGGGCAGATGACGCCGTAGCTGCCGGCATCGAGCGTCTTCATGATGATGCCGGGATCGAGCCATGGCACCCGCACCATCGGCACGACGTCGGTGGTGGAGATCGCCTGCAGCATGCCCACGGCCGTCTGGTAGTCGACGAGACCGTGCTGAAGATCGATCGTCAGGCTGTCCCAGGGCTGGTGCGCCATGACCTCGGCGGCAAAGGCGGAGGGAATCGACAGCCAGCCATTCGCCGTATGGCGGCCTTCGGCCCAGGCCGTCCTGAGAGCGTTCGCGCGCATGGCCGCGATCTCCGCAGATCCATCAAGAGGGCCGACAGGCTAGGCAGGTGAGCAGATCTTGTCCACCGGGCGACAAGTTTTCTTGTCTGTGCTTGATCTGCCACGATATATGGTATTTCGGTTGAGTTGCATCGGACGGAGATACCGGTTATGTTAGATTCATGAAGCACATGGACATCAGGGTGGCCTCAGATCACTCACCCCGGCTGACTGCGGCCGGCCGCTGTGTCGCACTGCCCCTCGATGCCGTCGCCCACCGCTCGAACTGGACACTGGGTCCGAACGGCGACCGCGAGGCGGGCAATGCGTGCGTGGGCATCGCGATCGGGTGCCTGCTGAGCCTGCCGATCTGGCTGGCGGTCGTGGCTGGCTACGTCCTGCTCACCTGAGCGTCGCCAGCCGTCTCGACCGTTCCACCGCGCGATCGGCTCCGCTAGCTTCCGCCAGTAAACGGCAGGGAGCGCGCAGTGCGGGACGATCAGCTGTTCGCCGCCATCGCCAGTCTCGCATTGCTCATCTGGCTGGGCGGGCGGCGGTTTCTGCCCGATCCTCGCGCCAGGCGGCGCGCCGAGATCGTGGCCCTGGGCCTGGTGCTGGCAGGCATCGCCTATGCCCTGATCCACACCGTGATCTGGTTCAGCGCCTGAGCCAAGCCTGCCTCAGCGGCCCGGGGCACGTGGGAAGAGGATCATCAGGCCGACGGCCGCCACCCCGAGCAAGACGCCGACATATTGCGGCCCGCTCAACCGCTCGCGAAAGATCAGCACAGCCAGCGCGTTGACGACGATCAGCTGCGCCACGGCGCTCAGGGACATGGCCAGAGCCAGACCGACCTCGCGCAGAACGCGAAGCACCACCAGATTCCCTGCCGAGTAGAGCGCCAGGGTGCCGCCGAGCCGCCACCAGCCTGGCTCCAACGCGTAGAGCTTGGCGCAGGCTGCGGCGGCCACGAAGATCGCGGCGGCCAGCACCATCAGGAGGAGATTGACGGCCGACACCGCTGGCTGCCTCTACTCTGCCGCCGAGGCTGGCGCTCCACGCGCCGCCAGCTTGCGCCGATAGGCCCGCCAAGTCGTCGCCCAGCGCTCCGGGCCGCCGCCGTCCTTGAGTGCCTCGAAGGTCTTGTGCAGCATGTCCATCCAGGCATCGGAGCCGAGCTCGCGGGCGCGAATCCTGCCCATGGCGCCGTTGAAGTTGGCGTGGTCGCAGAACGCGAGCCCGCCGGCCTCGTGGACGATCCGCACCCACTCGGCGATGTGCGGGTTGTAGATGCCCATATCGTCCGGATTGTTGATCAGCAAGGCTGCGGTGCGGTTCGAGACCGCGGCGCGCAGCGCGCCGATCGAGGGGTGGCCGTCCTCCTCGATCATCGGGTCCCCACCTTGAACGCCTCGATTACGCCCTGCAGCATATCCTCGAGCTGGAGGGGGGATGCACCAGCGCTTCGCCGCCTGCTCGGCCCGAGGCCGTTGCGGCGCGCCCGGCCCGTCTCCTTCCCTTAGCATTCGATTAACCCTGGGCCGGTAACCTTGATCCCGGCAATGGGCGGACCGCAGTGGCGCCTGCCCGTGCCCCGGCCCCGGGAGCCACGATGCACGAGCAGGTTATCGGCCAGCATGGCGGCGCGTTGCGGCGTGCGATCGCGGTTCACCGCCAGCTCATTCTCCCGGTTGCCTCGCTGCTTGCTGTCGCCACCGCCGTTCTCGTCGCCCTGATGCTCATCAATGCGCAATGGCTGGACTCCAAGGCGAAAGAGGCCTCGATCGGCGCGATGCGGGCCGGGATCGATGAGCGGGCCAGCCAGCTCGACCGCGTTGTCAAGGATTATGCCTGGTGGAACGAGGCGGTCGACGCGATCCAGGTGCGCAACGACCGCGAGTGGGCCGAGGCCCGGCTCGGCGCCTATCTCTACGGCACGCATGAATATGACTGGGCCTTCGTCGTGGCGCCCGACGGCTCGACCTTCCATGCCGCCTATCAAGGCGACACCGTCGCCGAGGACATCGGTGGCGCGCTGGGCGACGGCCTGTGGCACAGACTCGTGGACCAGGCGCTTGCCGCGGTGAGCAAGGGCGAGCCCATGGCTGTCCATGGCTTCCTGCGCATGCGCGACGGCGCCATGGGGATCGGCTCGGCGGCAGCGATCATGCCCGAGACCAGCTGGACGGGGGCGCCGCCTCCAGGCGCGCCCTATGTGCTGGTCGTGGTCCGCCAGCTCAGCCCCACTTGGTTCAGCGAGCTCGCCAACGCTCTAGAGATCGGGGAGCCGACGTTCGAGCCTATGGACCGCCCCACTCGATCGACGCCTGCCACCCGGGACGGGCTTGGCGGCGCGAGCTGGTGGCAGAGCCTGACCCGGATCGGTGCCGTGGCCCCTGCCACGCTCGACCTAGTGGGACCAGATCGCGGCAAGAGCGTGGGTCGCGCGATCTGGCTGCCACGGCGGCCCGGAACCGAGTACATGGTCTCGCTGGCACCATCGCTGGCGCTGGCCTTCGCCCTGTTCGTCGCCTTCGGCTGGTCGGCGCTGCGGCACAGCCGTACCTCGACCGTGGCCATCGTCGAGAGCGAGGACCGCTTTCGCGACGTCGCCGACGCGAGCTCGGACTGGATCTTCGAGGCCGATGTCGAGGGCCGGATCACCTGGATCTCGGGCCGGTTCATCGCGCTCACGGGCATCGCGTTCCGCGAGATCGAGGGCCGCGCGATCACGGATCTGCTCCTGCCGATGGCGGGCGAGGACCGCTCGGCCGAGCTGGACGAGGCGATGCGCGACAAGCGGTTGTTCCGCGGCATCCCGCGCTGCTACCTCGACCAGGAGGGCCGGCCGCGGGCGCTGCGGGTCTCGGGCAAGCCGAGTCGCGACCATGCCGGCCAGCATGTCGGCTGGCGCGGCACCGCGACCGACGTCACGGTCGAGATCGAGGCCAGAAAGACCGCTGAGTTCCTGAGTGGCCATGATGCCCTGACAGGGGCACTGAACCGCCAGGGCCTGCTCGATGGCATGACCGGGCTGATCGAAGCAGCGCGCCGCCTCGGTCAGGCTGCCGGCCTGCTGATGCTCGACATCGACCGCTTCAAGGAGGTCAACGACGTCCACGGCCCGATCGTGGGCGACCAGCTGATCCGCGCGGTGGCGCAGCGCCTGACCGATCTGGCGCGGCCGGGCGACGTGGTGGCGCGCCCCGGTGCCGACGAGTTCGTGCTGGTCCGTCCCACCGCCGGGGATGCCCATGACGTGCAGCGGCTCGCGAAGGCGCTGCAGGACCGGTTGACCGTGCCCCTGACCGTCGGCGAGCAGGAGCTCACCATCACGGTGAGCGTGGCCGCGATCATGCTCCCCGACGAGGCCGACACGGCGGAGCGGGCGCTGCAGATCGCCGGCATGGTCATGTCGCGGGCGAAGGAGGATGGGCGGGGCGCGCTCCGCTTCTTCGAGCCCGGGATGGATGCGCGGCTGCAGGCACGCAAGGCGCTCGAGCGCGACCTCGCCAAGGCGATCGACCACCACGAGTTCGAGGTGTTCTACCAGCCCAAGATGAACGCCCGGACGCGCGAGCTGGCCGGGGTGGAGGCGCTGATCCGCTGGCGGCACCCGCAGCACGGGCTGATCGCGCCGGGCCTGTTCATCCCCGTCGCCGAGGAGACCCGGATGATCGCGCAGATCGGTCGCTGGGTGCTGGAGCAGGCCTGTCGCGATGCCGCCGCGTGGGGCGGGATCCAGGTCGCGGTCAATCTGTCGCCGGCCCAGTTCACCGACGACGATCTGCTCGACACGGTGGCGAGCGCACTGCGGCACTCGGGCCTGCCGCCGGCCCAGCTCGAGGTCGAGATCACCGAGGGCGTGCTGCTCGCCAACAACGCCCGCTCGAACGAGATGATGAACCAGTTCGTCGAGATGGGCGTCCATCTGGCGATGGACGATTTCGGCACCGGCTACTCGTCGATGAGCTATCTGACCAAGTTCCGCTTCAACAAGATCAAGATCGACCGCTCCTTCGTGCAGGCGCTCGACCGCGGCGGCGAGGCGATCATCCTGGCCATCGTCGGCATGACCCGGAGCCTCGGGATCAAGAGCTGCGCCGAAGGCATCGAGACCGAGGAGCAGATGGCGGCCCTGCGGGTCATGGGCATCGACGAGGTGCAGGGCTACCTGTTCGGCAAGCCGATGCCGCGGGCGGAACTGATCGAGCGCTTCGGCCTCGGCCCGCCGAGCCAGGGTATCCTGCATGCGGCAGCCTGAGGTGCTGGGCACGACGCCCCGGCGGCGCAGCGCGCCGGGCGCGCCACGCGCGATCAGTTGCTTCAGCGGGGCGACGCCGAGCCGGGTCGGTGCTTTGGTGATAGCGGATTTGTCGGCCAGATCCGGCTCCGCGCCGCCCCAGCGTAGCCAGCGCGGCCCCTTGAGCAGGCAGCGCAGCATTTCGCCGTAGGAGACCCCCGTGTAGAACGCGGCCGGCGCCGTGGCCGTCAGCACGCCCAGGTGACGTGATCGCTGAGCCGGGCGCCGTTCAGCGAGCGCGCCGACGTCCGGACCATGGTCACCTCCGGCCCCAGATTCGGCAACTCGGCCCAGCTTAGATCAAGGGTATTGTGGCTAGCTGCCCGAGCCTGCTCCGAGCGCCTGGTTCAGATCCGCGATCAGGTCCTCGGGGTCCTCCAGCCCCACCGAGAGCCGGAGCAGGTCCTCGGTGATGCCGACGGCCACGCGCTCCTCGGCCGCGATCTTGGAGTGGGTCGTGCTGGCCGGATGGGTCATCAGCGACTTGGCGTCGCCGAGATTGTTCGAGATCCCGATCAGGCCCAGCCGGTTGAGCACGGCGAACGCCTCGGGCCGGCCACCGCCGACGCGGAAGGCGACGAGCGAGCCGCCGCCGGTCATCTGCCGGCGCGCCAGCTCCGCCTGGGGGAAGCTTTCCAGGCCCGGATAGAGAACATGCTCGACGCGCAAGTCGGCCTCGAGCCAGCGCGCGATGCGCGCAGCCGCCTCGGTCATGGCGCGCACGCGCAGCGGCAGAGTCTCCAGCCCCTTGAGCAGCACCCAGGCGTTGAACGGGCTGATGCCGGGGCCGGTGTTGCGCAGGTATGGCTGCAGGACGGTCTTGCGGAACGCCCGGTCGCAGCAGATCAGCCCGCCGAGACAGCGGCCCTGGCCGTCGATGTGCTTGGTGGCCGAGTAGACGACCATGTCGGCGCCGAGCTCGAGCGGCTGCTGCAGCAGTGGGGTCGCGAACACATTGTCGACGATCACTTGGGCGCCCGCCCGGTGTGCCAGCGCCGCTACGGCCGCGATGTCGACCAGCTCCATGGTCGGATTGCCGGGCGACTCCAGGAAGACGAGATCCGTGGGCCGGCCCAGCGCGCGCTCCCAGGCGGCGAGGTCCTTGCCGTCGACCAGCTCGACCTCGATCCCGAAGCGCGGGCAGAGCTGGGTCAGGATCCAGTGGCAGGAGCCGAACAGCAATGCCGGGGCCACCACCCGCATGCCGAGGCGGAGCC
>JBGAKU010000150.1:0-13653 GCA_044224255.1 Geminicoccaceae bacterium
AGGTGGTAGAGATAGCCCCAATACTCCTGGAAGCCGTGCGCCGTCGGCAGGGCCGCGGTGTGGTCGCCCAGATGGTTCTTGCCGAACTCGCCGGTGGTGTAGCCGAGGTCGAGCAGGAACTTGGCGATCGCCGGCGTGCCCGGCTTGAGATAGGTCGGGCTGCCCGGGAGCTGCGGCGGAATCATGCCGGTGCGCAACGGATACATGCCGGTGAAGAAGGCGTTGCGCCCCGAGGTGCAGCTCTGCATGGCCACATAGTCGACGAACATCGCGCCTTCGTGGCCGATCTTGTCGATGTTCGGCGTCTCGCCGACCATCAGGCCGCGGTGATAGATGCTCGGCTGCATCCAGCCGATGTCGTCACCCATGATGAACATGATGTTGGGCTTCTTGGCTTCCTGCGCGGCGGCGTGACCGACCGGCAGGACGAGGGGGGCCGTCAGGATGGCGAGCAACCCCGCGATGGACCATGGTCTCATGTGCCTCTCCTTCGTGTCGCCTCGTGCCGACTTACGCTTCCTCCATATCCAGCATGGCCCTCGCCTCGGCGAGCAGCTCGGCGGTGACCTGCTTGTACCTGCCGTGGCAGGCAAGTGCGCCTTCGGGCGCAGCCAGCGCTCCGACTGTCACTACTGCCCGTTCTTGTTCCTGAGCATCTCGTCGATCTGGGCCTTGACCGCCTCGAGGTTGAAGGAGGCTGGCGCCTGCATCGGCGGATAGTCGATCGCCGTCTTCGCCAGGTCGGCCACAGCCTGCTGCACCAGGACGAAGCGCCAGAACTCGCGGGCGAAGAACTCGTTCATGTAGCCGCCGCCCATGTCGTTCAGGCTTTCGCCCCGGATCGACGGCGTGCGCTCGAACGGGTCCTGGCGCAGGTTGACGATCGTCGGCATGTCGGTCGTCACCTTCTCGCCGGGCCAGCCCCAGGGCTGCTGGAAGAACTGGAACTTCATGTCGTCGATCCGGATGGCGCCCAGCTTGGCGCCACCGAAGTAGAACAGCTCGTGCCGCTTTGATGGCCCGGTGCCAAGAAGCAGGTCGGTCTGGTCGAAGCCGTCGAGGTGGTTCTTGTAGGTCCGATCGCCCAGCTTGACGCCCTTGAGCAGCTGGTCGGTGATGTCCGGGGCACCCGCCGCCGCGGCCAGGGTCGGGAACCAGTCGAGGCCGGAGAAGATGCCATTCTGGACCGTGCCCGGCTTGACCTTGCCCGGCCAGCGGATGATCGCCGGCACGCGGAAGCCGCCCTCGAACACGGTGCCCTTGGTCGCCCGGAACGGCGTCATCCCACCGTCGGGCCAGGTGAACACCTCGGCCCCGTTGTCGGTGGTGAAGACGACGATGGTGTTGTCGGCTTCGCCGATCTCCTCCAGGTGCTTGAGCAGCTCGCCGATGCTGTCATCCATCTGCGCCATGCCGGCCTCTTCCAGGCCGTAATTGGTCTGGTAGTTCATCTTCGCCTGATATTCGGGCGGGACGAAGGTAAAGACGTGCATGCGCGTCGTGTTGTGCCAGATGAAGAACGGCTTGCCGTCCTTCTTGGCCTTGTCCATGAACCCCTTGCTATGCTCAACCAGCACCTGGTCGAAGGTCTCCATGTTGTACTTGGCTTTGCGGCCTTCCTGCCAGTTCTGCCGCCCGGCCATGTCTGGGAACGGTGCCAGCGGCCCCTCATCCTCGATCCGTTGCTTGCCGACCTTGCCCCAGCGCGGCATCTCGGTGGGGTCGTCCTTGTCCGTGGCCCACGCGTGGATGAGGTCGCGCGGCCCATATTTGTCCCACCAGTCCTGCGGGAAGCTGTGCCAGTACGGGTCGGACATGGCGTCGAGGTGGTAGAGATAGCCGAAGAACTCGTCGAACCCGTGGAGGGTCGGCAGGAACTTGTTCAGATCTCCCAGGTGGTTCTTGCCGAACTGGCCGGTCTCGTAGCCCTGCGCCTTGAGCACGGTGGCCAGCGTCACCGCTTGGTCCGGCATGCCCACATCGGCGCCCGCCTGCCCCACCGTGGTGAGGCCGGTCCTGATCGGCAATTCGCCGGTGATGAAGTTCGCCCGGCCGGCCGTGCAGCTCGCCTCAGCATAGTAGTCCGTGAACCGCATGCCTTGTGCGGCGAGCTTGTCGAGGTTCGGCGTCTTGCCGGACATGATGCCCTGGTGGTAGGCGCCGACGTTGAACCACCCGACATCGTCGCCCATGATGAACAGGATGTTGGGCTTCTTGGCTTCCTGAGCGGCGGCGTGGCCGACTGGCAGGACGAGGGGGGCCGTCAGGATGGCGAGCAACCCCGCGATGGACCATGGTCTCATGCGCTTCTCCTTCGTGTCGCCTTGGGCCGACTTACGCTTCCTCCACATCCAGCATGGCCCTCGCCTCCGCGAGCAGCTCGGCGGCGACCTGCTGATACTCTTCTATCCGTAGCACGTTGGCGGGCTGCCGGGGGTCGAGCCTGGCCAGCATCTGGAGCGCGTCACGATAGTCCTCGCACACCGTGCGGAATTCCGGGTCACGCCAGAACCGCCGCCGAATCCGCTCGGCACTGGCGGGCAGGCTGCCGCACACGGTCTCGATCGCGTCCAACGCATCGGCCTCCGCGCGGTCGACGCGGCTCCGGCAGTACGGG
This sequence comes from Geminicoccaceae bacterium, assembly GCA_044224255.1. GTDB lineage: Bacteria > Pseudomonadota > Alphaproteobacteria > Geminicoccales > Geminicoccaceae > Benzoatithermus. The sequence continues at coordinate 2,618 of JBGAKU010000150.1, forward strand.
CGACCGGCTACCTGTTGGCCTGGCGCTCGGGTGGCGCCGCGGTCGTGCCGCCAACATGACGATGCACCGCCGACCGCTGGCGCCTCTTCGGCCAGCGGTCGGCGCTCCGCAGCCTAGGGGTTCTGGCCGGTCATCCCGGACACGCCCCAGCCGCTGCTGCCCTTGGTCAGGGTGAACTCACGCGAGCTGTCGCCGCTGCATGCGGCAGTGCCGCCGGCCCCGGTGGTGGCGCTGAAGGCGTAGTTCACGGCGACGACCGCAGTGTCGCCGCTCTCGCTAACCACCTTGGCGTCGCCGATGTTCTGCATTTGGCCGGCGCCGCAGCCGGGCTCCTGGGCGTTGGCAGCGTAATAGCTCATGATCGCCTCCTTGGCGCCGGCGAACTTTTCCAGCGCGGAGGCGTCGGCCAACGCGGCCGCAGCGCCGAGGCCGAGCGACAGCGCGGCACCGGCCAGAACCAGCTTGCAATTGACCATCTTGCTCTCCCTTGGCGGAGCAGCCGCCGCGATTCGTGGCGGCTGCTCCGCCTTGCGTTCAGCGATGCTATCGCGACTTACTTCGCGTGATCGATCTGCGAGACGTTGTTGGTGTTGACGTCATATTCGATCGTCACCTTCTCACCGGCCTTGATCTCGTCGATCTTCAGCCCGGACGCCTGACCTTCGAGCATGTAAGGCTGGCCATTGATCACCACGGTCTTGCTGTTCGGATCGACGCTGTCCACCGTGCCGGTCATCGACTCGGCCATGGCGGCACCGGCGCCGAGCAGCAGCGAGAGGGCGAAGGCGGACGTGAGCAGCTTGTTCAAGGCGAACTCCCCGGCGAACAATTGTTCGCGACTGATTGACCCATGGTGCCCCGGGCACCGAGCTCTTGAGCCGGTCCCGGGCGCGTTGCGGGCGAACCCTGCGCGCCACTGTTGGCCGGCGGGTAGGTTGTTACGGTAACAAAACCGCCTCCGACTCGGTCGATACAACGTGGGCGGGCTCTGCTATGCATGCATTCGATTATTCGGCGGGGAGGTCCGGTGAGCCTGACGCCACGGGCGTGCAGCGACGACGAGCAGGTGGCGGACGAGGTTCGTGCCTATCTGGAGCGGCTGCTCAAGAGGGCTGAGTTCCGTGCCAGCGCGCGGCGCCGCAAGCTGCTGGCCTACGTGGTCGACCGCACCCTGGCGGGTCAGGCGGAACGGCTCAAGGCGTTCGATATCGCCCTGGCGGTGCTCGGCCGCGACGAGCGCTTCGACCCGCACAACGACCCGATCGTTCGCATCGAGGTCGGCCGGCTCCGACGCGATCTCGACCAGTACTATCTGGCTGATGGGCGCGACGATCCGATCCGCATCAGCATCCCCAAGGGGCATTATGTCCCTGCCTTCGCGTTCCGGGCGGATGCCGGAGCACCGGCCGCACCCTCGGGCCGACGGCTAGAGCTCGGCCGCCTGCGCGATTGGCGTTGGGTTCTGGCTGGCGGCCTCGGTGCGCTCGTGCTGGTCGGCGGCGTCGCCGCCTGGGCGCCGTGGCGCATGGGCGGGCAGGCGCAATCGGCCGGGCCGGCCTTGGTCATCGTGCCGTTTCAGGCCCTCAGCGGTGGCGAGGGTGGCCGGCTGCTCGCGAGTGGCCTGACCAACGGGCTGATCGCGGATCTCATGCGCTTCGACAGCCTGCAGGTGTTCACCGCCGCGCCGGACAGCGACGGGAGCGCGCCGCTGCCCGGTGCGGCGGCATCCGCACCGACCTATGTGCTCACGGGCGGTGTCGAGCGGGAGCCGGAGCGGATTCGGGTGACCGCCAGGCTGGTCGAGCGTGCATCGGGCCAGGTGCTGTGGAGCCAGAGATATGACCAGGCGCTGACCGCGGTCACGCCGTTCGACGTTCAGGGCGACATCGCCGGGGAACTGGCGACGCGCCTGGCCCAGGAGTACGGCGTGGTCAATCAGGCGGCCTCGCGGCAACTGGCGCGCTCCCCGCCCGAAACGATGTTCGCCTACGACTGCGTGCAGCGGGCCTTCGCCTTCAGACTGACGTTCGCGCGCGAGGATTATCCTCCGGTGCGCGCCTGCCTGGAGGAGGCGGTCCGGCGCGACCCGGGCTATGCAGGGGCGTGGGCGATGCTCGCCTTCGCCCACATGGATGCGGCGCGCTTCGAGCTGGTCGAGCCCGCGGCACGGCCAGCCGAGCTGGATGCCGGCTTGGCGGCGGCGCAGCGGGCGGTCGCGTTGGCGCCTGGGGCGATCCGCAGCCTGCAGGCACTCGCAGCCCTTCAGTTCGCTCGCGGCGACTTCGACGAAGCCGAGCGCGTACAGCGGCAGGTGATCGCGCTCAATCCGCACAACCCGGAAAGCCTGGCGCAGCTCGGCTGGCGGCTGATGGCCCGTGGTCGCTGGGAGGAAGGCGGGCAACTCCTTCAGGAGGCGGTCGACCGCAGCATGGTCGTCCCCGCCTGGTATCACGACACCCTGGCGCTGGCGCTGTTCCTGGGCGGCGATCTCGAGCGGGCGCGCGACCAGGCCGAGCTGGGCAAGGAGGACTGCTGCCACGGCTATGCCACCCTGGCCATCACCGAGGCGGCGCTGGGGCACGACGAGGCGGCCCGGGCCGCCTTGGACGAAGCCCTGCGGCAATCACCGCTGCTCGCCCGGGACCCGGTCGCGTTCTGGGCCAACTTCCAGGCCTCGCCGGAGGTCATCGAGCGTCTGAACGCCGGCTTGGCCAAAGCGGGACTGCGGCTGCCCGCTGCCGCCGCCGGCCTCGCGCCGCGCGGCTGAGGGCCGCTCAGCTCCCCGTCGTGTTCGGATCACGCCAAGCGTGCGGGGCGACAGGCCGATGGATCCTTCGGGCCCCAGGAGCCCCGGTGGTAGAGCCGCACCGGCGGTGGTATCTCGATGAGCGGCTCGACCGTGACCCGGTCACCTATTGGCGTGCTTTCCTGTCATCCCCGAGACCACCGAGCGCTTCAACGTCAGGCTGGCCAGGGCCGGCCTATAGGCGCAAGCACCGTCAGCCGGTCTTGGTAAGCACCACGACGGCGAGGTTGAAGTCGATTGGGCCAGGCGCCGCCGCCAGCGCCCCCGCGAAGCGCCGGAGCAATTCATCGACCAGTGCAGGCCGGTCGCGATCCGGCCCTAGCGCCGCGAGGATGGTTGGGCCGTAGATGGCGCGGGCCATGCCGGCCCACGACTCGGCATACGACTCGACGTCGCCGGTCTGCCCGAGCCGTTCCCAGAACGCGTCGGGCAGGGTCACGGTCTCCAGCCGGTCCAGCCGCAGCCCCGCAAATCCGCCGCCATCAGCGAATGGCCTCTCCAGGTCGGGCAGTGTTCGAACGTGCGTGGGGACGGTGATGGCGAGGCACTCGCGCTCGTCGAGAAGGCCCGCGGCGCCCATGGCCGACACGGCGGCCCACACCTCGTTACCGAGCCGGTCCACCGGCGGCCGCTCACTGGCGCGGACGATGATCAGGCAGAACAGCCGCGCCCCTGGGCACAGCTCGACGGCTCGTGCGGCGAGAAAGCGGCGCCAGTCCTCTGCCGACTGAAGAGCCGCGGCGTTCCGCACCTCGGGATCGGCGCTGAGCCGGGCCCAGACGTGATCGGGCACGTCCACCGGCTTGCGGCTCATCCAGTGCAGGGTCCAGGAGTTCCAGCCGAGCTGGACCGAACCGGGCGGCAGGACGGGCTCGAAATAGGAGCGGCCGACGGCGGCCGGATAGACACCCGGATCCCCGAGCAGATAGCTGTCCGGCTCCTCGTCGAGCGCCTGGAACAGCGAGGTGAAATCGTTGACCGGCAGGTCGGTATGGAACACCTGGATCGGCCGGTCGGCGCCGACGCGCGCGCGGACTTCCTCGATGGCGACACCGATCGGCGCCATCGAGTTTCGCCCTTGCGACGAGCCGTAGTCGGCGATCACGACCGGCCCGTGGCCGATCTCGATCGTGGCGGCGACCTGCCGCCAAAGCGGTAGCACGCGGCGGATGCCGGCCGCCTGCAGCGACGAGTGTCGGTTGTAGTATCCCGCGCCTTCCATCGCCGCAAACACGGCGCGCTTCGCGCCGGTCATGTGCCGTTCGCTCCCAACCCGACTCGACCGCCAGCGCCCGACTCGTGGGGCAGACTAGCATGACGCCTGCGCCGTGTCGTGCTGCGGCTGAGGCGCTGGCGGCCGTCAAAGGGGTAATCAGCTCCCCGTCATGTTCGGGTCGCGCCATGCCCGCTCGAAAGGCAACCGCCACGCATGGGGCGCCACGAGCTGGTGGATCGACTTCGGGCCCCAGGAGCCGGGCTCGTACAGGCGGACCGGCGGCGGTGCCTCTTGCAGCGGCTCGGAGACCTCCCACAGCCGCTCGATCCCTTCGGCGGTCGTGAACAGGGTGTGATCGCCGCGCATGGCGTCGAGGATCAGGCGCTCATAGGCCTCGAGCACGTCGCCCAGCCAGCCGGTCTCCTTCATCGCGAACTGCATGCTGAGCTTGTCCAGGCGCATCCCCGGCCCAGGCCGCTTGCCGTAGAACGAGAGCGACATCTTGGAGTGGTCGGCGAGGTCGAAGGTGAGGTGATCCGGCCCCTGCGCGCCGACCCCGGCTCCGGCCGGGAACATGCTCTTGGGCGGCTCGCGGAAGGCGATCGAGATGATCCGCTGGCCCTCGGCCATGCGCTTGCCGGTGCGCAGGAAGAACGGCACGCCGGCCCAGCGCCAGTTATCGATGGCGCATTTGAGCGCGATGAAGGTCTCGGTGTCGGATTCCGGGTCGACACCGTCCTCCAACCTGTAGCCGACATACTGGCCCCGCACGACCTCGCGCGGGTCGAGCGCGACCATGCTGCGGAAGACCTTGTTCTTCTCCTCGCTGATCGGCTTGGGCTCGAGTGCCGTCGGCGGCTCCATCGCCATGAAGGCCAGGATCTGGAACAGATGGGTCACCACCATGTCGCGGAAGGCCCCAGTCTGCTCGTAGAACGCCGCGCGGGTCGCGAGGCCCAGGGTCTCGGGAACGTCGATCTGGACGTGGTTGATGAAGTTGCGGTTCCAGATCGGCTCGAACAGGCCGTTGCCGAAGCGGAAGGCCAGGATGTTCTGCGCGGCTTCCTTGCCGAGGAAATGGTCGATCCGAAAGATCTGATCCTCGGTGAAGAACTCGTGCAGCTCGCGATTGAGCAAGACGGCGCTCTCCACGTCGGTGCCGAACGGCTTCTCCATGATGATCCGGCAGCGGCTGGTGAGATCGGCCGCCGCGAGCAGCCGCACCGCCGGCATCGCGGCGGCAGGCGGTACGCTGAGATAGTGGATGCGCCGACTCTCGGGCCCCAAGGACCGCTCGGCGGCGAGCACGGCATCCTTGAGCGCGCCGGCACCGGCAGCAAGCGGCACATAGTCGATCTTCTCGGCGAATGCTGCCCAGTCACCCTCGGTGACCGGACGCGAGAAGAACTGATCCATCGCACTACGTGCCAGCGAGCGAAAGGCGTCGGCGTCGATCTCGTCCAACGACACCCCGATCACACGGCAATCCGGAAGGAACCCGGCCTTGGTGAGGTGGAACAGGCCGGGCAGGAGCTTGCGCCGGGCCAGATCGCCGGTTGCACCGACCAGCACCACCACCTGCGGAAATCGTGGGCCGACCCTTGGGGAGTTTCTCGCCATGTCCGCTTCCAGTCTTGGCGGTCGAGCCGCACTCACGGTTGAGCCAAAACTGTGCCAGGCGTTGCCAGCCCGTAGAGCATCTGCGGCCGCGTCACGCCGCGCAGGGTGAAGCTGCCCAGCGCCAGGAGCCCGTCGCGCCGTTCGGCCGGGCACAGCCCGGCGAACTCCTCGGACATGACGAGGGTACGGTCGAGCTTCCGGCACATGGCGGCGATACGGCTCGCCTCGTTGACGGCCGGGCCCAGCACGGTGAAGTCGAGCCGCGCCCGGCCGCCGATGTTGCCGTAGAGGACGTCGCCGGCGTGAAGCGCGAGGTAGGGATGGGTCTCGCCGATCGGCCGGCGCCCCAGCCGGCTGCAGCGTTCGCTCGCTTCCGCCCAGGCTTCGAGTGCTGCCTCACAGGCGGCGCCCTCGCTGGGGCCGCGGAAGATGGCGAGGATGCCGTCGCCCATGAACTTGAGGACCTGCCCGCCCCTGCCCTCGATCGCGTCGACCAGGATCTCGGCATGGTCGTTGAGCAGGCGCAGGATCTCGGCGTGGCCGGTGAACAGCTGCAGCATGCCCGCCCCGGCGAGCTGATCGGCGATGCGGGTGAAGCCGGCGAGGTCGCTGTACCAGATGATGGCGTGAATCATCTCGGCCCGGCCGCGCTCGACGTCGCCGCCGAGCACCCGCTGCGCCGCGTCCGCGCCGAGATAGGTGGCGAGCAGCGTGGCGGTGGTGGCGTTGCCGAGCGCCGCCGCCACGACCACGGCCAGAAGCGGCTCGGTTGCGGCGATCCGGTCGATCTCGGCCGCGGTAAAGCCACCCGGGCGAGCACATGCCCAGGAGGAGAAGACGCTGGTGCCCTCGCCGAGCGCCACACCCGAGGTGAGATGGGTGCGCAGGACGAGATAGTCGCTGGCGCCGTCGGCCGCGAGCTGCGCCAGGACCGGGAACTCGTCGGTGCCCTCGCCCTCCCCCAGGCGATAGCGCTGCATTCGGCCCTTGGCCTGCTCCAGCCGGTGGAACGGGCTGTCGCGCCAGGCCTCGTTGCCACGCACCACAGGTCGCGGCGTGTCGTCGAGATAGGCGCCGCGGTCCGGGCGCCAGATCACCAGCGTGGCATCGAGCAACGGATGCAGCAGGAGCGCGCCCACGGTCGTCCGCAGCAGCGGGATGCCGGCGGCGACCATGGCCCGGCTGATCTCCTCGAGCATCGCCGCGGGCGAGCGTCCGGCGATGGCGGCCTGGACAAGGACGGACGACAGGTCCGGATCGGGCTTGGCGAGCGTCATGCGGGCAATCTATCAGCTCGGCCGCCGAAGATCAGGCTGGTCTCGCAGCGCGATAGCCAAGGAGCCGCCCCAGGTGCTACGGCTTGGTGCGGATAAGCCGGCGGTACCGGCACCAGGGAGACAGGAACATGCGGGATTATCTGCTCGGTGCGAGCGCGTTGGCGCTCGCGTTCACTGGCCAGGCCATGGCGCAGTCGGGCGCATTGTCCAAGGCCGTGGGCGGCTACAGCTTCGAGGACGCCGTCCAGGAGGCGCCCGGCAGCAAGGACTTCAACAGCAAGGACGGCAAGCTCACCTTCGCGATCATCACCCACACCGCGGGCAACGGCTTCTTCGATCCGGTCTATGTCGGCGCCAAGCTCGCCGCGGACATGGTCGGCGCCAACCTGCTCATGCTCGGGTCCGAGGCGCCGGTCGACGACATCCCGCGCGAGCTCGAGATCATCAACCAGGCGGTCCAGGACCCGACCATCGACGGGTTCATCATCACCACCCCGCAGGCGGGCGCGTACAACGACATCGTCAAGGGCCTGCTCGACAAGGGCATCCCGGTCGCCACCACCAACAGCTTCGACGGCACGCTCTACAACCGCTCCGGCATCAGCCACACCGGCCAGGACGCCAGCGCTGCCGCGATCGGCGGCGAGGCACTGGCGCGCTGCGTGCTCGCGAGCGGTGCGGAGGGCGGGTCGATCATCTTCCCCAGCACGACCACGCTGGGCAATGTCGAGGTCAACAACCGCATCACCGCGGCCTTCACCGCAGCCGTGGCGACGCTGGCGATCGAGGGCAAGCTCGGCAACTTCAAGGTCGACGCCGGGCCGGAGAACATCGGCATCGACGTCGACGCCAACAACCCGACGGGCTCGATCGTCAGCCTGATCGAGAGCCGCGGCGACGTGGTCGGGATCATGGGTGCGAACGGCTTCGTCACGCCGGCGATCGGCGATGCCGTGGCGCAGCTCAACATGGGCGACAAGGTCTGCTCCTACGGCTTCGACCTCGGGCCCAAGCAGCAAGAGCAGCTCAAGTCCGGCGCGCTCGACGGTGCCTTGGGCCAGCAGCCCTTCCTGCAGGGCTTCTGGCCGGTGATGCAGCTCTACCTGCAGATCGACCGCGGCATCGCTGCCGCCAACCTGGACACGCGCGCCCAGCTCGTGACCAAGGACACGGTCGACAAGGTCGGCAAGCGCTACGAGAACTGAGCGCATGGCGGCAGGCGCCGTCGGAGCCGAACCGGGGGCTTCCGCCCCCGGCCGCTTCGGCGGCTTCGCCTATGGCTGGGAGGTCGGGCTGCTTCTGGTGATGGCCGGGCTCTACCTGGTCGGCGCCAGCATCAACCCGCGCTTTTTCGGCGATCTCACAGCACTCCAGTCGGTGCTGCGCGACGCCGCGCGCTACGGCGTGATGGCGGTCGGCATGACCTTCGTCATCGTCGACCGCGACCTCGACCTGTCGGTCGGCTCGACTCTGGGCTTGGTCGCGGTCGTGTTCTCGATCGCGTTCGCGCCGACCCATTTCGACCTGCCGGCCTGGGCTGCGGTGCTGGTCTGTCTCGGCGCCGGGCTCGCCATCGGGCTGATCAACGGTGTGCTGGTCACCTGGCTGAAGGTGCCGGCCTTCATCGCCACCTTGACCATGCTGTTCGTCGGCCGCGGGCTGGTGCTGGGGCTCACCGGCGGCAAGACCATCGCCTACGAGCTCAAGGCGCGCGACTTCGCCTTCTTCACGCTCGGCGAGAGCAATGCGCTGGGCTTCAACAACCAGATCCTGGTCTTCGTGCTCGTGGCGCTCATCGGCGGCATCGTGCTCGCGCGTACCCGCTGGGGCTACGAGGCCTATGCGGTCGGCGGCAACGAGCTCGCGGCCGAATATGCCGGCATCGACACCAAAATGGTCCGCCTCCGCGGCTTCGTCCTGGCTGCACTATGCGCGACGCTCGCCGGGCTGATGAACGTCGCCCAGGACAAGGGCGTCACCTCGCAATATGGCCTCGGGGCGGAGCTGATCGTGATCGCGGCGGTGATCGTCGGCGGCGCCTCGATCCTGGGCGGGCGCGGCCGCGTGCTCGGCTCCTGCCTCGGCGCCATCCTGGTCGTGCTGATCGACAAGGTGCTGCGCGAGGGTGTGCCGATCACCCGCACGCTCAAGGTCGGCAATCAGGAGCTGCAGGTGCAGGCCATGGCCTCCCTGCCGCCGGGAGCGGTTCCGGCCTTCCTCGGCCTAATTCTGCTCGTGGCCGTGCTGATCGAGCCCTGGGTGATCCGCCGCAAGTTGTTCCCGCGGCTGCTCGCACGGCTGCGCGGCACGGAACCGCCGCCGGTCGATGTCGGCTCGGTGGCGATCGAGGCGCCGCGCACGCACGGCAGCACCCTCGCCGCCGCCGAGTTCAGCGCGCGCGGCCTGCGCTGGTGGCTGACGCAGCGCGAGTCGGCAGCCGTACTCTTCATGGCGGGCTTGTGGCTGCTCGGCTGGTGGCTCAGGCCCGACTTCTGGGCCGGGCTCGACAACAGCTTCAACCTGCTCCTCGCCTTCACCGAGATCGGGCTCATGGCCGTCGGCATGAGCTACGTCATGGCCAATGGCGACGTCGACCTCTCGGTCGGCGCGGTTCTCGCGCTGTCGGGCTCGACCGCCGCGTTCCTGATGAAGTTCATGGGCTTCGCACCCCTGCCCGCCGGCCTCGGCGGCTTCGCCGCCGGCCTGCTCTCCGGCTGCGTCAACGGCCAGCACGCCACGCGCCTGCTGCTGCCGGCCTTCGTCGCCACGCTCGGCATGTTCTACGTCGCCCGCGGCATCGCCGCCTGGCTGGTGGCCGGCCGCCAGCTCAGCCAGTTCCCGGAGAGCTACAATCTGGTCGGCCGGAAGCTGATCGAGGTCCTCAAGGCGGTCGGGCACGAGCCGGCCGCCGGCACGCTCTGGCACGACGTGGCCAGCGCGCTCTCGACCCAGAGCATCCTGCTCGTCCTGCTGGCGCTCGTCGCCGGCGTCGTGCTGGCCAGGACGCCGCTCGGCTACATGGTGTTCGCCACCGGCGGCAACCGGCGCGCCGCCGAATATGCCGGGATCGACACGAACCGGGTGCGGTTCTGGAGCCTGGTCTTCAGCGCCGCCTGCGCCTCGCTCGCCGGGCTGGTCTACATCGCCTATTTCCGCTCGTTCAACCCGTCGGCCGGCCAGCTGCGCGAGCTCGACGTGATCGCGGCGGTGATCATCGGCGGCGCCTCGATCTTCGGCGGCTACGGCTCGATCGTCGGTGCTCTGGCCGGGGCGGCGGTGATCACGCTCCTGCGCGCCCTGCTCTCGCTGCAGATCATCCTGCCCGACGGCAGCTCGCTGATCATGCCGCAGCACTGGGTCAACGTGTTCATCGGCCTGATCCTGATCATCGCCGTCCTGGGCGACATCTGGCTGCGCCAGGAAGGCCTGCTCGGCCGCATCCGTCACCGCCTCGCCGGCCGCCGGGAGACGCCCGCATGACGACGCCCCTGATCGACATGCGCGGCATCCAGAAGAGCTTCGGCGCGGTGCGCGCGCTGGCCGACGTCGACCTCCGGCTCGAGCAGGGCGAGATCCTGGGCCTGGTCGGCGACAACTCGGCCGGCAAGTCGACGCTGATGAAGATCATCACCGGCGCCTACCAGCGCGACGAGGGCGAGGTGCTGGTCGAAGGCAGGCCGACCCAGTTCAGGAGCCCGCACGAGAGCCGCGCGGTCGGCATCGAGATGATCTACCAGGACTTCGCGCTGTGCGGGAACCTGGACGTCGCCGCCAACATCTTTCTCGGCCGCTGGCCGACCAAAGGCTGGTTCGTCGATCGCAAGGCGATGGAGGAGGAGGCCTGGGGCGTGCTGCGCCGGCTCAAGGTCGACGTCAACCATGTCCGGCAGCGGGTCGAGAGCCTGTCGGGCGGCCGCCAGCAGTCGGTGGCGATCGCGCGCGCGATCAGCTTCGCCCCCAAGGTGCTGATCCTCGACGAGCCCACCGCCAACCTGTCGGTCATGGCGACCGAGCGCCTGCTCGAGACCATGGCCGAGCTCAAGCGCCAGGGCGTGGCCCAGATCATCATCAGCCACCGCCTCAACGACATCTTCGCCGTCGGCGACCGCGTCATGGT
>JBGAKU010000151.1:0-13595 GCA_044224255.1 Geminicoccaceae bacterium
CGTCGAGCCGCCCCAGCAGCAGCCGGCCGGCATGGCCCTGCACGCCCGGCCGCGGGAAGCCCGGCAGGTCGCGATAGCCGACCACGACCGGCTCCGCGACCCGCTCGGCGATGGCGCCCAGGCCGGAGCCCAGCACCAGCGCCACCAGCGGCGGCTCGACGGCGAGCCGGCGGAGGACGGTCGCGGCATCCTCGGCCACGGCCAGGGCGGCGCCGAGATTGATCGGGCCGAACGCCATGGGCAGGAGCACTCCGAGCGTGGTCGTCTCGCGCAACCCCTCCGCCCCGCCGAGATGGACCGGCGTCGCGGGGCGGCCGAACTCGGCCAGACGCTGGCGGCAGCCGCCGCAGGGGGAGCAGAGATCGTCGGCGCCGCCGACGACCGCGACCGCGGCGATGGCCCGCTCACCAGCAGTGACCATGGCCCCGATGGCGTTGGCCTCGGCGCACTGGCCCTGCGGATAGGCGGCGTTCTCGACGTTGCAGCCGGCGAACACCCCGCCGCCCGCGCCCAGGATAGCGGCGCCGACCGCGTAGCCGGAATAGGGCGCGTAGGCACGCGCCCGGGCCGCGGCCGCGGCCGCGATCAGCTGGTCAGGGGTCACGGGCGGAGGCGCTCCGGCCACCAGTCAGGATCGAGGGCCTGTTCGACCGCGAACGGACAATCACACGGGATCAAAGCTTCGTCGACCTCGCCGCTCAGGGCGCGCGCCGCCCGGCGCCGGGCCACCGGCCAGCGACGCTCCAGAGCCGCCGCGGTCTCCCGCTGCAGGCTGGGGCTGTCGGCAAGCACAGCCGCGATCTCGCTGCGCTCCCGGTCGATGGTCTCCTGCCAGCCGCGGCGCGGATCATCAGCCGGCGAGTGCCGCAGCTTCAAGAGGTGAACCAGCACCTGCTCGATCCGGCTCGCGATCTCGCGCCGCTCGCGGCTGCCCAAGCTCTCGACCTCCTCGGCCAGATGCTCCCAATCCAGCGGCAGGTTGATTCCGGTCTCGGCGGCACGGCGCAGCTCGGCCGCCTGGGTCTCGGCCCAGCGGACGAAGTCGCGGTCGTAGAGGCGGGCGGCGGATGCGGTCATGGCGGAAGCCTAGCACGCGCGCGGGCGCCCATCACCGCTCCTTGACGTAGGGGATGCCGATCGCCTTGGGCGCCACCGACCGCCCGACGAAGCCGGCGAGCAGGAAGATGGTGAGCAGGTAGGGCAGCGCCTGGATGAGCTGGACCGGCACCACGCCGACGCCGGGCAGCGGCACGCCCTGCAGGCGAGCCTGGAGCGCGTCGGTGAAGGCGAACAACAGGCAGGCGAGCAGCGCCGGGACCGGGCGCCACTTGCCGAAGATCAAAGCGGCGAGCGCCAGATAGCCCTTGCCGGCGGTCATGTCGCGGGTGAAGCCCGCACTCTGGGCGATCGAGAGGTAGGCGCCGGCGATGCCGCAGAGCGCGCCGGTGACCATCAGCGCCTGGTAGCGCATGGCGGCGACCGAGATGCCGGCGGTGTCGACCGCGGCCGGGTTCTCGCCGACGGCGCGCAGGCGCAGGCCGAAGCGGGTGCGGTAGACCACCCAGGCGACCAGCGGCACCAGGAGCGCCGTGAGATAGACCAGGACGTTGTGGCCGCTGATCAGGTCGGCATAGACCGGCCCCAGGATCGGCACCGGCCGGAGCGCATCGGCGAAGGGCAGGTCGATCGGCACGAAGCGCGCACCCTCGGCGGTGACCGGGACGCGGCCGGCCTGCTGGAACCAGGCGTCGGCCAGGGTCGGCCCCAGCCCGGCGGCGATGACGTTGAGCGCCATGCCGGAGACCACCTGATCGCCGCGATGGGTAATCGAGGCGAAGCCGTGCACCATGGCCAGGGCGACGCCGAAGGCCATGCCGGCGAGCACGCCGAGCCAGGCGCTGTCGGTGATCTCGGCGACCGCCGCGGCGGCGAAGGCAGCGCCCAGCATCTTGCCCTCGAGGGCGATGTCGACCACGCCCGAGCGCTCGCAGAACAGGCCGGCCATGGCGGCGAGGACCAGGGGCACGGCGAGCCGGACCGTGCTGTCCAGCATCAAGAGGAGCTGGAAGGCGATCTCGTCCATCAGGCCGGCACCGCCCGGGCGCGACGGCTGGCGAACAGCGCCTCGAGCCGAGGCCGGAACATGTGCTCCAGTGCACCGGCGAACAGGATGACCAGACCCTGGATGACGACGACCAGGTCCTTGTTGACGCGCGGCATCTCGAAGGCGAGCTCGGTGCCGCCCTGGTAGAGGGCGCCGAACAAGAGGGCGGCGAGGATGATGCCCACGGGGTGGTTGCGGCCCATCAGCGCCACGGCGATGCCGGCGAAGCCGTAGCCGCCCGAGAAGCCCAGGATGATGCGGTGCTGCCCGCCCAGGATCTCGTTGGTCGCCATGAGCCCGGCGACCGCACCCGAGATGGTCATGGCGAGGATGATCCGGCTCGCGGGCGAGATGCCGCCATAGACCGCGGCGGCCTCGCTGTGGCCGACGACGCGCAGCTCGTAGCCGACGCGGCTGCGCCAGACGAACAGCCACATGCCGAGGCAGCACAGCAGGGCCAGGACCAGGGAAAGGTTGATGGGCGCATAGCCGAAATCGACGCCCACGAGCGCGAACAGGCCCTTGAGCGAGGGCATCCAGACGGATTCGGCAAAGGTGATGCTCTCGGGGGCGCTCTGACCCGGCCGAATCAGCACGTTGACCATGAGATAGGTCATCAGCGCCGAGGCGACGAAGTTGAGCATGATCGTGGTGATCACGACATGGCTGCCGCGCCGCGCCTGCAGCCAGCCCGGGATCAGGCCCCAGATCCCACCGAACAGGGCTGCGGCGACCACCGCCAGCGGGATGCTCAGGATGCCCGGCAGCCAGCCGAGATAGATGCCGACCAGCCCCAGCCCGAGCCCACCCAGATAGGCCTGCCCCTCACCGCCGATGTTGAACAGCCCGGCATGGTAGGCGACCGCGACGGCGAGGCCGGTGAAGATCAGGTTGGTGGCGTAGTAGAGCGTGTAGCCAACCGCCTCGCCATAGCCGAAGGCGCCGTAGACCAGGGTCTCGACCGCCTGGAGCGGGCTCTCGCCGATCAGCAGCACGACCACCCCGGAGACCAGGAAGGCGAGCCCGAGATTGAGCAGCGGCAGGAGGCCGTAGTCGGCCCAGGCGGGGAGCTTACGGGCGGCCATCAGGCGACGTTTGCCCAGCCGCCGGTACGATTGACGTACCGGGCATTGGCACGTATCGTCACGGCGTGATCAGGACCTTCGCGGATCGACGCACGGCGCGGCTCTTCGAGGGCAAGCCGATCCGGGAGATATCGCGTGACCTGCGGCGGCTCGCCCAACGACGTCTGGAGCAACTGCACACTGCTGCCGAGCTGGATACGCTTCGGGTACCGCCCGGCAATCGGCTCGAGAAGCTGAAGGGCGACAGATCCGGGCAATGGTCGATCCGCGTAAACGACCAATGGCGGATCTGCTTTACGTGGCGAGGTGGCAACGCGTTCGACGTCTGGTTTGGAGACTATCATCGGTAGGAGACGCGGATGACGATCACCATGGAGGAGCTCAAGGCCGGGAAGATCGACTTCTCGGACATCGACGACCCGGACGGCGAGCCGCTGGGCCCGGTCCATCCGGGCGAGATCCTGCGCGAGGATTTCATGAAGCCGCTCGGCCTCTCGGCCAGGGCGCTCGCTCGCGCGCTCCACGTGCCCCACAACCGCCTGCTCGCGATCACAGCCGGCAAGCGCGCGATCACGGCAGACACGGCGCTTCGCCTCGCCCGGCACTTCGGCGGCGACGCCGGCTGGTGGCTGCGCCTCCAGGCCCGCCACGATCTGGAGGTGGCCCAGCGCGACCAGCTCGACCGGATCGCCCAGGAGGTCCAGCCGCGGCCGGACATCCCCCGCGCAGCCTGACATCAGGCTGCCTTGGGCTTGCTCCAGATCGCCAGCTTCCACTTTCGTCACCTGCTGCGGCAGCGTCTTCGCGGCAGCCTATCAGCCACCTAACCCAGCTTCGACCCGTTCGCCAGTCCGAGAGCACGTCAAGGCCAGGAGGCGCGTTGCCAGCTGCTGCCGAAGGTGCCACCATCGCGGGTATTCATCGCTCAGGTTGAGCCATGGGCATTTTGTTCATCAGTCATTCCAGCAAGAACAACGAGCGGGCGATCAGAGTCCGCGACTGGCTGCGCGAGCAGGGCTGGCGCGACACCTTCCTCGACCTCGACCCCGAGCACGGCCTCGCCCCAGGCCAGCGCTGGCAGGAGGAGCTGAAGAAGGCAGGCGAGCGCTGCTCCGCCGTGATCGTCCTGGTCTCGCCGGAATGGGTCGCGTCCCGCTGGTGCGTGACCGAGTTCCAGCTCGCCACGATGCTCGACAAGGTCGTAATCCCTGTACTGATCGCCCCCACTCGCTTCGCCGACCTGCCGCCCGAACTCACGGCCCATTTCCAGATGGCCGACATGTCGCGGCCGGAGGTCGAGGCGGATGGCCTCAACCGTTTGCGCATCGGCCTCACGCGCGCGGCCCTCCACCCTGGGCATTTCCCCTGGCCGCCGCCGGGCGAACCGAACCGCCCGCCCTACCGCGGGCTGCACACGCTGGAGGAGCCGGACGCAGCGATCTTCTTCGGCCGCGACGCCCTGATCGCCAAAGGGCTCGAGGCGCTGCGCCGGATGCGCGACGGCGCGCCGGAGCGCATGCTGGTGGTCCTCGGTGCCTCCGGGGCAGGCAAGTCGAGCTTCCTGCGCGCCGGCCTCCTCGCCCGCCTCCAACGCGACGAGGAGAGCTTCCTTTCACGGCCGAGGCCATCGCCGCCCGGTTCGCGGCCCTGCGCGCGCCCGTGGTCGACCGTCTGACGCGGTACGCCCAGGCCGGTCGGGAGACCTACACCGCGCGTCCACCAACCTTGATCCTACCGATCGATCAGGCTGAAGAGCTGTTCTCGGCCGACCAGAAAGAAGCGGATGCAGCGTTCGCGGGTCTGGCGGCAGCATTCGCCGCGGACGAGAACGTGCTGGCGATCGTGACCATCCGTTCGGACGGTTTCGCCGCGCTGCAAGCCGAGCGCACCCTGGCCGGGATTCCCCGCCTGCCGTTTGACTTGCCAGCCCTGTCGCCGGCCTCGTTCAAGGAGGTGGTCGAGGGTCCCGGCCGTCTCGCCCAGCCGTCGATCCGGATCGAGCCCGCGCTCACGTTGCAGCTGGTGGCCGATCTCGACCGGGCGGACGCTCTCCCGTTGCTCGCCTTCACGCTGGAACGGCTGGTCCGGGACCATGGCGCTGACGGCGTCCTGACCCTCGACGAGTACCGGAACGGCCTGGGCGGCTTGGAGGGCGCAATCGGCAAGGCGGTGGAAGCCGCCTTTGTCATGGCTGTCGATGACCCCGACCTGCCCGGCGACCGCGCTGAGCTCGAGCGGCTGGCCCGCAGTGCCTTCATCCCTTGGTTGGTGCGTCTGGAACGCGCCGACGCGGTCCCCCAACGCCGGGTCGCCACGAGACGCGAGCTGCCGGCCGCCGCCCAACCGCTAGTGCAGCACTTCATCAACCAGCGTCTCCTGGTCAGCGCCGAACGCGAGGATGGCGAGACCACGGTCGAGGTTCCGCACGAGGCCGTGCTCCGCCATTGGCAACTCCTCGCCGACTGGCTTGGCGAGGAAGGTGGCGGGCTGGCGCGGTGCGAGTCGGTCATGCGCGCCGCCGGCGACTGGCGACGCAATTCCAGCTCCGCCGGAGAACGAGCAGACCTCTTGCTCGTGCACCGCGGCGACCGGCTGACCACGGCGGAGCGGCTGCTCCAGCGCGCCGACCTCGCGGAGCTGATCGGTCCCGATGGCCGGACCTATCTCGCCGCCTGTCGGGTCGCGGAGAACGAGCGACAGGAAGGTGATCGCCGCCAGGCGCTGCGGCAGCGCCGGCTGCAACGGCTGATCGCAGCACTGTCACTGGTCGCGCTCGCCATCACCGCGGTGGGCAGCTATTTCGTGGTGTCCGGTCAGCGTTCGTTGTCGCGGCAAACCTCCCTTTTCCTGACCAGCGTGGCTCAGGCGGAAGCCCGCAATGGTCAGTTCGATCGTGGCATGCGAATCGCCCTGGCGGCGGCACACGGCACCCTGCTCGAGCCAGCTCTGTCCGACGCCACGGCCACTGTTGGTGAAATCTCCTATCACTCGATGCTGAACGCTGCGCTGTACGGCCACTCTGCCCAGGTCAGATCGTCCGTGTTCTCCCCTGATGGGCGCAGCATCGTCACCGCGTCTTTCGACAAGACGGCCAGGATCTGGCGCGAGGGGGTGGATGGCCACTGGACCGGCACGGTCCTGGAGGACCACTCGAAGCCGGTCACCTCGGCCGCATTCTCGCCCGACGGGCACAGCATCGTCACCGCGTCTTTCGACAAGACGGCGCGGGTCTGGCGCGAGGGGGCCGATGGCCGCTGGACCGGCACCCCCCTGGAAGGCCATTCGAACACAGTCACCACGACCGCGTTCTCGCCCGACGGGCGCAGCATCGTCACCGCATCCTGGGACGACACAGCCAGGGTGTGGCGCGAGGGGGCGGATGGCCGCTGGACCGGCACAGTCCTAAAGGGCCACTCGGGCGCGGTCCACTCGGCCGCGTTTTCGCCCGACGGGCGCAGCATCGTTACCGCATCCTGGGACGACACAGCCAGGGTCTGGCGCGAGGGGGCGGACGGCCGCTGGACCGGCACGGTCTTGGAGGGCCACTCGGGCGCGGTCAACATGGCCGCGTTTTCGTCCGACGGGCGCAGCATCGTCACCGCGTCTGTCGACAGGTCGGCGCGGGTCTGGAGCGAGGGGGCGGATGGCCGCTGGACCGGCACCCCGCTGGAAGGCCACTCGGACTGGGTCACCTCGGGCACTTTCGCGCCCGACGGGCGCAGCATCGTCACCGCGTCTGCCGATAAGACGGCCAGGATCTGGCGCGAGGGGGCCGATGGCCGCTGGACCGGCACCTCCCTGGAAGGCCACTCGGAACAGGTCACGTCGGCGGCGTTCTCGCCGGACGGGCGCAGCATGGTAACCGCGTCTGGCGACAACATGGCCAGGGTCTGGCAGGTCGAATGGTTATTGTCCGACGAGAGCCGCGCCTGGGTCTCCGCCCACAGCGAAGGCCCTCAGCTTGGCCTGCTCGTGAAATCATCCTGCGCGGAAAAACTGAACGGAACCGAGCGGCGCATCGTCGATGGCGAAGGTCAAGAAGTCGGACAAGAGAGCGTGCGCCGGTTGACCCATGAGGACGTCGTTGCCGCGCCGATACTGAGCGGACTGGAGGGCAAGGACGTGTGCAACTGGCAACTGCCGATGATCGACCGGGCGATGGTGTGGTTGTTCCCCGGTCTCTGGACCAAGCTGAGCGGCGCTACGCCGCCTCCCTGGTAATCCCGGCCATCAGCAGCCCGATCCGCCGCTCGTCGGCTTCCACCGCGCTCAGCTCGCCGGTGATGGTGCCGTCGAACATGACCAGGATGCGGTCGGAGAGGGCCAGGATCTCGTCGAGCTCGACCGAGACCAGGAGCACGGCCTTGCCGGCGTCGCGCATGGCGATCAGGCGTTTGTGGATGAACTCGATGGCGCCGATGTCGACGCCGCGGGTGGGCTGGCCGACGAGCAGGAGGTCGGGGTCGTGCTCCATCTCGCGGGCGAGGACCAGCTTCTGCTGGTTGCCGCCGGAGAAGGCGTGGGCGTCGAGCTTCGGGTCCGGCGGGCGGACGTCGTAGCCGCGCATCCAGGTCCGGCAGAGATCGACGATCCTGGCGAGCTTGAGGAAGCCGCGCTCGGTGTAGTCGGGCTCGGTCTGGTAGCCGAGGATCGCGTTCTCATAGGCCTTGAAGCCCTTGACCAGACCGACGCGCAGCCGGTCCTCGGGCACGTGGGCGCAGCGGCGCAGGCGCGCCTGCGCGGTGTCAGTGATCGGCTGGCCGCGCAAGAGGATTTGGCCGCGCACGGGCTTGCGGATGCCGGCCAGGGCGTCGAGCAGCTCCGACTGGCCGTTGCCGGCGACGCCGGCGACGCCGACGATCTCGCCCACGCGCACGTCGAAGGACACGCCCTTGACCCGCGGCACGCCCTGGTCGCCGGCGACGACCAGATCCCGTACCTCGAGCACGGAAGCACCGGGCCGCGCCGGCCCTTTCTCGACCCGCAGCAGCACCTTGCGGCCGACCATCAGCTCGGCCAGCTCCTCCCGACTGGTTTCGGCGGTCCGGCGGTGCGCCACCATCGCCCCGGCGCGCATGACGCTGACCTGGTCGGTCACCGCCATGATCTCGCGCAGCTTGTGGGTGATCAGGACGATGGTGCGGCCCTGCGCCTTCAGGTTGCGCAGGATGCGGAACAGATGGTCGGCCTCCTGCGGCGTCAGCACGCCGGTCGGCTCGTCGAGGATCAGGGTGCGGGCGCCGCGGAACAGGGCCTTGAGGATCTCGACCCGCTGCTGCACGCCCACCGGCAGGCTCGCCACCGGCGCGTCGAGCTTCACCTCGAGCCCGTAGTCGCGCTCCAGCGCCGCCACCTCCTGGCGGGCGCGCGCGACACCCTCGGCCAGGGTGAAGCCGCCTTCCGCCCCCAGCAGCAGGTTCTCCAGCACGGTGAACGGCTCGACCAGCATGAAATGCTGGTGGACCATGCCGATGCCGGCCGCGATCGCGTCCTGCGGACCCCTGATCAGGGCGGGCCGGCCGTCGACCAGGATCTCGCCGCTGTCGGCCTGATAGAACCCGTAGAGGATGTTCATCAGGGTCGACTTGCCGGCGCCGTTCTCGCCGATGATGCCGTGGATCGTGCCGGCGGGGATGACGAGGTCGATGTGGCGGTTGGCGTGGACCGCACCGAACCGCTTGTCGACGCCGCGCAGCTCGACCGCCGGGGGCAGCGCCCCCGGCAGCGGGGTCGCGCCGGCGTCCGGGCTCACTGCTCGTAGGGCTTGACGACCAGCGTCCCGGCGATGATCGCCTGCTTGGCCTCGTCGATCTTGGCCTGCATCTCGGGGGTCAGCACGGCGCGATTGTTATCGTCGAGCGCGTAGCCGACGCCTTCCTCCTTCAGCCCCAGGCTCTCCATGCCCGGCTGCCAGCTGCCGTCCTTGGCGCTGGTAAAGGCGTCGTGCACGGCGACGTCGACCCGCTTCATCATCGAGGTCAGCACGCTGCCGGGGTGCAGGTGGTTCTGGTTGCTGTCGACGCCGATCGACAGCTTGCCGTTGTCGGCGGCGGCCTGCAGCACGCCGAGGCCGGTGGCGCCGGCAGCGGCATAGACCACGTCGGCCCCCTGGCCGAACTGGCCGATGGCGAGCTCGCCGCCGCGCGCCGGGTCGTTCCAGGCCGCAGGCGTCGTGCCGGTATAGTTCACGATCACCTCGGCGTCCGGGTTCACGTGCTTCACGCCCTGCTCGTAGCCGAACTCGAAATTGCGGATCAGCGGGATGTCCATGCCGCCGACGAAGCCGACCTTGCCGGTCTTGGACGCCAGTGCCGCGGCCATGCCGACCAGGAAGCTGCCCTCGTGCTCCTTGAACACGACGGACTCGACGTTGGGCTTCTCGACCACGGAATCGATGATCACGAACTTCTTGTCCGGGAACTCGGCCGCGATCGTCTCCAGCGGCGTGGTGAAGCCGAAGCCGACCGCCACGACGATGTCGGCGCGCTGGGCCATGCGGCGCAGCGCCTGGTCGCGCTGGCTCTCGTTGGTGATCTCGAACTCGAGATAGTCGGTGCCGGTCTCGTCCTTGAACTTCTCCGCACCGTTGTAGGCGGCCTCGTTGAACGACTTGTCGAACTTGCCGCCCATGTCGAAGATCACGGCCGGCTTGAAGTCCTGGGCCTGGGCCGCGCCCACCGCCAACAGACCGACCGCCGCCAACGCCCCGAGCATCCCGCGCATCGTCGCCCCATCCGTTCCAGCGAACCCAGCCCAGACGGTAGATGCGCGCCAGCGCGTTGCCAAGGGAAAGGCCGCACGCGCGAGGATGTGCAACCTCTGCTCCCGACGCGGCTTTCCTCTCGCCAGGACAGCTTCAGCCGGAGTGCCGCGGATGCCCGCTCTACCGCCCCGCCAGCCCAGCTTCGTGCGCATCTGGCGCGGGCGCACGCCGCGCTCGCGCGCCGACGCCTACGAGGCCTACCACGCCTCGGCCGGCATCGAGCCGCTGCTGGCCATCGCACTCGGGGTCCAGACCTTTCGCGAGGACCGCGAGGACGAGACCGAGTTCGTGACCATCTCCTACTGGGAGAGCCTCGAGGCGATGCGCGAGCTGACCGGCGGCGACCCGACGGCGGTGCACCATCTCGAGCGCGACCCCAACTTCCTGCTCGAGCTGCCGGACCGGGTGCAGGTGCTGCGGCTTCTGTCCAGCCAGGGGGTGGTCAGGGCCGTCGCGGATGGAACCTCTAAATCTCTATTGACTTGATAGGTATATGGCGCCACCCTCCAGCCAGAGACCACATGGCGCCCGACGAGGATCCGTCCATGAGCACCTTCGCCCACCTCTCCGCGCTTTCCTCCCCGCCGCTCGTGCTGACGGGGCGCCCCGCGACTGGAGCATCGGCGATCGGACCGCGGCTCAGGGCCATCTGGGGCGCCACCGACGGCAGCGCAGCGCGCGGCAGGTCCGCCGTCCCGTGCCTGGGCATGGCGCTGGTCGGCAGCGCCGCCCTGTGGGCCGGGATCGCCGGCATCGGCTCGCTGCTGCTCGCCTGAGCCGCGCCGCCGACCAGGGGGCGCTCCAGCCGGATCGGATCATGACCGTTCAGATCGTTCGTCCGCCCGTGCGGGTCGCGCGACGCACCCTGCTCGCGGCTGCCGGTGCCGCGCTCGCGGCGCCCGCGATCATCCGGCGGGCGCGCGCGGCAACCACCATCCGGATCGCCGAGCAGTTCGGTGTCGGCTATCTGCCGCTGCACATGATCCGCGACCGTGACCTGCTGGCGAAGCACGGCCGCGACGCCGGGGTCGAGATCGCGGTGGAGTGGGTCAAGCTGTCGGGCGGGGCGGCGATGAACGAGGCGCTCCTGTCCGGCGCGATCGACGTCGCGACCGGCGGCGTGACGCCGATGCTGACGCTGTGGGACCGCACGCGCGGCAATCTCGGCATCAGGGGCATCGGCGCCCTGGTCACCATGCCCTACCATCTGCTGGTCAACCGTCCCGACGTGACCTCGCTCGACGATCTCGGCCCGAGCGACAAGATCGCGGTGCCGTCGGTCGGTGTCTCGATCCAGTCCCGCACGCTGCAGATGGCCGCGGCCCGGCGCTGGGGCCCGTCCGAATGGGCGCGGCTCGAGCCGCTGACCGTGACCCTGCCGCACCCCGAGGCGGTCGCCGCCCTCGGCTCGCCGGGCTCCGGCATCACGGGCCACTTCTCCAGCCCGCCCTTCCAGTACCAGCAGCTCGCCAAGCCGGGCATCAAACGGCTGCTCAGCTCCTACGACGTCCTGGGCGGGCCGGCCACCGCGATCCTGCTCTGGTGCACCGCGAGGTTCCGCGAGGAGCAGCCGCAGGTCTATGGCGCCTTCGGGCTGGCGCTGGAGGAGGCAGTAACGCTGATCCAAGCCGACAAGGCGGCGGCCGCCGAGACCTACATCCGGGTCGAGAGCTCCAAGATCGACCCGGCGCTGCTGCGGCAGATCCTCGACGATCCTGAGATCACCTTCACGACCACGCCGCGCCAGACCGACCAGTATGCCGGCTTCATGAGCCGGATCGGTGCCATCAAGGCCGAGCCGGCGAGCTGGCGCGACTATTTCTTCCCCGAGGCCCACGCGCTCGAGGGCAGCTAGCCTTGGCGACCGCGATCCGCCGGCCGGCGGTGTCGCGCTCCACGCCCGCTCCGGCCGATGCGGCACCGCTCCTCGCCCTACGCGGCGTCACGCTGCGCTACCGCACGGGCGGGCGCGTCGTCACGGCCACCGAGGGGATCGAGCTTACCGTGGCGCGTGGCGACCGGCTGATCCTGCTCGGGCCCTCGGGCTGCGGCAAGTCGAGCCTCCTGCGCGCGGTCGCGGGCTTCGTCCGGCCCGACGCCGGGGGGATCGAGCTGGCCGGCCGGCCCGTCACCGGTCCCGGGCCCGACCGCATCGTCGTGTTCCAGGAGTTCGACCAGCTCCTGCCCTGGCGCACTGTCCGGCAGAACATCGCCTTTCCGCTGCGGGTGGTGCGCGGCCTCGGGCGCGGTGCGGCAGAGGCACTGGCCGGGCGCTGGCTCGCCAAGGTGGGCCTGGGCGCCTTCGCCGACGCCTATCCGCACACCCTCTCCGGCGGGATGAAGCAGCGCGCCGCGATCGCGCGCGCCCTGGCGCTGGAGCCCCAGGTGCTGCTGATGGACGAGCCGTTCGCGGCCCTGGATTCGCTGACCCGGCGCCGGATGCAGGACGAGCTCCTGGAGCTGTGGCAGAGCGTGCGCTGCACGGTTCTGTTCGTCACCCACTCGGTCGAGGAGGCGCTGCTGCTCGGCAACCGCGTGGTCGTGATGTCGCCCCATCCTGGTCGGATCGTCGGCGAGATCGAGGCCGGCGCGCTCGACGGCACGGCACCCGAGGATCCCGCGTTCCGCGCGGCGGCCCGGCGCGTCCACACGCTGCTTGGCCGGCCGCGGGGCTGAGCGCTTGGCGGCCCCAGGCGATACCGCCGGCGGGTCGTGGCTCGGCCCGGTCGAGCGTGTCTGGGGCCTGGCTTGGCTGCGCAAGCTGGCCCTCCTGGCACTGCTAGCCCTGCTCTGGGAGCTGATCGCACGCTGGCAGGGCAACCCGCTGCTCCTGCCGACCTTCCTCGATATCGCGCGCGCCTTTCTCGCCGCCCTGCGCGAAGGCCTGCCCGCCAAGGCCTGGATCTCGCTCGCCCTGCTGCTCAAGGGCTACGCGATCGGTGCTGCCCTGGCGCTGCTGCTCACCTCCCTGGCGGTCTCCTTCCAGCTCGGGCGCGATCTGCTCGGGCTGCTCACCGCCATGCTCAATCCCCTGCCCGCGATCGCGCTCCTGCCGGTGGCGATGCTGTGGTTCGGCATCGGCGAGACGAGCCTGATCTTCGTGCTGGTCCACGCCGTGCTGTGGCCGCTGGCGCTCAACGCGCTGCAGGGCTTCACCAGCGTGCCCGAGACCCTGCGCCTGGTCGGGCGCAACTATGCCCTGGGCGGGCCGCGCTACGTCCTGCAGATCCTGATCCCGGCCGCGTTCCCCGCCATCCTGGCCGGGCTCGAGATCGGCTGGGCGTTCGCCTGGCGCACGCTGATCGCGGCCGAGCTGGTGTTCGGCGTCAGCTCGGGCCAGGGTGGCCTGGGCTGGTTCATCTTCCAGGCCCGCAACGAGCTCTTGACCGACCGGGTGTTCGCCGGGCTCGCCACCGTGGTCCTGATCGGCCTCCTGGTCGAGAACCTGGTGTTCCGGCCGATCGAGCGCCGCACCGTGCGGCGCTGGGGCATGGTCCGCTAGGTGTCGTTGCTATGGAGGTTGTCCACCCGGCGCTGCGGTGGGAGGCTGTCGCTGCCAAGCACACGCCACCCTCGCGGAGCTTCCGGATGGACATCCACCGGCATGCCAAGACCACGCCCAGCGGTCGACTCCTGATGGTCC
>JBGAKU010000152.1:0-13528 GCA_044224255.1 Geminicoccaceae bacterium
GGGCGGTCGAGGTCGCGGACGATCCACGGCTGATCGGGCTCGCCCCGCGTGAATCGGCGGCCTGGCTCCCGCTGATCGAGGCAGAAAGCCCATGAGGCGTTGGCTGCTCGCATCGCTGCTGACGCTGGCCGCCTGCGGTCGGCTCATTCCCGCCAACGATCAGACCGTTGATCCAGCCCGCCTGCGCAGCGGCGCTTACCGGTTGGATCCTGAGCACGCGACCCTGCTGTGGAAGGTCAACCATCTGGGCTTCACCAGATTTGTGGGTCGTTTCGACCGTGTTGAAGGCTCGCTCGACTTCGACCCCAAGACGGCCTCTGCATCGCATCTGGAGGTGATCGTCGAAACCGCCAGCATCGACAGCAACAATCCCAAGCTGGACGGCGATCTGCGCGGCTCCAGTTGGTTCGACAGCGCAACCTATCCGCAGACCGTGTTTCGCTCGACCGCGATCGAAGTCACCGGGGACAGCACGGGCCGCGTTACGGGCGATCTGAGCCTGCACGGCAACACCCGACCTGTCGTTCTGGACGTCACCTTCAACGGTGGCGCCAACGATCTGATCACCGGCCGTTACACGCTGGGCTTCGCCGCGACCGGAACGTTCCAGCGCTCCGAGTTTGGCATCGACGACTACATCCCCGCCATCGGCGACGAAGTCACGCTGGAGATCTACGCCGAGTTCCTGAAGCAATGACAATGCCGAGCGGCTGCGCCGGAACTCGCGATCTCCGTCACGCCTGGTGCGCTCGGCAGCCGGTAGGGTCCGACCCTGCGCCGAGGCTCGCGCGAGCTCAGCCCCAGCCCAGCTTCTTATCGTGCGATGGGCGTGTCCGCCTGCGCGCCCCACTCCGACCATGAGCCGTCGTAGAGCGCGGCGTTGCGCTCGCCGAGCTCGAACAGGGCGAGGTTGATGAGTGCCGCCGAGACACCGGAGCCGCAGGTGGTCGTGATCGGCTCATCCAGATCGATACCGGCCCCCGCCAACAATTGGCGGAGTTCGCCGACCGGCCTCAGGCTGCCGTCCTCGGCCACGAGTTGGGCATAGTGCAGGTTCTTGGCCCCCGGAATGTGCCCCGAGCGCAGACCCGGTCTTGGTTCGGGTTCGCGGGCGTGGAACCGCCCGGCCGAGCGCGCGTCGACGACCTGCTCGCGTTTCGCGGCGACATTGGCGCGCATCTGGTCGAGCTCGCGTAGGAGCAGGGTGTTCTGCCGCGCCGTGAAATGCCGCTCCCGCGGCCGGGTCGGCTCGTCGGTCAGCGGCCGGCCTTCGGTGCGCCATTTCTCCAGGCCCCCGTCCAGCACCATGACGTCGTCGTGGCCCATGAAGCGGAACATCCACCACACCCGGGCCGAGGCGAAGAAGCGGTTGCCGTCGTAGACCACGATCCGGTTGCCGTCGCCGAGGCCGAGCTTGCGCACGCGCGAGCTGAACTTGGCTGCCGACGGCACCGTGTGCGGATGCAGGCCCTTGGGCTCGCACACGGCATCGAGATCGAAGAACACCGCGCCAGGAATGTGGCTGGCCGTGTACTCGGCGCGTGGGTCGCGCTCGATCCCCGGCAGGAACCAGGTGGCGTCGACGACCCGGACATCGGGTGCGGCGAGGTGCGTCTGCAACCAGTCGGTGCTGACCAGGGCGTCGGGCATGGGTCTCTCGCTCGGAATGGATTTGATCAGGCGAGCCAGGCCGGGACCGGCAGGTCCTTCTCGCGCAGGAAGTCGGGATTGAAGAGCTTGCTCTGATAGCGCGTGCCATAGTCGCAGAGGAGCGTGACGATCACGTGCCCGGGGCCGAGATCGCGCGCGACGCGCACCGCACCGGCGATGTTGATCGCCGACGAGCCGCCCAGCACCAGCCCCTCGTCCAGCACCAAGTCGAAGATGTAGGGCAGGGCCTCGGCGTCGGTGATCTGGTAGGCGTCGTCGACCGGAGCACCTTCCAGGTTGGCGGTGATCCGGCCCTGGCCGATGCCCTCGCTGATCGAGGAGCCCTCGGCCTTGAGCTCGCCATGCTTGTAGTAGTTGAACAGTGCCGCCCCCATCGGGTCGGCAAGCACGATCCGCACCGCCGGGTCGCGCTCCTTGAGGTACATGCCGACGCCGGCGAGGGTGCCGCCGGTGCCGACCGCGCAGGCAAAGGCGTCGAGCCTGCCGCCGGTCTGCGCCCAGATCTCCGGCCCGGTGGTCCGGTAGTGGCCCATGCGGTTGGCGGTGTTGTCGAACTGATTGGCCCAGATGGCGCCGTTGGGCTCCGTGCGCGCCAGCTCCTCGGCGATCCGGCCCGAGAGCTTCACATAGTTGTTGGGGTCCTTGTAGGGCACGGCCGGCACCGGGCGCAGGTCCGCGCCGACCAGCCGGAGCATGTCCATCTTCTCCTGGCTCTGGGTGTCCGGGATCACGATCACGGTGCGGTAGCCGCGCGTGTTGCCGACCAGCGCCAGGCCGATGCCCGTATTGCCCGCCGTGCCCTCGACGATGGTGCCGCCCGGGCGGAGCAGGCCCTTCTCCTCGGCGTCGGTGATGATCGCCAGCGCCGCACGATCCTTGACGCTGCCGCCGGGATTGAGGAACTCGCACTTGCCGAGGATCTCGCAGCCCGTGGCGTCGGAGACCCGGTTCAGGCGCAGGAGGGGCGTGTTGCCGACGAGATCGACGAAGCTCTTGCGAACGTCCATGCTGCGCCTCGCCCTTTGACCCGGAAGGCCCCGTTCCTAGAGCGCCGGGCGGCGACCGGCAAGCCGTGGGGGTGAGGATGCCCGGCCCCGGCTTCGACGCCGTCGTTGACTTTCTCGAGCGTGGCGCGCTCGGCGGTCTGGCGGAGCGCGTGGACACGC
Organism: Geminicoccaceae bacterium; assembly: GCA_044224255.1. Lineage (GTDB taxonomy): Bacteria > Pseudomonadota > Alphaproteobacteria > Geminicoccales > Geminicoccaceae > Benzoatithermus. Next base: position 2,838 of record JBGAKU010000152.1, read on the forward strand.
ATGCCGCGATCGTGCTGCTCGCGGGCGAGCGCGCCTATAAGCTGAAGCGTCCGGTACGCTACAGCTTCCTCGATTTCACCACGCTGGCGGCCAGGGAGGCGGCGCTGCGCCACGAGCTGGCGCTCAATCGGCGCACCGCACCCGAGCTCTACGTTCGCGTCTTGCCGGTGACCGCCGGGCCGGACGGCGGGCTGGTGCTCGACGGCAAGGGCACGCCGGTCGAATGGCTGTTGGAGATGCGCCGCTTTCCCGCCGACGCGCAGCTCGACCGGATCGCCGCCGCCGGCGGCCTGCGGCCCGAGCTGGTCGATGCCCTGGCCGACGTGATCGCCAAGGCTCAGGCCGAGGCTCCGCCGCGGCCGGACCAGGGCGGTGCGGCGGCGATGCGGGTCGTGGCCGAGGGGAACGCAGAAGACCTGCGCGCAGCGGTGCCCGAGGTGTTCGCGGCGGACGGGGTGGACGCGCTCGTGGCGTCGACCCGGGAGCGGCTGGCGTCGATCGCCGGTTTGCTGGATCGACGCCGTGCTCACGGTCTCGTGCGGCACTGCCACGGCGACCTCCACCTCGCCAACATCGTCCTGCTTGGCGACCGCCCGACCCTGTTCGACTGTATCGAGTTCGACGACGCGATCGCCTGCATCGACGTGCTCTACGACCTCGCCTTCCTGATCATGGACCTGATCGAGAAGGGGCACCCGGAGGCCGCTTGCCGGCTCTTGAACCGCTGGCTGGAGCGGACCGGCGACCATGGCGGGCTGTCCCTGCTGCCTTTGTTCCTGTCCCTGCGGGCGGTGATCCGGGCGAAGGTACTGGGGCTCGCGGTGACCCAAGGCGCCGGCACCGACCCCGCGGATGCCTGCCGCTATCTCGCCCTGGGGCATGCCTTCCTGAACCCACCCGCGCCGTTCTTGGTCGCGATCGGCGGCCAGTCGGGCACGGGCAAGACAACGCTCGCGCGTGCGGTCGCGCACCGAATCGGCGCTGCACCCGGCGCGGTGATCCTGCGCAGCGACGTCATCCGCAAGGGTCGGTTCGGCCGCGAGCCGACCGACCGGCTGCCGCCCGAGGCCTATGTGCCCGCGGTATCGCGGCAGGTGTTTGCCGCCATCGCCGAGCGCGCCGCAGAGTGCCTGACCGCCGGCCATGCGGTGATCGCGGACGCAGTCTATGGCACGCCCGAGCAGCGGGCGGGCATCGCCGCCGCCGCGGCGCGCTGCGGCGTGCCGTTCCTTGGCGTCTGGCTGGAGGCACCGCAGGCGACCTGCGCCGCCAGGGTCACGGCGCGGACCGGCGACGCGTCGGATGCAGACGCCGCGGTCGTTGCGCGCCAGGGCCAGAACATCGACTTCGGCTCGGTGGGTTGGCACCGGCTGCGGGCCGACCGTCCGATCGCCGAAGTCGCGGCGGATGTGCTCGCTCTTCTGACCGACGATATGAGGTGTTGAGATGTGCGGCCGCTTCGCCCTGTCGATCCTGCCCGGGCAGTTCCAGCTCGCCTTCAGCTGCGCCCCGCCCGATGGCCTGACCGAGAGCTGGAACGTGACGCCGGACCGGCAGATCCCGATCGTGCGCATGGGCGAGCATGGCCGCGAGGCGGCGTTCGCCCGCTGGGGCCTGCTCGGCCCGTGGATGAAGGAGGCGAACGATCCGGGCCGGCAGATCAACGCGCGCTCGGAGAGCGCTGCCGAGAAGCCGATGTTCCGCGACAGCTTCAAGAAGGGGCGCTGCCTGATCCCGGCCACGGCGTTCTACGAGTGGCAGAAGGCGGCGTCCGGCCCGGCACGTCCCTTCTGCGTCGCCCTGGCTTCGCGCGAGCCGTTCGCCTTTGCCGGGCTGTGGCGCCGCAACCGGCTTTCCGACGGCAGCCTGCTCGAAAGCTGCGCCATCCTCACCACGGATGCCTCGCCGCTGCTGCGCCCGATCCATCCACGCATGCCGGTCATCCTGCCGGCGACGAGTCACGAGCTGTGGCTGGATCCGACCCTGAAGGACGCGGAGTTCCTGCAGGCCCTGCTGGCACCCGTCCCGGATCGGGAGCTGGTGCGCTGGGAGATCGGCCGGGCCGTCAACAGCCCGAAAAACGACGGCCCGCAGCTGATGGAGCCGGTCGCGGTGCCCGCGGCGGCTCAGGCAAGCCTGCTTTAGCGGGTCCGCCGCGAACGGCCGTCGCGCTCGACATCCCGACCATGGACGCGTAACCGACCCTGGGACAGGACCCGTGCCTGATGCTGGAGACGAACATGGACGAGCCGGCGATGGTCGAGAACCGCACCTTCGACGAGATCCAGCTCGGGGAGAGCGCCTCGTCCGAGCGGACCATCAGCCGGCGCGAGATCGAGCTGTTCGCCGCCCTTTCCGGCGATGCGAACCCGACCCACTTCGACGAGGCGTTCGCCAAGACCGTCAACCTCAAAGGCGTCGTTGCTCACAGCATGCTCTCGGTCGGGCTGATCTCCTATCTTCTCGGCAACCGCCTGCCGGGCGCCGGCACCGTCTATCTCTCGCAGGACCTGAGGTTCGCGGCGCCCGTGCACGTCAACGACCGGGTGACGGCGACCGTGGTCGCGAAGGACAAGCGGGCGGAGGGACGCCAGGTCACCTTCGACTGCCGGTGCGTGAACCAGGACGGCGCCACGATCCTCAGCGGCACGGCCGTGGTCGCGGCGCCGACCGAGAAGATCAAGCGGCCGGCGATCGAGCTGGCCGAGTTCGAGGTGCAGGACCACGACCACTACGAGATGCTGATCGAGCGGACGCGGGAGATCCCGCCGGTCAACTGCGCCGTCGCCCACCCCTGCGAGGAGAGTGCCCTCGAAGGTGCGATCGATGCGGCGCGGATGGGCATCATCGTCCCGATCCTGGTCGGCCCGAAGGCCAAGATCTTCGACACCGCCGCGAAGGCCGGGCTCGACATCGGCGCCTACGAGCTGGTCGACGCCGCACACAGCCACGACGCGGCGGCCAAGGCGGTCGAGCTGGTGCGGGCCGGCAAGGCCGAGCTCCTGATGAAGGGCAGCCTGCACTCGGACGAGATCCTGGGTGCGGTGGTCGACAAGGAGCACGGCCTGCGCACCGCTCGGCGGATCAGCCACGTCTTCATCATGTCGGTGCCGTCCTATCCCGTCCCGCTGTTCATCACCGACGCCGCGGTCAACATCGCCCCCGACCTGACCACCAAGGTCGACATCATCCAGAACGCGATCGACCTGCATCGCGGCCTCGGGCTCGGCGACCCGCGTGTGGCGATCCTCTCGGCGGTCGAGACCATCAACCCTAAGATGCCGACCACGCTCGAGGCCGCGGCCCTGTGCAAGATGGCCGATCGTGGTCAGATCACCGGTGGCGTGCTCGACGGGCCGCTGGCGCTCGACAATGCGATCAGCCCGCGGGCCGCGGAGGTGAAGGGGATCAGATCGCCGGTCGCGGGGCAGGCGCAGATCCTGGTGGTCCCCGACCTCGAGGCCGGCAACATGCTGGCGAAGAACCTGTCCTTTCTCGCCAGGGCCGACGCGGCCGGCATCGTGCTGGGTGCGCGCGTGCCGATCATCCTGACCAGCCGTGCGGACGAGGTGCGGGCGAAGATCGCCTCCTGCGCAGTGGCCGCGCTCTACGCCCACAACCGGCGCGCCAGCGCGCCGATCGCGGCGGAGTGAGCGAGGTGGCCGACACGCTGCTCGTGGTCAACGCCGGCTCGTCGAGCATCAAGTTCCAGCTGTTCGAGATCGCGGGCCAGGAGCTCGAGCTCGAGTTCCGCGGTCAGATGGAAGGCATCGGCACCCGCCCGCATCTCACCGCCAAGGACGCCGAGGGCACGAAGCTCATCGACGACCTCTACGATCCGGCGCTCGTGCAGGACGTGCGCGAGGCGCTCGACCGTCTCGACGACTGGCTGATCGCCCAGCTCAAGGGCCAGGCGCCGATCGCGATCGGCCACCGCGTCGTCCATGGCGGCCCCGGCTACGGCGCGCCGGTCCTGGTCGACGACGCCGTCCTCAGTGAGCTCGAGGCGCTGGTCCCGCTCGCACCGCTGCACCAGCCGAACAATCTGGCCCCGATCCGCGAGGTCCGGCGCCGCTACCCCCAGATCCCCCAGGTGGCGTGCTTCGACACGGCCTTCCACCGGGATCATCCCGAGCTGGCCGACCGCTACGCCATTCCCGACGAGTTCTACCGGGCGGGTGTGCGCCGCTACGGGTTCCACGGCCTGTCCTATGAGTACGTCGCCCGGCGTCTGGGCGAGGTCGATCCCGCGCTGGCGCAGGGGCGGGTCGTGGTCTGCCATCTCGGCTCGGGCGCCTCGATGTGCGCCATCCAGGCGGGCCGCAGCGTCGACAGCACGATGGGCTTCACGGCCGTGGACGGCCTACCGATGGGCACGCGGACCGGGCAGCTCGACCCGGGTGTGGTGCTCTACCTGATCCAGAGCCGCGGCTACGGGGCCAAGGAGGTCGAGCGGTTCCTCTACCACGATGGCGGCCTGAAGGGCCTGTCGGGCGTGAGCAACGACATGCGCGACCTCGAGGCCAGCAAGGCACCGGGCGCGAAGCTCGCGATCGAGTACTTCGTCTATCGCATCGCGCGCGAGACCGGCGCGCTCGCGGCGGCCATGGGCGGCATCGACGGGCTGGTGTTCACCGCCGGCATCGGCGAGCACAGCGCCCCGGTCCGGGCGGCGGTGGCCGAGCGGCTGGGCTGGCTCGGGGCCGAGCTGGACCCGGACGCCAACGCCGCCCACGCCCAGGTGATCTCGACCGCCGGCAGCCGGCTCAAGGTCATGGTCGTGCCGACGGACGAGGAGCTTATGATCGCCCGTCACACGCTGCGGGCGGTCGGCGCCGCCCGCTAGTCGGCTGCGGGTATCGCCAGCAGCGGGCGGCGAATTCGGTGCAAGGCCTGCTCGGTGGTCGAGCCGAACAGATGGTCCGCGAGCGCGTCGCGGCCATGGGTCGGCATCACGACGAGATCGGCCGAGATCGCCTCGGCCTGCTGCGCGATCGCATCCACGACATCGCCCTCGACCAGAATGCGGCGCACACGGTTCTCGTCGATGGGGACCACGGGCACCGCGTCGCTGTCGCCGACATGCAGGAGATGCAGGATGGCGTCGGGGCAGCCGAGCGTGTCGGCGAGCGCCAGCGCCAGCTTCGCGGCCGCACCGGGCGGGGTCGCCCGATCCACCGGCAACAGGATGTTCTCGAGGCTGACGGCGCCGGTGTCGGGTGTGACGAAGCCGGGGACGCCGTGGGGCAGGAACAGGGTGGGCAGCCCCGCCCGGCGCGCCAGCTTCTCGGCAACCGAGCCGCGCAGCCAGTAGTCCGCATTCTGGCGGGCATGAGTGGCGAGGACGAGGAACTGGCCGCGGTTCTCGTCGATGAAGTGGACCATCCGGTCGATCGGGTCGCGGTCCGGCACCTCGGCCTTGGTCACCCGCACGCCGACCTGCTCGTGCACCGCCTCGGGCGGGGCGTCCTGGGGTAGCATGCCCCAGCGGCGCAGCGTGCTGCGCACGCCCGGGAAGGCGTCGAAGTCGCCGTCGTCGCCGTGGGTCAGATGGGCGGCATGCACGAGATAGAAGTGGCTTCGCGCCGCCACGGCGAGCCGCAGCGCGTGGTCGAAGGCGGGGGTGCCGTCCTGTGAGAGGTCGGTCGGGTGGACAATCCGGTCGAACGGCGGCGTGGTCATGACGGTACCTCGCTGGCTCAGATCGAGGCGAGATAGCCGCCATCGATGTAGAGGATCTGGCCGGTGATATAGCGCGCCGCGTTTGAGCAAAGGAAGACGGTGGCGCCGACCAGATCGCGCAGATCGCCGAAGCGCCCTGCGGGGATCTTCGCGAGCATCGCGCGCGCCCAGCCCTCGTCGGCGTAGAAGGCCTCGGTGAGCTCGGTGCGGAAATAGCCCGGGCCGATCCCGTTGACCCGGATGCCGAGCGGCGCCCACTCGGTGGCGAGCGCCCGCGTCATGCCGAGCAGCCCGGACTTCGACGCGCCGTAGGGCACCGCCGTCGGCACGCCGACCGCCGAGGTCAGCGAGCAGACATTGACGATCGTGCCGCCGCCCTGGCGCATCAGGCGTGCCGCCGACTGCGCCGCGAAGAAGGCACCCTTGAGATTGGTGTCGAGGATTTTGTCCCAGAGCTCCTCCTCGACCTCCAGCGAGGGGCAGACCTGCTCCATGCCGGCATTGTTGATCAGGATGTCGAGGCCGCCGAGCCGGTCGGCGGCGCGGGCGATGCCGGCCCTCACGGACGGGACCGAGCGGACGTCGATCTCGACCGGCACCGCTCGGCGGCCGGCCGCGGCCACGGCCTCCGCGCAGCGATCGAGCCGCCCCATGTCGCGCCCGGCCAGGGCGACGTCGGCGCCGAAGCGCGCGAGGCCAACCGCCAGCGCCTCGCCGATCCCGCGGCTGGCGCCGGTCACCAGCGCTTTCCGCCCCTCCAAGTCGAAGCTCGGCTCGCGCGCCTCAAGCATCACCGCTCCCCCGGCTTGCCGCGGTGGCGCGGCTTGGGCAGTTTCGTCCGGCGAGCGGGGTAGCGGAAGGGATCGGTCGATTGGCAGCGGGCGCGCAGCCGATGGTGCGGCTCATCGGCGTCTGCCGGCAGTTCGGCGCCAACCGCGCCGTCGACGAGGTCTCCTTCACGCTCGAGCCCGGCGCCTTCCTCACCATCCTCGGGCCGTCCGGTTGCGGCAAGACCACGCTTCTGCGGATGATCGCGGGCTTCGTGGCACCCTCCACGGGTGCGATCGAGATCCACGGCACGCCCGTCGCGGCCCTGCCACCCTGGCGCCGTCGCATCGGCATGGTGTTCCAGAAGCTCGCTCTGTTCCCGCACCTCACCGCGTTCGACAATGTCGCCTACCCGTTGCGGATGCGCGGCTGCCCCGCGGCCGAGCTGGCACCGCGGGTCGAGCGCTATCTCTCGCTCGTACGGCTCGACGGGCTGGGCGAGCGCCGACCGCACGAGCTGTCCGGTGGGCAGCAGCAGCGGGTGGCGATTGCCCGCGCCCTGGTGTTCGAGCCCGACCTCTTGCTGCTGGACGAGCCGCTCTCCGCGCTCGACCGCAAGCTGCGCGAGGAGATGCAGCTTGAGTTCCGCCGCATCCAGCGCGAGCTCGGCGTGACTACGATCAATGTGACGCACGACCAGCGCGAGGCGCTGATCATGTCCGATCGCGTGATGGTGATGGACCGCGGCCGGGTGCAGCAGCTCGACACGCCGCTCGCGACCTATGCCCGCCCTGCCAACCGCTTCGTCGCCGGCTTCCTCGGTCTGACCAACTTCCTGCACGGCGAGAGCGTCGGGGAGGGGCGGGTCCGGGTCGGCGAGACCCAGCTCGAGTGCCGTGCGCCCGCGGATGCGCTTGCCCCGGGCACGCCGGTTGAGGTGGCGATCCGCGCCGAACGCATCGCGCTCGGTGGCGGCGATCAGCGCGTCGAGGCGCAGGTCGCCGACGTGGTGTTCGAGGGCGACCGGTTGGTCTACGAGGTACGGGTGCCGGCGTTCGGCGGGGCGAGCCTGCGCCTGTTCGATCTCGCCCCGCTCGACCATCCGCGCCATGCTCCCGGCTCGGCCGTCTCCGTCGGCTGGTCGCCTCGGGACGTCCACGTCTTCGCCGCGTGAACGAGGGAAGGAAGAAGCGCGATGAACAAGCCCCAGCTCAGCCGCCGCACGCTGCTCACCGCGACCGCCGCTGGCCTCGCCGCGCCATTCGTCTGGCGTAGGAGCGTGCTGGCACAGGACAAGCCCACCGAGCTGATCGTCCGGGCCTGGGGCGGGGTCTGGGTCGAGGCGCTGGAGAAGGGCGTCTCCAAGCCGTTCACCGAGATGACCGGCATTCCGGTCCGCCACGACCTGACCGAGGACAACGAGATCCGCCCCAAGATCTGGGCCGCGGTCGACCAGGGCCGGGTGCCGCCGATCCACGTCAACTGGGACACCTCGACCAACGCCACCAAGTCGGCGCTGCGCGGCGTCACCGAGGATCTGGCCGGGCTGTCCAATCTCGCGGACATGCTGCCCGCCGCACGCCCCGCCGGATTCGACGGCGTGCCGCTGATCAACATGTACTCCTATGTCTACGTCATGGCCTTCCGCGACGAGGCCTTCGCCGGCGGCAAGCCGAACAGCTGGTCGGTGCTGACGGAGCCCAAGTTTCAGGGCCGGATCGCCCTCTACGACGACGGGATCGGCTTCCACCCGGTGGCCGTCATCATGGGCGGCGGTACCATGGCCGACATTCCGGACAGAATGCAGCCGGCCTGGGACTATCTCGCCAAGCTCAAGACGCAGAACCCGCTCCTGGGCGAGGATCCCGACTTCACCACCTGGTTCCAGAACGGCGAGATCGACGTCGCCTGCACCATCCTGAGCAACGCCCGCGCGGCGAAGCAGAACGGGATTGCCGTCTCGTGGACGGTGCCCAAGGAGGGAGCGAAGGTCGACACGGACGGGATGTGGATCCCCAGGGGCCTGCCGGAGAACGAGCTCCATTGGGCCAAGGAGTACGTCAACTTCGCCATGAGTCAGGGAGCGCAGCAGGCCTGGACCGACGGCCTCGGCCTGCCCGGCTTGCGGCCTGGCCTGACACCGCCGGCCGATCTGAAGGGTGATCCCGCCTATCCGACCACGCCCGAGGACTTCGCGAAGCTCCTGAGCGTGCCGACCCCGGTGCTGGTCGAGCACGAGGCGGAGTGGTTCCAGAAGTTCAACGAGATCATGCAGGGCTGAGCAGATCATCCTCGGCGAACGCTCTCTCGGGCTGCGCTGCCTCGACCTGATCGAGGCGGCCCGTGCCGCCTTGTGGCGCCCCGCTCTGGTACCTCTGACGCCATGGGCCTTCCTGCTGCCGGCGCTCTTGATCACTGGGCTCCTGGTGGCCGGGCTGGTGCCGCTGCTGGATGCGAGCTTCCGGCCGCTTGACCGGGCCACGTTCCGGCTCGCGGAGCATTGGAGCCTCGGGAACTATGCGGCACTCCTGGCCCGTCCGGTCTATGGTTGGATCGGCCTGCGCACCCTGCTCGCCGCCCTGATCGTCACGGTGACGGCACTGGCGCTCGCCTTCCCCTATGCCTGGGTGATGGTGCGCACCCCGCGGCCCTGGCTGCGCAAGCTGCTCCTGGTCGGCCTGTTCCTGCCGTTCTTCATCGGCCAGGTGGTCCGCGCCTATGGCTGGCTGATCGTGCTCGGCAAGCAGGGGCTGCTCAATGCCGGCCTCGACGCGCTGGGCCTGCCGCTGGTGTCGATCCTCTACACCTATCCCGGCGTGCTGGTCGGGCTGGTGCAGTACATGTTGCCCTTCGCCGTGCTGATGCTGGCGCCGGCGCTGACCGCCGTGCCGGAGGAGGTCGAGCTGGCCTCGGCGAGCCTGGGCGCCAGGCCGCTCGCGACACTACGTCATGTCGTCCTGCCGCTGGCGCGCCCAGGGATCGTCGCGGCGGCCGTGGTCGTGTTCACGCTGACGCTGACCGATTTCGCCATGCCGGAGATCATGGGCGGCGGCAGCAACGACTTCCTCGCCAGTGCGGTCTACGACGCCTTCTTCCAGCTCGGCGACCCCGGGCTGGCCGGCGCATTGGCGGTGGCGCTCACGCTGGCGGGGTCGCTTGTGGTCGGCGTTCTGCTCGCCGTCTTCGGCCTCGGCACGCTCGGCTACGTGCAGGACCGCGCATGAGACGGGGCCTCCTCCCGGTTTTGCTCTTGGCGATCGCGCTGGCCGATCTCGTCTTCCTGGCGCTGCCGACCCTGGTCGTGCTCGTCGCCTCCTTCACCCCCGGCAACATCGTGGCCTTCCCGCCCGAGGGGTTCAGTTTACGCTGGTACGCGCATCTCGCCGCCAAGCCCGACTTCCTCGCGGCCCTGTGGCGCTCGCTCCAGGTCGGTCTGGTCTGCACGCTGCTGGCCATTCCGGCCGGCACGCTCGCGGCCCTGGCGCTGGCGCGCTTCCGCATCCGCCATGCAGTGCCGCTCCAGCTCTACCTCCTGTTGCCGTTCACCGTGCCGCTCGTGGTCTCGGGCGTCGGGCTGATGCTGGTGTTCGGGCCGCTGGGCTGGCTGGGGCGGGTGTGGCCAGTCGGGGTGGCGTGCTGTGTGATCAATCTGCCGTTCATGATCTGGGCGGTGGCCGCCGCCGCCAACCATCTCGACCCGGACCTGGAGCTGGCGGCGCAGAACTGTGGCGCGCCGCCGACCCACGCCTTCTTCACCGTCACCCTGCCTGCCCTGATGCCGGGCATCGTGACCGGGGCGCTGGTGATGTTCATCCTCGCGGTCAATGAGTTCCTGGTCAGCCTGATGCTGGTCGACGCACGCACGGTCACGCTGCCGGTCCTGGTCTACAACGCCATCCGCTCGACCATCACGCCCGACCTCGCCGCCGTGTCCGTCGTCTACGTCGCGCTCGCGGGTGCCGTCATCTGGCTGCTCGACCGCCGGGTCGGGCTCGATCTGTTCCTCAAGTCCAAGCAGGGCTGAGCCATGTCGTCGATCAACCTGTTCGAGCTCGCCAAGCTCACTCCCGCCGCCCGCGACGGTCTGCTGACGCGTGCCGAATCCGACCTCTCGGCGTTCCTGGAGCCGGCGCGGCGCATCGTCGAGGCCGTGCGGGCGGAGGGCGATGCCGCTGTGGTGCGGCTCGCGCGCGAGATCGACCGGGTCGAGCTCGATCCTTCGCGGCTCGTGGCCAGCGAGG
>JBGAKU010000153.1:0-15097 GCA_044224255.1 Geminicoccaceae bacterium
GGTCTCGGTCCGGGCCGCCTGATGGCGGTGGCGTCAGGGACACTCTGACCTCGCCAGCCTCCGTGCAACAACGCCCTGAGCGACGGCACGGCAAGGGCTCTTTCTTCCGCTGGACCTTCCTGCAATACACCGGCAGACGCTGAGATATTCCTGAGCAGACAACGTTGCCGCAGAATTGCGCGACGAACGGCCATCAGCCTAGTATTGCCCAAGCTGTACCACGAAGCTGGGACTTTATGGATTAGGGGTAGAATCCTAGATGAAATGCCTATTTGAGCGTGTTGATTTGCTGTCCTGCTGGGCACGCTACCCTCGTATGCATCGCCCAGCGCCACTCGCGGTGCACCCGCCATCCAGCGGCAACGCTGGGTAGAGAACGGGCGGATGGTATTGCCGCGGCGTCTGATCGTCGGCATCACCGGCGCCACCGGCATCATCTACGGCGTGCGCCTTCTCGAGTTGCTGCGCGACGCCGGGATCGAGACCCATTTGGTCGTGTCGCGAGCAGCCGACATGACACGCCGGCACGAGCTCGACCTCAGCGGCGCCGAGCTGCGGGCGCTGGCCACGGTGCATCATCCGGTCACTGACGTCGGTGCGGCCATCGCCAGCGGCTCGTTCCGCACCATGGGCATGATCGTCGCCCCGTGCTCGGCTCGGACCCTGGCCGAGATCGCGACCGGCAGCACGACCAGCCTGCTCACGCGCGCGGCCGACGTCGTGCTGAAGGAGCGGCGCCGGCTGGTGCTGCTGTTTCGCGAGACGCCGCTGCATGCCGGGCACATTCGGAACATGCTGGCCGCCACCGAAGCCGGTGCCGTGGTTATGCCGCCGGTCCCGGCCTTCTATACCCGCCCCGGCTCGATCGACGAGATCGTAACCACCACCATCTGCCGTGCCCTGGATCTGTTCGACATCGATCTCGGCCAACTGCGGCGCTGGGGCGAGGACATTCCCACTCGCCCCAGCATCGGTCGGGGTCAGGGCGAGCGCTAGTGCCGACGTGTTGCACGGAGGTGCAGCGGGAGAAAGAGCCCTTGCCGTGCTGCCGTTAGGAGACGCGGACGAAATCCGGGCAGCCGAGGTCGAGCATGCGGTCGAGAACCTCCACGGCGATGGCGACCCCGGCGGCCTGCGCCTCGTCGGTGTGGAAGCGCAAGCCATCGCCGATGACGCGCTGCCAGCGCCCGATCTGGCTCTCCACCCACGCCCGAAGATTGTAGCCACTGTCGCGCTGCCCAACCATCCGGCCCCGTTCATCGATCACTCAGAGCCGTGCCGCTCACAGCCTGGCTCTGCCTCTCGAAGCGAGCACCGGTCATGAACAAGGCGGCGAGCAAGGTGATGATCCGCGACATCGCGGTGCTGCCGTCGTGATCGACCAGCAGGCGCCGGTAGCGTTGGCGACAGCCGAAGGTCTGCTCGATCTTCCACCGGCGTGGCTCGACCGCGAAGCCTGTCTCGTCCCTGCGCCCGACCGGCTCGAGGTCGAGGCGGTGGCGGGCCAGCGGGGCCGCGGCGCGCTCGCCGGCGCAGGCGAGGTCGGCCCGGACCTTGCGCAGGCCGCCCGCCGCCGGCTCCGGCGCGATGGGGGCCGGGGTGTCCCTGGCCTGGACCGAGGCCGGCACGACGCGCAACGCCTGGACCAGGCCCTCGGTGTCGGCCGGGAGCCCACGCTCGCGGCCATCGGCGGCAGCGCCGTCGATCCGGTCTGCCCAGCAGAACCGGCCCGCGTCCGGCGGGCCGGCAGGGACCTTCTTGTTCGCGTCCTGGCCGCGCGGGCCGGCCTGGGGGCCGGCGCGCACGCTCCGGGTGTCGAGGATGCCGGCCGAGGGCCGCCGGTTGCGCCCGCGCGCCAGGCGGAGGCGGGCATCGAGCACCGCGAGCGCGCGCTCGAGCACGCCCAGCCGCACCCAGCGCTCCAGGCGGCTGCCGATCGTCTGCCGCGGCGGGCAGGAGCTCGGGAGCAGCGCCCAGGCCGCGCCGGCCCGGCACAGCCACCACAGCGCCTGGACCATGGTCGGCGTCGACCACAGCCGGGGTCGGCCGGTCCGCGCCGGCAGGTCGATCACCTCGATGGTGGCGGCGGGACGGACGGTCGCGTTCGCGCGAACCGCCTCGGCAAGGGCCGGCGCGTGGCGACGGCGCCGCCCGGGCGTCCAGGACATCCTCGGTGCTCCTCACGAGGCAGGAGCACCGATATCGGCATCGAACGCCCATCCCGCTTCCAGGCCGAACTGCCGATCATCCCAAAGACCTGGCAGTTCTCGGCCTGGCTCTGAGCGAACAACGCCGCATCGATATCGATGCCGTAGGGGCTGCAGCGCTCGGCGGCACTGAACACGAGGGAATGTCGTAGCAGCTGCCGCTCATCTGGTCGTCGCCGAAGGGTGGCGATCAGCTGGCCCCTTGCAGATCAAGGGCCCTTTTCTGAAGTCGGTTTCGAATCCGGCGGCGGTTGCAGAACCGTCCGTGCGACCCGAAAGCACTCGAGCGCCTGAGGTACGCCGCAGTAGATCCCGATCACGTGGATGATCGCCCGGATTTCTTCGCGGCTGACACCATTGTTCAGCGCGCCGCGACAGTGGAGCTCCCATTCGTGCATCTTGCCCAGAGCGCCGATCATCGCGAGGTTCATCATCGAGCGGGTCTTGGGGTCGATGGTCTCGTCGCCCCACCCGAAGCCCCAGCACCAGGCGGTCATCGCCTCCTGGAACGGACGGGTGAAGTCGTCGGCGGCCGCAAGATTCTTCTCGACATAGTCGGCACCGAGCGTGGCCTTGCGCTGCGTGAGGCCAATCTCAAAGAGGTCCGGTCGCATCGCTCGCTCCTTTCCTTGCGGGACGGCAATCCTTGGTGACGGCAGGTAGGCGTCGTGACCTTATCTAGGCGCGCTGCTCCGCGAGCAGGCGCTCCGCGATCGAGCATGCCTCGCGGATGTGCATGCGACATGCTTTGCCGGCGGCGGCCGCGCGATTTTCGGCGATCGCTTCGAAGATGTCCCGAATGCGGCGTGGCCCGGTGACCTGGCGGTTCTCCGAGCCCAGGGTAAGCACCCGGAGTTGGGCGATGCGGCCGTTGAGGCGGCGGACGATCTCCCCCGCGATCGGGTGTCCGCCGGTGGCGAAAATGGTTCCGTAGAACTGCTCGGTGGCCTCCAGGACGGCCATCCAGTCGCTCCTGGCGGCATGGCGTTCGATCGCTTCCACCGCGGCCCGCAGGGTAGCCTTCACGGCATCGTCAGCGATGCGGGCGCAGGCTTCGACGGCGGCTGCCTCAAGGGCGGCCCGGATCTCGTAGATCTGGCGTGCGTCATCCCAGGCCAGTCGCGAAACCATCGGCCCCTGCCCTGCGGTGGTCACGAGGCCCTCGGCGTCCAGATGCCGGATCACCTCTCGAATCACCGATCGGCTGACACCGAGCTGCTCGCAGAGCGTGCGCTCCACGAGGCGCTGCCCCGGTTTGAAGACGCCCGAGATGATAGCCCGCCGCAACCGCTCCAGCGCCATGGCCCGCAAGGTTACCGGCGGCGTGTCGATGCGTAGGGCATCCAGATTGTGATCGTACTCGTTCATCCGCCCTCCATACCCCGCGCCCGGGGCCATTGACAGCTCTTGACAACGGAATTTTGGTATACCATAAGACCGTAAGACTGTCGAATTGAAAGTGGGAGCGCGATCCGTGCCCGTCCAGATCCGAAAGACCCTTTTGCAGGTGGAGACGATCGTCATCGAGGGCGGCAAGGCAGCGCCGATGCCACTGCGCCTCTACGCGGCGCTCGCGGTGGTGAAGAATCCCTGGGCCGGCCTCGGCTATGTCGAGGATCTGAAACCGGCCATCCATGAGGTTGCCCCGGTCCTCGGCGCGACGCTGACGAAGATGATCATCGACGCCGTCGGCTCGGGCGAGGCCGTCGAAGGCTACGGCAAGGCGGCGGTCGTCGGGCTCGACGGCGAGCTCGAGCATGCTTCGGCGCTGATCCACACGCTGCGCTTCGGCAACCACTATCGCGAGGCGGTCGGAGCCAAGTCCTACCTCGCCTTCTGCAACACCCGCGGACCGGCGAATGCTCCCGTCATGATCCCGCTCATGGACAAGAACGATGAGGGCCGCCGCTCGCATTACCTGACGATTCAGACTGCCATCCCGGATGCACCGGCCGCCGATGAGATCATCGTCGCGCTCGGTGCCTCCGTCGGGGGGCGCCCGCACCACCGGATCGGCGACCGCTACCAGGATCTGAAGGATCTCGGCCGTGACGTACACAATCCCGCCGCGGTCTGAGACCCGTTCCGGCACCGCCTACGTGGCGGTGGGCGCGGGCGAGCCCCTCGTTCTCATCCACGGGGTGGGACTGCGGCTCGATGCCTGGGCCGCACAGATCGAAGGACTCTCGGCGACGCACCGGGTGATCGCCCTGGACATGCCCGGTCATGGCGGCAGCGCCCCTCTGCCCATGGGCGCTCAGCTGCCGGACTTCGTCGCCTGGCTGGCGCAGGTCTTCGATGATCTGGCGCTCGAGCGGGCGAGCCTCGCCGGCCATTCGATGGGCGCGCTCATCACCGGCGGCATGGTCGCCGAGCATCCCGACCGCCTCGCCCGCGTGGGTCTCCTCTGCGGCGTCCACCGTCGCACGCCCGAGGCCGCCGCCGCCGTACGCGCCCGCGCCGAGGCCCTGCGGAACGGCGAGTGCGACAGCGCCGGACCGCTCGCTCGCTGGTTCGGGGAGGACCGCACCAACCCCGCCTATCTGCTTGTCCGGGAGTGGCTCGATGCAGTGGATGCCGACGGCTACGCGACGGCATACACCGCCTTTGCCACTGGCGACGCAACCTATGCCGACGTCTGGCCGCACGTCGCACAGCCCGCACTGTTCCTGACCGGTGCGCTGGACGCCAACTCCACTCCAGCAATGGCTCGTCGGATGGCGACGGCCGCCCCTCGTGGCCGGGCCGTGGTGATCGAGGGCCATGGCCACATGGTCCCGATGACCGCGCCCGCCGCCGTCAACGACGCACTCCGCACCTGGCTCGCCGAGGAGGTCCTGCAATGACCGCGCCCATCGACCCGCGCGCCCTGCGCAACGCCTTCGGGGCCTTCCTGACCGGGGTGACGGTGGTCACCGCCAAGGACGCCGAGGGCCGGCCCATCGGCTTCACGGCGAATTCCTTCGCCTCCGTCTCGCTCGACCCGCCCCTGCTGCTGGTCTGCCTGGCGCGGCGCTCGTCGAACTACGCCGCCCTGACCGGGGCCGCGGGCTTCGCCGTGAACATCCTCGCGGAAGCGCAGGAAGCGGTGTCGAACACCTTCGCCCGCCCCTCCGACGACCGCTTCGCCGCCGTCGACTGGGCCTTCGGGCCCCATGGCGCGCCGGTGATCGCGGGCGCGGCCGCCTGGTTCGACTGCGCCATGCACGAGGTGATCGACGCGGGCGACCACGCGATCCTGATCGGGCGGGTCGAGGCCTTCGCCGACGCCGGCGCGAACGGGCTCGGCTACGCCCGGGGCGCCTACGTGAAGCCGAGCACGCTCGGCGACGCCCTCGCCGCGGCGGCGCAGGGCGAGGCGGTGGCGGGCGCGGTGATCGAGCGCGACGGCGCGATCCTGCTGCTTGGCCCTGATGAAGGCCCGCTGACCCTGCCCGAGGCGCCGATCGACGAGGCGAACGATCCGCAGGCGCTGCGCGCCTTCCTGTTGCGGACCGTCGGCTTGCCGACCCATGTGGGCTTCGTCTACTCCGTCTATGAGAACCGCGCGACCCGGCGCCAGCATATCGTCTACCGCTGCGATGCCGGCATCGGCGATCCGGCCGCCGGCCGGTTCTTCCCGTTCGCCGACGTGCCGCTCGACCGAATCGCGGACAGCCCGACGCGGGACGTGGTGCGCCGTTTCGCGGCCGAGAGCGCGCTCGGCAATTTCAGCGTCTACTTCGGCAACGAAGCCTCCGGACGCACCCATCCCCTCGGCAGGAAGGCATGACGCCCATGAAGTTCTCCCTCTTCGTCCACATGGAGCGCCTGACCCCGGAGCAGAGCCACGGCGAACTCTACGAGGAGTTCGTGGCACTTGCCGAGATCGCCGACCGGGGCGGGATGACCTCGATCTGGACCGGCGAGCACCACGGGATGGACTTCACCATCGCGCCCAATCCCTTCATCAACCTCGCCGACCTGGCGAGCCGGGTGAAGACGGCGCGCCTGGGCACCGGCACCGTGATCGCTCCGTTCTGGCACCCGATCAAGCTCGCCGGCGAGGCGGCGATGACGGACGTCATCACCGGCGGCCGGCTCGATCTCGGCATCGCCCGCGGCGCCTATTCCTTCGAGTACGAGCGCATCATGCCCGGCCTCGACGCCTGGAATGCCGGCCAGCGGATGCGCGAGCTGATTCCGGCCGTGAAGAAGCTTTGGGAAGGCGACTATGCCCATTCGGGCGAGTTCTGGCAGTTCCCGAAGACCACCTCGGCGCCGAAGCCGATCCAGCAGCCGCACCCGCCGATCTGGGTGGCGGCGCGTGACCCGAACAGCCATGAGTTCGCCGTCGCGAATGGCTGCAACGTCCAGGTGACCCCGCTCTGGCAGGGCGACGAGGAAGTCACCAGCCTGATGGAGCGGTTCGAGGCAGCCTGCGCCAAATCCCCGGAGATGCCGCGACCGAAGATCATGCTGCTCCGCCACACTTATGTCGGCTCGGACGAGGCGGACATCGAACAGGCGGCAAACGAGATCTCGGTCTACTACAACTACTTTTTCGCCTGGTTCAAGAACGAGCGCATCATCAATCAGGGTCTGATGAGCCCGCTCTCGGAAGACGATCTGAAGAATCCGATGATCTCGCCCGAGATCATGCGGAAGAACAACGTGATCGGCGATGCCGCAACCGTCATCGCCCGCCTCAAGTCCTACGAAGCCATGGGGTACGACGAATACTCGTTCTGGATCGACACCGGCATGAGCTTCGAGCGCAAGAAGGCGTCGCTCGAGCGGTTCATCGCCGATGTCATGCCAGCATTCGGGTAAGCGCCATGACTCGGTTCCAGCAGTACATCAATGGTGTCTTCGAGGACGGCGGCGAGGCCCGTTACGAGCCTCGATCCGGCACGCCACCGGAGAAGCCTGGGCCGAGATGCCCGAGGCGCGCGAGGGCGACGTGGATCGTGCCGTGGCGGCCGCAAGGAGCGCCTTCACTTCCGGTTCCTGGCCCGCGATGACGGCAACCGCGCGCGGCAAGCTGCTCGCCCGCCTCGCCGACCTCGTTGCGAAGAACGCCGCGACCCTCGCCGAGATCGAGACCCGTGATACCGGCAAGATCATCCGCGAGACCTCGGCGCAGATCGCCTATGTCGCCGACTACTACCGCTACTATGCCGGCCTCGCCGACAAGATCGAAGGCGCGCACCTGCCGATCGACAAGCCGGACATGGAGGTCTGGACCCGGCGCGAGCCGGTGGGCGTCGTCGCGGCGATCGTGCCCTGGAACAGCCAGCTCTTCCTCGCCGCGGTGAAGATCGGCCCGGCGCTGGCCGCCGGCTGCACGTTGGTGGTCAAGGCCTCGGAGGACGGTCCCGGCCCGCTGCTCGAGTTCGCTCGTCTCGTCCACGCGGCGGGTTTCCCACCCGGCGTCGTCAACGTCATCACCGGCTTCGGCCCTACCTGTGGCAGCGCGCTGACGCGCCACCCGGGCGTCGATCACATCGCCTTCACCGGCGGGCCGAATGCCGGGCGGGCGGTGGTGCGCAACTCGGCCGAGAATCTGGCCTCCACCTCGCTGGAACTCGGCGGCAAGTCGCCTTTCGTGGTGTTCGCCGACGCCGATCTCGACAGTGCCGCCAACGCCCAGGTCGCCGGTGTCTTCGCCGCGACGGGGCAGAGCTGCGTCGCCGGCTCGCGCCTCATTGTCGAGCGTGGCGCCAAGGACGCCTTCCTCGCCCGCCTGAAGGAGAGCGTCGAGGCCGCGAAGATCGGCTCACCGCTCGACATGGCAACCGAAGTCGGCCCACTCGCGACAGAGCGCCAGCGCATGCATGTCGCCGACCTGATCTCACGATCCGAAGCATCCGGCGCGCGCCGTATCACCGGCGGTCCGGTCGAGGGCCCCGGCTGGTATTGGCGCCCGACCATCCTCGACTGCGACGGCACGTCGGCGCCAGCACTGGCCGAGGAATTTTTCGGACCCGTCCTCTCGGTCGTCTCCTTCGACACCGAGGCCGAGGCGATCGCGCTCGCCAACGACACCCCCTTCGGCCTCGCCGCTGGCGTCTTCACCCGCAATCTCGCCCGCGGCCACCGGATGATCCGCGCGATACGCGCCGGCATCGTCTGGATCAACACCTACCGCGCCGTGTCGCCGATCGCGCCCTTTGGCGGCTACGGCCTGTCCGGCCAGGGCCGCGAGGGCGGCCTGGCCGCAGCCCTCGACTACACGCGCACCAAGACCGTCTGGCTGCGCACCTCGGATGAGCCCATCCCCGACCCGTTTGTGATGCGCTGATGTTCATCGAGATCCGTACCTACCGGCTGAAGAACGGCGGTATCCCGGCCTATCTTGCTGCGGTCTCGAAGGAATCAGATCCAGCGCCGCCATCTCGGTACGCTGGTTGGCTACTATTCCTCCGAGATCGGGCCGATCAACCAGATCGTCCACATCTGGGCCTTCGCCTCGCTCGACGACCGCGAGGCGCGCCGCGCCCGACTGAATGCCGATCCGGAATGGCAAGACTTCCTGCCGCGCATCCGCGACCTGATCGAGACCGCGGAGACCAAGATCATGAAGCCGGCATCCTTCTCACCGGTGCCGACGCTCGTCTGACGCCGACCACAACTAAGCTGGGAGAGCTAACATGCGCCTGAAGATCACCCTCGCAAGCCTTCTCGTCACGGCCGCATTTCCGGCCACCGCCGCGGACATGGTGTTCACCAGTTGGGGCGGCACCACGCAGGACGCGCAGACCGCCGCCTGGGCGAAGCCGTTTGCCGCCGAGACCGGGACGAACGTCCTGCAGGATGGCCCGACCGATTATGGCAAGATCAAGGCGATGGTGGAGTCGGGCAACGTCAGCTGGGACGTGGTCGACGTCGAGGGCGACTATGCTGTCCAGGCCGGCACGGCCGGCCTGCTGGAGCCGCTCGACTTCACGGTGATCGACAAGTCCAGGCTCGATCCGCGCTTCGTCACCGACCATTCGGTCGGCAGCTTCTATTATTCCTTCGTGATCGGCTGCAACCAGCGCGGTCGCGGAATGCCCGGCCACCTGGGCCGATCTCTTCGATACCAATAAGTTTCCGGGCAAGCGCACCTTCTACAAATGGTCCGCCCCCGGCGTGATCGAGGCGGCACTCCTCGCCGATGGCGTGCCCCAGGCGAACCTCTACCCACTCGACCTTGACCGAGCGTTCAAGAAGCTCGACACGATCAAGAGCGACATCATCTGGTGGTCCTCGGGTGCTCCAGTCCCAGCACTCCCGCCTCGGCCGGAGCGCCGATGGGCAGCTTCTTCTGGAACGGCCGCCTGACGGCCCTGGCGGAATCGGGCGTCACCGTCGCGACCTCCTGGGAGCACGCCAACATCACCGCCGCCGACAGCCTGGTCGTGCCGAAGGGCGCGCCGAACAAGGCCGAGGCGATGCAGTTCATCGCACTCGCCACCAGCCCGAAGGCCCAGGCCGAGATGGCGGCCGCCACCGGCTACGCCCCGATCAACCTCGATTCGCCGGCCCTGATGGACGCGGCGATGCGCAAGACCCTGCCCGACCAGCAGGCCGCAACCCAGGTCAATGCCGATATGGATTACTGGGCCCAGAACCGCGACGCCATCGGCGAGCGCTGCATGCCCGGCGGCCCAGTGACGCGCCCCGCCGGCTCCACCCGGGGCCCGTGCGGGCCCTCCCCCCCCGAGCCGGAGAGCAGTCATGTCCGTCCGATCCCACGGCCCTCCCCGCCGCCGCCGCGACCAGCCAAACCAGACCGAGCGGCTTCGCTTATGCCGTCCCGGCGCTCCTCCTCGTCCTGGCTTTCTTCGTCCTGCCGGTGGCGGCCCTCTTTTGCTGCGCAGCGCGTGACCGAACCTGAGCTGGGCCTCAGAACTATGCCAGCTCTTCGGCTCGACGACCTACCTGCGGATCTTCCTCAACACCTTCCTCGTCTCCGGCCTCGTCACCCTGATCGCGGTCGTGGTCGGCTTTCCGGTCGCCTGGATGCTGGCGATCATGCCGCGCCGCTGGAGCCAAGTGGTGTTCGCGATCCTCATCCTCTCGATGTGGACCAACCTGCTCGCCCGGACCTATGCTTGGATGGTCCTTCTCCAGCGCACCGGCGTCATCAACAAGTGGTTGATGTCGCTCGGCCTGATCCACGAGCCGCTGGCGCTGGTGAACAACCTGGTCGGCGTCACGATCGGCATGAGCTACATCATGCTGCCCTTCGTGATCCTGCCGCTGACCGGCGTCATCCGCGCGATCGACCCTGCGATCCTCCAGGCGGCAGCGCTCTGCGGCGCCACCCGTGGCCAAGCGCTGCGCCTCGTCCTTTTGCCGCTCGCCCTGTCCGGCATCCTCTCCGGGGCGCTGATGGTCTTCGTCATGTCGCTCGGCTACTTCGTCACCCCGGCGCTCCTCGGCGGCACCGCCAACATGATGCTGGCCGAACTGATCGCCCAGTTCGTCCAGTCCCTCGTCAACTGGGGCATGGGGGCGGCCGCGGCCTTCGTCCTTCTCGTCATCACCCTCGGGCTCTACGCCCTGCAGCTCCGGCTCTTCGGCACCCGCCGCATGGGAGGTGCTTGACATGCTCTTGAATTTCAACGGCCTCGGCGCCTGGAAGTGGCCGCTCGTCCTGTTCACGCTTCTTGTCGCCCTTTTCCTGCTCCTGCCGATCCTCTTCATCGTGGCGCTCAGCTTCGGCTCCTCCAAGTGGCTCCTCTTTCCGCCACCGGGCTGGACGCTGAAATGGTACCAGGATCTTTTCGCCGATCCGCGTTGGATCGAGGCGGCGCTCACCTCACTGAAGATCGGGCTCGTCGTGACCGTCTCGTCGGTCATTCTCGGCCTTCTCGCCTCCTTCGGCCTCGTCCGCGGGCGATTCCGTGGCGTGGAGGCCCTGCGCGCCCTGTTCCTGACCCCATGATCCTGCCGGTGGTCGTCTTTGCCGTCGCGCTTTACGCCTTCTCGCTGAAGCTCGGCCTGAACGGCACCTTCATGGGCTTCGTCATCGCCCACACGATCATCGCGCTTCCGTTCGCGATCATCGCGATCGCCGGCGCGCTCGAGGGCTTCGACAAGTCGATCGAGGATGCCGCCATCCTCTGCGGCGCCACGCCGCTCGAGGCCAAGCTGCGCGTCACCCTGCCGGCGATCAGCCACGGCCTGTTTGCCGGCGCGATCTTCTCCTTCCTCATGTCCTGGGACGAGGTGGTGCTGGCCATCTTCATGTCGAGCCCGACGCTGCAGACCCTGCCCGTGAAGATCTGGACCACGCTGCGCCAGGACCTGACCCCGGTGATCGCCGCCGCCTCGACGCTGCTCGTGGTGCTCACCCTCGTCTTGATGATCCTCGCCGCCCTGTTCCGCAAAGGAGACGCCCGATGAGCCCGCCCTACCTGCAGATCCAGGGCCTGCGCATGGAGTTCGGCGACGTCGTGGCCGTCCACGACGTCACGCTCGACATCAGGCAGGGCGAGTTCCTGACCTTCCTCGGCCCCTCGGGCTCGGGCAAGAGCACCACGCTCTACATCCTGGCCGGCTTCCAGCAGCCGACCCGCGGCGACATCCTGCTCAACGGCCGCACGCTGCTCGACCGGCCCTCGCACCAGCGCAACATCGGCATGGTCTTCCAGCGCTACACCCTGTTCCCGAACATGACCGTCGGCGAGAACGTCGCCTTCCCGCTCAAGGTCCGCCGGCGGCCGAAGGCCGAGATCGACGCCAAGGTCCGCGAGATGCTGCGCCTGGTCCGCCTCGAGGGCTTCGAGGACCGCAAGGTCGCCAAGATGTCGGGTGGTCAGCAGCAGCGCGTGGCACTGGCCCGGGCCCTCGCCTACGACCCCCCGGTGCTCTTGATGGACGAGCCGCTGTCGGCGCTGGACAAGAAGCTGCGCGAGGAGATCCAGCACGAGATCCGGCGCATCCACCAGCAGACCGAGGTGACGATCCTCTACGTCACGCACGACCAGGAGGAGGCGCTCAGGCTCTCGGACCGGATCGCCGTCTTCAGCCACGGCCGGATCGACCAAGTCGGCACCGGGACCGAGCTCTACGCCAATCCCGCCACCCGCTTCGTGGCCGAGTTCATCGGCGACAGCGACATCCTGGCCTCGGAGGTGATCGCGACCACAGGTGCCCATGCCGACCTACGCGTCGGCGACGCGCTGGTCCGGGGCGTTCCCGTCCACGGTGCCGCCCGGCCCGGTGCAGCCACGCTGCTCTTGCGCCCCGAGCGGATCAATCTCGCGCGCGGCACTGGCGAGGGTCTTCCCGTGACCGTCGCGGACGTCACCTTTCTCGGCAACAATTTCCACGTCGCCACCGTCACCGAGCGGGGCGAGGCCCTCGTCGGTGCCCTTCGGCCACGAGGCCGCGACCAGCCTCAGCCGCGGCGAGACGGTGCGGCTCACCTTCGACCCGGCGGTGCCCATGTCTTCTGCTGACTGTGGCACCCTGGGCGCCTGCGCGATCCCGCCCTCTTCCGCGAGGCCGTTCCCGTCGCCGGCCGCTGGATCGAGGCTTCGGCCGAGGCCGAGCCGATCTTGAATCCGCCACCGGCGCGCCTTTGGGCCGGGTGCCCCGGCTGCGCGCCGAGGCGGCGCATGCCGCCATCGCCGCCGCCATGGCCGCCCAAAAGGACTGGGCCGCCCCACCGCGCGCGGGAGCGCGCCGATATCCTGTATCGCTGGCACGCCTTGTGCGTCGAGGCCGCCGACGACCTCGCCTTGATCCTCACGCTCGAGCAGGGCAAGCCGCTCGCCGAGGCCAAAGGCGAGATCCTCTACGGTGCGAGCTTCCTGCAATGGTTCGCCGAGGAGGCTGCGCGCATCGACGGCGAGATCATTCCCGGCCACCAGCGGGACAAGCGTCTGCTCGTGCTGCGCCAGCCGGTCGGTGTCGCCGCGGCGATCACGCCTTGAACTTCCCGAACGCCATGGTGACCCGCAAGGCCGGCCCGGCCCTCGCGGCGGGCTGCGGCTTCGTGCTGAAGCCGGCGCCGCAGACCCCGTTCTCGGCGATAGCACTTGCCGTGCTGGGCGAGCGCGCCGGCCTGCCCGCCGGCCTGTTCTCGATCGTGACCGGAGATGCCGTGGCCATCGGCGGTGCCTTGACCGCTGATCCTTTGGTGCGCGTCCTCAGCTTTACCGGCTCGACCCGCACCGGCCAGCTCCTCTATGCCCAGTGCGCGCCGACCATCAAGAAGCTCGGCTTGGAGCTTGGCGGCAACGCGCCGTTCATCGTCTTCGACGATGCCGATCTCGACGCTGCGGTCGAGGGTGCCCTGATCGCCAAGTACCGCAACAACGGCCAGACCTGCGTCTGCGTGAACCGGTTCTACGTCCAGCAGGGCGTCCACGATGCCTTCGCGGACAAGCTGACCGCCGCCGTCACGAAGCTCACGGTCGGCAACGGCCTCGACCCGCAAGCGTTCTTGGGCCCTGATCGACGCGCAGGCGGTCGCGAAGGTCGAGGCGCATGTCGCCGATGCCCTGGCGCACGGCGCCGAGCTCCGCCTCGGCGGCCGGCGCTACCCGCTCGGCGGCAATTTCTACGCGCCCACCGTCCTGACCGGCGCCACCCCTGCCATGCAGATCACCCGCGAGGAGACCTTCGGCCCGGTCGCGGCGATCTATCCGTTCGCGGACGAGGCCGACGCGATCACCCAGGCCAACGCCAGCGAGTTCGGCCTTGCGTCCTATTTCTACGCCCGCGATCTCTCCCGCGTCTGGCGCGTCGCCGAGGCACTGGAGTATGGGATGGTGGGCGTCAACACTGGTCTGATCTCAACCGCCGTCGCCCCGTTCGGCGGCGTGAAGCTGTCGGGCGTCGGCCGCGAAGGCTCGCGCCACGGGGTGGAAGAGTATGTCGAGCTGAAATATGTCTGCCTGGGGCTGTGACGATGTGACGGTCATCGGCGATGGCTCGCCGCGATGATCGACCGTGAGCGTCCACGTGACCTGAGGCTGCTGTTCGTCTGGCGCGGCTCCATCGTCGCCCGCGTCCTGCCGCAGATCCTGGGCTTCGCGCTCTATGCCGCGGGCGTCGTGGTGGTGACCCGCGTCCTCGATCTCGGCTTCTCGAACGCTGGCGTGGCACCCTTCGCTCTCGTTGGCGTCACCCTCTCGGTCTATCTGAGCTTCCGCAACAACGCGGCCTACGACCGCTGGTGGGAAGCCCGGCGCCTTTGGGGCCAGCTCGTCGCCGAGGCCCGCACGCTGCCGCGTGCCACCGAAGCGCTGCTGCCCGATCCGCTGCTACGTCGCCGCTTCTTGATGTGCTTTCTCGCCTTCTGCCATCTGTTGCGCGGCAGGCTGCGGGGCATCGATGCGCGGGGCGAGGCCGGCAGTTTCCTCCCGGACCCGCCGCATTCCGCCACCGAAGCCTTGCGCCGGCTGGGCAGCGAACTCGCCGCGGCGCGACGGACAGGTGCCCTCGATCCGATCGGCCACCGCATCCTCGAGGAACGCCTGACGGCCCTCACCCTGGTCGAGGCCGGGTGCGAGCGCATCGCCGGCACGCCCTTGCCCTTCGCCTACACACTCCTGCTGCACCGCACGGCCTATCTTTTCTGCCTGCTGCTGCCCTTGGGCCTCGTCGCCTCCACCGGCTGGGCGACACCGCTCTTCACCGCGCTCATCGCCTACACCTTCTTCGGCCTCGACCGTCTGTCCGAGGAGCTCGAGGATCCCTTCGGCACCGAAGCCAACGATCTGGCGCTCGACAGCCTGTGCCGCGCTTGCGAGATCTCGGTTCTCGATGCCCTGGGCGAGCCCGCCCCGCCGCCCTGGCCGCCGCGCGACCATTATTTGTCCTGATCCTGCCGCGAGCCGGCCGTGGCAGATGGTCTCGTGGCTCCTTGCTCAGCGTAAGCGGCCGATGACGCTTTCAGTTACCCATAA
>JBGAKU010000154.1:0-13515 GCA_044224255.1 Geminicoccaceae bacterium
CTCCAGGGGGCGGGCTGGCACACCTATGTGATGACCGGCGACGGCGAAATGCAGGAGGGCTCGAACTGGGAGGCCATCATGGCCGCCGCGCAGTTCAAGCTCGACAACCTGACCCTCATCATCGACCACAACCGCTTCCAACAGGGTGCGGCGCTGAGCGACACGAACAACCTCGCGCCACTACGGCCGAAGCTCGAGGCGTTCGGCTGGGAAGTGACCGAGATCAATGGCAACGACATGGCCGAGATCGTCCCGGCCCTGGAGCATCGCGGCACCCGCCCGCACTGCATTGTTGCCCACACCAACAAGGGGCAGGGCATTTCCTTCATGCAGGACCGGGTTGAATGGCACCACAAAGTGCCGAACGCCGAACAATACAAGATCGCAATGGCCGAACTCGCGGAGGTGATGGAATGAGCGAGATTCTTGCTGCCCCCGAGCTGCATGACTGCCGTGATGCATTCACCGCGGTGCTGGAGCGGCTCGCCGCCGACGACGACAGGATCGTCGCAGTCTGCAACGACTCCGTCGGTTCGTCGAAGCTCGGCGGCTTCAAGTCGAAATGGCCGGAGCGACTGATCAATGTCGGCATCGCCGAGCAGGACCTGGTTGGCGTAGGCGCTGGCCTGGCCAATGGCGGTCTGCTGCCCTTCGTCTGCGGCGCCGCACCCTTCCTGACCGGCCGGGCGCTCGAGCAGATCAAGGCGGACATCGCCTATTCCAACGCCAACGTGAAGCTGGTCGGCATCTCCTCGGGCATGGCCTATGGCGAGCTCGGCCCGACACATCACTCCATCGAGGACTTCGCCTGGATCCGCGTGTTGCCGAACCTTCCGGTGGTAGCACCCTGCGATTCGATCGAGACTGCCGCCGCCGTCGCATGGGCCGCATGCTATCCGGGTCCGGTGTTCCTGCGCCTGTCTCGCGTCGGCGTTCCGGACCTCCTGCCGGAAGGCCACACGTTCGAGCTCGGCCGCGCCAATCTGCTGCGTGATGGCAGCGACCTGACGCTGATCGCGAACGGCACGCTCACCCACCGGATGGTGAAGGCCGCGGAGATCCTCGCTGCCCGCGGCATCGAGGCACGGGTGCTCAACATGGCCACGGTGCGTCCGATGGACATTGAGGCCGTGGTGGCCGCCGCGCGCGAGACCGGCGCGATCCTGACGGCGGAGGAGCATTCGGTCTATGGCGGCCTGGGCTCTGCCATTGCCGAGGTTGTGGTAGCCGAATTGCCGGTGCCCATGAAGATCCTTGGTGTCCCGGGTATCTTCGCACCCACCGGCTCGGCCGAGTTCCTGCTCGATGAGTTTGGGATGGCCCCCGCGGCTGTCGCCGATGCCGCACAGGCGCTCATTGCCCGCAAGATGGCGAACGCCTGAGGCGCATGCTCATCAAGGTAGCAGCGGCCCGTCCGCCGCTCCTCAAGCACGATCAGGGAAGAACGCCATGACCCCGGCCCTCCTCGCCATCGATCAGGGAACGACCAACTCGAAGGCCGTGCTCATTTCCACGGAAGGCGAGATCCTCTCGCGCGGCGCCTCACCCGTCGGTATCGAGCATCCGCAACCCGGATGGGTCGAGCAGAGTCCCCGGCGCATATGGGAGTCCGTTCTCGAGGCAGTCGCTGCTTGCCGGTCCGCCGGCCCCGAGGTCGAAATCGTCGGCGTCGCGATCTCCAACCAGCGCGAGTCGGTCACCGTCTGGGACGCCGCGACTGGCGAGCCACTCGGCCCTGTCGTCAGCTGGCAATGCCGCCGCAGTGCTCTTGCCTGCGCCGCACTGAATGCCGCTGGCCACGCGGCACGCGTGTTGTCGCTCACCGGTCTGCCGATCGACCCGATGTTTCCGGGACCGAAGATGAGGTGGCTGCTCGACCGTGTCCCCTCCGGGCGCGCCGTTCGCCTCGGCACCATCGATTCGTGGCTGATCCATTGCTTCACCGGCGGCGCGGTCCATGCCTGCGACGCCTCCAACGCCGCCCGCAGCCAGCTGTTCGATCTCGGCCGCCAGTGCTGGAGCGATGAGCTGAGCGACCTGTTCGGCGTGCCGCTCTCGTGCCTGCCGGAAGTCCGCGACAGCGCCGCCGACTTCGGCGCGACCCGAGGCGTGCCGGGCCTGCCCGACGGCATCCCGGTACGGGCCGCCATCGGCGACAGCCACGCCGCCCTCTTCGGGCACGGCGCATTCCATCCGGGGGATGGCAAGGTAACCTTCGGCACCGGCTCTTCGATCATGATGACGCTGCCGGAATTCGTCGCTCCTGAACGGGGCATCACGACGACGATCGCCTGGCAGATCGGCGGGCGGGCGACCTACGCTTTCGAGGGGAACATCCTCGTCTCCGCGGCGGCCCTGCCCTGGATGGTGGGGCTGCTCGGTCTGCCCGACGTGCAGGCCCTGACCGATCTCGCAGCGACCGGCGAGACCGGTGCCGCCGGCTTTGTCCCCGCCTTCGTAGGTCTCGGTGCGCCTTATTGGCAGTCCGATGCCCGAGCTCTCTTCTGCGGGATCACGTTCAACACGACCCGCGCGGATTTGGCCCGGGCCGTGACCGACTCGATGGCGTTCCAGGTGCACGATGTCGTCGCCTCGATGAGGACTCAGTCGCCGGTGCCGCTGGGCTCTCTCTGCGTGGATGGCGGCCCCAGCCGGAACCACTTTCTCATGCAATGCGTCGCTAACGTCCTCGGCCATGCCTTGGTCCAGCGCGTCGCGCCCGAAGCCTCCGCGCTCGGCGCCGCCTATCTCGCTGGCCTCTCCCTCGGCGTCTGGCCAGATCTCGACAGCATCGCTGCGCTTCCCCGTGCCGGCACTACGGTGACCCCCGAGCCGGCCGGTTCGTCTCGACCGCTGGCCGTTTGGCGTGATGCGATCGCGCGCTCGACGTATCCCGGAGAAGAGGGTATCGGTGAATAAAAATTCACCGTTAGGATGACGATGAGCCGGATCAACGAACTACGCCTGATTGCCCGGGTTGCCCAGATGTACCATGGCGAAGGGAAGCGGCAGGCGGAAATTGCCGACCACCTTCACATGTCACAGGCCACGATCTCGCGAATGCTGAAGCGAGCCGAGCAGGAAGACATCGTCCGCACGACGGTCATCCCGCCCCCTGGCACGTTCAGTGACCTCGAAGCGGCAGTGCGCGAGCGCTTTGGCCTCAGCGAGGCGATCGTGGTCGACTGCACCGAAGACCGAGAAGGCGCGATCATGGCGCGAATCGGCGAAGGTGCGGCGCATTTTCTTGAGGTCACCCTCAAGCAGGACGAGATCATTGGGGTCTCAAGCTGGAGTGAGACCGTCCTGCGGATGGTCGACAATATCCACCCGCTGAAGGGCACCAAGGCGAAGTACGTCGTTCAGACTCTGGGCGGCATGGGTGACCCCTCGGTGCAAACACATGCGACGCAGCTCACCACCCGGCTCGCACGGCTGACGGGCGCAGAGCCACGGCTCCTGCCCGTCCAAGGGGTCGCTACCTCGCGGGAGGCTAAGCTCGTCATGCTCGCCGATCCCTTCGTGCGTGAGACAATGGACCTCTTCGGCAGCATCAGCCTCGCGATCATCGGGATTGGCGCGGTCGAGCCGTCCGAGCTCTTGACCCGGTCGGGCAACATCTTCTCGCGACAGGAGCTCGCCGCCCTGACCGATGCCGGCGCGGTGGGCGACATGTCCCTACGATTCTTCGACCTGCAGGGGCAGCCGGTAAAGACCCCACTCGACGAACGGGTAATCGGCCTACCTCTCGAGGATCTCGCCCGCATTCCGCGGGTCATGGCGCTAGCCGGCGGTGCCTCGAAGACTCTCGCTATCGTGGGCGCGCTCCGCACCGGCGTGATCGACGTCCTCGTCACCGACAAATTCACCGCAGCCCGCCTCGCGGGATAGCTCGTGCCAGACACGAAAGAGGGAAAGAGATGAAGCGCTTCGTAGGTCAGACCGTATTCATCACCGGCGGTAACAAGGGGATCGGGCGTGGCATTGCCAGCCGTTTCGCCGCCGAGGGCGCCCGCGTTGCGATCGCCGCGATCGAGCAGGACACGTCGGACGCTGCGGCCGCGCTCGCGGTTGAGATCGGCGCCGAGGTCATCGGCTTACCGCTCGATGTCACTGACCCGCGGGCGGTCACTCAGGCCTATGCGGAAGCCGAGGCGCGCCTGGGTGCCATCTCAGTGTCCGTCCAGAACGCCGGCGTCATCACCATTGCGAAGGTCGAGGATCTTACCGAACGTGAGTGGGATCTGAACCTCGACGTAAACACCAAGGGTGTCTTCCTCTGCTGCCAAGAGGCGGTGCGCCGCTTCCGCGCCAGTGGTACCCGAGGCCGCCTTGTCAACACCGCCTCCGGCCAGGCCCGGCAGGGCTTCATCTACACGCCACACTATGCTGCCTCGAAGTTCGGCGTCGTCGGCCTGACCCAGAGCCTCGCGAAGGAGTTGGCCCCCGAGGGCATCACGGTGAACGCGATCTGTCCGGGTATCATCCATACCGAGATGTGGGACTACAATGATCGGGTCTGGGGCAAGATGCTTGGTGACTACGGGCCCGGCGAGCTGATGAAGAAATGGGTCGAGGGTATTCCGATGAAGCGCGCTGGAACTCCGGCGGAAGTCGGCGCGCTTGTGGCCTTTCTCGCCAGCGACGATGCCGCCTACATCACCGGGCAGACGGTCAACGTGGATGGCGGACTGATCATGTCGTGACGCGGCGATCGACTCAGGGCCCCGATCTGTTGGAATTCAGGGCGACACAGGCATCAATCAGCTGGGCGATTCAGGCAGACGTCGATCGGTCGGCAAGCCGAGGCGGCTTGGTGGGTAGTGCGCGCAAGCGACCCTGCTCGATCGTGAAGTAGCGCAGCATCTCAGCCAAGCCGAGCGCGCGCTCCGATCAGCGCAGTGCGGAGGAGAAGATGGGCCTCCGTATTGGTCCGACGCCCCCTGGCAGCGGCGTGATCGCTCCGGCGACGCCGGCGGCCGCGTCGTACGCGACGTCGTCAACCAGCCGCCTCTTGCCATCCGGGCCGGCGATGCAATCGATGCTGACGTGGATTGCCGCGGCACCAGGACGGATCCACTCGCCCTGAATGAACTCGGGCCGGCCGGGGGCCGCGACCAGGATCTTCATCTGCCGGCCCATGTCGCCGTTCGAGTCATTCACGCTCGACGGCATGCCCGCGATCTGCCACCTGAGGCACCGCTTTTCCGATGGGCGTGCGACAGGCATGAGCGAGCTCGACAGCATCGAATCCGCCGTGGAGGCCATCCGGGCCGGCGGCATGATCATCGTCGTCGACGACGACGACCGCGAGAACGAAGGCGACCTGATCATGGCGGCGGCCACCGCCACGCCCGAGCAGATCGCGTTCATGGTGCGGCACACGAGCGGCATCCTGTGCACGCCCCTGACCGGCACCGATGCCGCGCGCCTGCGGCTGGCACCGATGGTGAGCGTCAACGACGCCCCGCTGCAGACCGCGTTCACGGTCTCGGTCGACTACCGCTACGGGCTCACCACCGGCATCTCGGCCGAGGAGCGCACCAGCACGATCCGTGGCCTCGCGAACCGCAATGCCGGTCCGGAGGACTTCGTCCGCCCCGGCCACATCTTCCCGTTGATCGCCCGCGAGGGCGGCGTGCTGATCCGCTCCGGCCACACCGAGGCCGCGATCGACCTGTGCCGGCTCGCCGGGGTCGAGACCGTCGGCGTGCTGGCCGAGCTGGTCAACGACGACGGGACGGTCAAGCGCCTGCCCGGCTGCATCGAGTTCGCCAAGGAGCACGGCCTGCGCATCGTCTCGATCGCCGACCTGATCGAGTATCGCCAGCGCCGGGACCAGCTGGTGCGCCGCGTCGCCAGCTTCGAGATCGCCACGGTGGTCGGGCCGGCGACGGCCATCGTCTATGCCACGCCGTTCGACCCGATCCAGCACGTGGCGGTGGTGGTCGGCGATCTGGCCGGCGGTGACCGCGTGCTCGCGCGCATCCATCGCGAGCAGCCCTTGGTCGACGCGCTCGGCGGTGGTGGCGGGATCCCGCAGGCGCTGACCCGCATTGGAGCGGAGGGCCGCGGCGTGCTGCTCCTGCTGCGCGACACGGTGCTGGCCCAGCCGACCAGCGAGGGCGCCGTGGGCGAGGAGGAGCACGAAAGCGCCCAGAAGCGGATGCGGCAGTGGCGCGAGGTCGGCATCGGCGCGCAGATCCTCCGCGACCTCGGCATCGGCTCGATCCGTCTCTTGGCCGCCCACCGGCGGCACTATATCGGCCTGTCCGGCTTCGGGATCGAGATCGCGGAGACCGAGATCCTGGAGGGCTAGTCGCGCTCTTCCGGCTCCGCCAGCCCGAGCGCGGCCAGCTCGTCGAGGATCGCCCGGGACGTCGGGTCGGGCCGGTTCGGGATGTAGGTCTGCAGTGGCGTGCGGCGCACCTCGAGCCCCACCCGGGAACCCGGCCCGGTAAAGCTGCGGGGCGGCGCGGACCCGATGGCAGGGGCCGCGGTAGGCGTACGCAGCCGCAAGGTGGTGGCGCGGTTCCGATCGTTCATGGAGCTGTTACCGTACTGGCAGGCCGTGACACGGCGAGGGGATGCAGACCTCGCCGTCGCTGGTCGTCAAGCAAATGCCCGCTCCGTCGGGGACGAAGCGAGGGCTGCAACCGTAAAGCGTGAGGAAGCGCGCATACGCATCGCTGCGGACCAGTTCGGTTACCGGTGGACCGGGCAAAGCACGCGAACGGAGCGTTCGGAGAGTAGCGATTCTTAGGCCCAGCCGCAACCGCTCACGGGCGCTTTTCCACAACTGTTGCGTCAAATTCCTTCTGTTTCGGCAACCAATTTGGGTGGCCGGTCGTTTGGCCGGGGTCAGTCGGTGCTGCCGACGCAGCGTTTGGCGAGGCGCTCGCGCCGAAACACCTCTGTCACGAAGTCGACGAACACCCGGGCCTTGGCCGGAAGCAGGCTCCCGCCCGCACGGGTCAAGCTCGGCTGAGCGTCGGCTCGGGGCTGTCCCAGTAGGGCGGGTCGCCGAACACGCCGCGCAGATGGTCGGCCACGGCGCGAAGCTTGGCCGACGCCCGCCGGCCGTCGGGATGGGCGATATAGACGAACTCGCTCTCCGGCTCGACCTCCAGCTCCACCACGCGCAGCTCGCCGCTCCGGCGGGCATCGGCGATGGCGAAGGTCGGCAGGAGTGCCAGACCGAGGCCGGCGATGGCGGCGTCGCGCATCACGTCGCCATTGTTGACCCGCAGCGTGGACCGGCCGCGCACCACCACCGCACCGCTCGCACCCCGAAAGCGCCAGTCGGCAGCACCGCGGTTGGTGTAGAAGATGCCGTGGTGCCGCTCCAGCTCGGCCACCGTCCTGGGCACGCCCGCGCGGGCGAGATAGCTCGGGGCGGCGACGAGCACCCGTCGGCTGCTGGCCAGCCGCCAGGCGACGAGCCGGGAATCCGCGACCGCACCGTGCCGCACCACCGCGTCGTAGCCGTCCGCTGCGGCGTCGACACGCCGGTCGTCGAGCTCGAGCGTCAGCTCGATGCGGGGATGCTGGGCCAGAAAAGGGTAGAGCGCCGGCCCCAGATGCAGTCTGCCGAAGGTTACGGGAGCGGCGATCCGCAATGGGCCCGCGAGGGTGCCGCGCCGCTCCGCCAGCTCGGCCGCCGCCTCCTCGACTTCGCGCGCGATGCGGGTCGCCCGCTCAAGAAAGGCGGCGCCGTCCTCGGTGAGCGAAAGGCGGCGCGTCGTGCGGTGCAACAGGGGCGTCCCCAGGTTCCGCTCGAGCTCGGCCAACCGGCCGCTCACAACCGATTTCGCCAGGCGAAGGCGGCGCGCCGCCTCGCTGATCGAGCCTGCTTCCGCGACGGCCACGAAGGTGGCGATGCTGTCGAGCTTCATCATTGTTCGAGAAACCCGAAAGTCAGATCCACCACCAGCCGTCTAATCCGAACGCAAGGCAAGGGCCATTGTCAAAGCAGTCCAGCACGGGAGCATGATGATGGGACGGTTGACGGACAAGGTCGCGATTGTCACTGGCGCCAGCTCGGGCATCGGCCGGGCGACGGCGCTGCTGTTCGCGGCGGAAGGCGCACGTGTGGTCCTGGGCGCGCGCCGCGCGCCCGAGCTCGAGCAGCTGGTGGCGCAGATCGCCGCCGACGGCGGAGAGGCCGTGGCCGTGGCGGGCGATGTGCGCTCGGAGGATTACGCCAAGGCGCTGGTGGCGACGGCCGTTCGGCGGTTCGGTCGGCTCGACGTCGCGTTCAACAATGCGGGGACGCTGGGAGAAGGCGGCCCGAGCACGGGCGTGTCGGAGAGCGGCTGGTCCGACACGATCGCCATCAACCTGACCGGGGCGTTCCTGGGCGCCAAGCATCAGCTCGCACAGATGGTGCAGCAAGGCTCCGGCTCGGTGATCTTCACGTCGACATTCGTGGGGTACAGCAGCGCATTCCCGGGGGTGGCGGCCTATGCAGCCAGCAAGTCGGGGCTGATCGGCCTGGTCCAGGCGCTCGCCGCCGAGTTCGGCCCCCAGGGCATCAGGGTCAACGCCATCCTTCCGGGTGCGGTCGACACGGACATGTACCGCGCGATGAACGATACACCCGAATCGCAGGCGTTCATTACCGGCCTCCACGCCCTCAAGCGGGTGGGGACGCCGGAGGAGCTCGCCCGATCGGTCCTCTACTTGGCGTCCGATGATGCCAGTTTCGTCTCAGGAACCGCGATGCTTGTCGATGGAGGGCTGTCGATCACCCGCACCTGAGGGGACGCATCGGGTGCGTGCCCATGGACCGGCGCGGGCGGATCCCCCGGCGTCGGTCCCAGCAGCCTGTCCAACGCTTCGACGAACGCCTCGCGGTACTCCGCCCGGTCGTAGATCGAGACGTGGTCGGCGTTGGGGACCCAGCGTACCAGGACCGGCATGGCGAGCCCTTCGACGAGCCGTCGCGTGCTGGCCGGCGGCACGACCTGGTCCGCCTCCGCGCCGATCACGGCCACCGGCACGCGCAGCCCGGCGAGCGCTTCGTCGGAGCGGAAGGGATGCCGGAGCAGATGCGCGACCGGCACGTAGGGGTAGCGCGCGGCAGCAACGGCCTCGAGCGAATCGAACGCGGTGACCAGGATCAGGCCGTCGAGCGGGCGCTGGCGGGCGAGCTGCGCCGCGACTCCCGAGCCCAGGCTGAAGCCCGCGGCGACGACCTTCCGCGGGCCGAGGCGCGCGACCATGGCGTCATGGATCAGCGTCGCGTCGGCGACGAGCGCGGCCTCGCTCGGCACGCCGGCGCTGGGGCCGAAGCCGCGATAGAAGACGGTGACGATGTCGAGGCCCCGCACCCAGCCGTCGAAGTGCTGCAGGCGCCAGTCAGGATCCTCGGCATTGCCGCCGAAGACGAGCAGCAGACCGCGGCTCTGCCCGCCGGCGCGGCGAAGCGCGCCCGACAGACGGACGCCGTCCGACGTCGTCAGCGTGAGCCGCTCGTCCGGTTGCTCGACCCCGGACGCCTGGACCAACGCGTAGCCCCAGCCCGGAAAGATCATCCGGTCCTGCTGCCACCACAGCAGCCCCACCGTCGCCGCCCAGGCACAGGCGGCAACGACGCCCGCGGCGAGGGCCGCGCTCAGCACGCGATCGCCTCCATGTCCGGCTCGGCCGCGACCTCGAGGACGAGCCACTGGCGCAGCCGGCGGATGGCTCCGTCCTCCGCCCGCTCCCGGCGGCAGACGAGATACCAGACGCCCGGCTGTGCGACCGACTGCGGCAGAGCGTGGACCAGGCGCCCGGCACGCAGGTCGGCGGCGGCGACGAAATCGGGCACCAGGGCGACGCCGCGGCCGTCGATCGCCGCCTCCATGGCGAGCAGATAGCTGTCGAACATCAGGCTCGGATGGCTGCCGAGCTCGCCCACGCCGGCCGCCGCGAGCCACAGCGCCCAGTCGCCGCGGGCGGTGTAGACGCTGAGCAGGCGGTGGTTCACCAGCTCCGCCGGCTGCCGCAGCCCGACGCCGCCCTGCACGAGCCCGGGATTGGCGACCGCGATCAGCCTGGTCCGGAACAGGGGCCAGTAGGCGCAGGACGGATCGAGCGGCGGCTCGCGGTAGAGCATGCCGACATCGGCATTGTCCGCATCGAAGTCCCAGGTGCGATGGCTGGTGCTCAGCCGCAGCCGCAGCTCCGGGTTGGCCGCCTCGAACCGATGCAGGCGGGCCAGCAGCCAGCGCGAGGCCACCGTGACATAGACCTGCAGCGTGAGCTCGCCGGCGTCGCCGCGGCGCCGGAGATGCGCGGTGGTCTCGCCGATGCTGATGAAGGCGTCGCGCAGGACCGGGAACAGCGTGGCGCCGGCCTCGGTCAGCTCCACCCGGCGGCCCTTGCGCCAGAATAGGGGGCCGCCCAGCTCGCGCTCCAGCTCCTTGACATGGTGGCTGATGGCCGAGTGCGTCACGCACAGCTCCTCGCCGGCCTCCCGGAAGCTCAGATGGCGCGCCGCCGCCTCGAACGCGCGCAGGGCCGCGAACGGCGGCAGGCGCGGGCGAACGCTCATGAGGGCGCGCATTCGGGCAGACGTGGCAGGCGGGGCTGTGCTGCGAGCGTGGCGGGGGAGGCGCAGAGCGGGAAGCCAGCCGCCCGCATGGTCTCGACCAACCGCTCGCGCTCGGCCGGATTGGAGCTCTGATTGGCGGCGAAGCGCTCGACGCTGAGGTCCGGCAGCTTGGCCAACGCGTCGGCGACCGCCTGCTCGGCCGCCTCGTTCCGCCCGAGGGCGCCGAGGGTCGCCGCCCGGTAGACATAGGTGTTCGGGCTGTAGGTCTCGACCGGCATGCGACCGAACATGCCCAGCGCGTCCTCGTAGCGGCCGGCCATGAAGTAGGCGTAGGCGTAGTTGTAGAGCGCCCAGTTCGGCGGGTCGGGGTTCAACCGCAGCGCCCGCTCGGCGGCGTCCACCCCGGCTTGCGCCTCGCCGAAATTGCTGGCCCAGCCGGCATAGGTGGACAGGAGATCGGCCGAGCCGGGATTGAGCCGCAGCGCCTTCGCGAACTCTTCCTTGGCGCGCGGCGCGTCGCCCGTGTCCATGAAGTAGGTGGCGAGCGCCGCATGGGCGGCGGCGTCGGCGGGGTCCAGTGCTACCGCCCTCTCCGCAGCGGCCCTGCGCTCGGCCTCGATCTCGGCCGGATAGCCCGTCATCTCGGCGAGCCCGGCGTAGGCCATGGCGAGGCCGGTCCAGGCGCGCGCGAAGCCTGGGTCGATCGCGAGGCTGCGCTGCAGGAGCCGTTGGGCCTCATCGAGGCCCTCGCGCGTCGAGCCGCCCAGGGCGTCCATGCCCAGGAGATAGAGATCGTAGGCGCCGAGATTCTTCGGCGGCTTGCGCCGGGCCGCGTCGCGGTCCGCCGCTACCAGCTCGCCCGTGAACGGGCTCGCCATCTGGTTGGCGACCTCCTCGGCGATCTCGCTCTGCACCGCGAACAGGTTGGCCGTGGTCCGGTCCCAGCGCTCCGACCAGATGTCGCGGGCAGCACCGGCATCGATCAGACGCGCCGAGATGCGCACCTCGTCGCCCTGGTGCTGGATGGCGCCGGCCAGGATGTAGCGGGCCCGCAGATGGCGGCCGACGGCCGGAATGTCGATCGGCTGGTCGCGAAGGCCGGAGGTCGCATCGCGCGAGATCACGTCGAGCGCCCGGAACCGCGTCAGCTCGGTGATGATGTCCTCGGTCATCCCGTCCGCCAGCCGCTTCGTCGCCTCGTCGCCACCCAGATCGGCGAACGGCAGGACCGCGATCGAGGCGTTGGCCGGAATCACGTACCAGCGGGTCCACGCCCACCAGCCGCCGACCAGGCCGAGCACCAGCAGGAATACCGCCGCCAGCGCGCGCCTTGGCAGGCGGATCGGGCGTCGCCGGCGCTTGCCGTCGAGCAGCGCGCGGTAGGCGCGCACCGGACGGGCCATGTTCTTCACCCGCTGCTGGCCCGCGAACTCGAGCGGGAAGGGCACCTTGCCCTGGAGATGGTCGTAGGTGGTGCCCGAGATCATGATCCCGCCGGGAGCGCAGATCTGCTCGAGCCGGGCGGCGACGTTGACGCCGTCGCCGTAGATGTCGCCGTCCACCAGCGCCACATCGCCGAGATTGACCCCGATCCGCAGCAACAGCGGCTGGGGCTGGCCCGCGCCGCGCGAGCGGGTTTCCGTCTGCACCTCGGCGGCGCAGGTCACGGCGTCGACCACGCTGTCGAATACGGCCAGCGCGCCATCACCGATCAGCTTGACGAGCCGGCCCCGGTGCCGCCCGATGGCCGGCAGCAGCACCTCGCTCTGCCATTCGGTGACGCGTCGGATCGTGCCGGCCTCGTCCGCCTCCATCGCGCGCGAGTAGCCGACGACGTCGCTCGCCATGATCGCGAGTATCCGGCGCTCGATCCGATCCGGCGTTCCCCTGCCGCTCATGAGGCCAGCATAGCTCCGCTGATCGGTTAAGCCAGCTCACCGATCATGCTACAAGTTTCGTTTGCGCTTCCCCGTGCGACGGCGACGATAGGGCGTTCGGGCAGTGGAGCGAAGGAATGTCCAGCGACAGCGGTCGGCGTGGCGGGCGCGAGGCACGGCGGCAGCTCAGGGCAGCGCCGCTGGAGGCGGCGTTGCGGCCGGTCCGGCCCGGTCTGGAGGGCGGCCGCTACAAGCCTCTGAGCGAGGCAGAGATCCATACCATCCACGGGGCCGCGCTGGACGTGCTGGAACGGATCGGCATGGCGCAGGCCCTGCCGTCCTGCATCGAGGCCTGCACCGCGCGCGGTGCCTTCCTCAACGAGCATGGCCGCCTGAGCTTCCCGCGGGCGCTGGTCGAGGACGTGATCGCCGGCGCCGCCCGGCGCTTTCCCCTGTGCGGGCAGGAAGCGCGCCACGATCTGGAGCCGTGGGGCAGCAAGGTCCATTTCGGCACCGCCGGGGCCGCGGTGCACATGGTCGACCTCAAGACCCGCGCCTATCGCGAATCGCTGCTGCAGGACCTCTATAACGCGGCCCGCATCGTGGACGCGCTCGATCACGTCCACTTCTTCCAGCGCACCCTGGTCCCGCGCGACATGGTCGGCGCCATGGAGCTCGACCTCAACACGCTCTACGCGTGCATCGCCGGCACGACCAAGCATGTCGGCACCAGCTTCTGCCGCGGCGAGACGCTGAACGCCGGCCTCGAGATCCTGCATCTCGTCGCCGGCGGCGAGGCGGCTTGGCGCGCCCGGCCCTTCGTCAGCCTGTCCTGCTGCTTCGTCGTCCCGCCGCTGCGCTTCGCCGAGGATGCTTGCCATGGGCTGGAGGTTGCCGTCGCGGGCGGCATGCCGGTCCTGCTGCTCTCGGCCGGCCAGGCCGGCGCCACCTCGCCGGCAGCCCTCGCGGGTGCGGTGGTCCAGGCGGTGGCCGAGGTCCTGGCCGGCCTGTGCTATGTCAACGCGCTCAAGCCGGGTGCCCCTGCCATCTTCGGTACCTGGCCGTTCGTCTCCGACCTGCGCACCGGGGCCATGTCGG
>JBGAKU010000155.1:0-14179 GCA_044224255.1 Geminicoccaceae bacterium
CTCGCCGAGGATCAGCCCCATGCGCGCTGCGTCGGCGACGGCGCGCACGTTCCGACGCTCCGTCGCAAAGGCCGGGCCCGCGATCGGCAGCACCGCTCCGATCCGCAGCGGCGGCACGTCCTGAGCCCGCGCGCACGGCACGAAAGGCAGGGCGGCAGCGGCAGCGCCTGCTGCCAGGAGACGGCGCCGCTTCATGACCAGCCCTTGCGCATCAGCCGCCACCCCGCCCGACCCTCCGATACGTGCCGCATTTGAAGCTGGCCGGGGACGACTTGCCGCGATCCAGCCTTGCCTTCTCCTGAACCGATCCACCGTCGACGATGCTGCCGAGACGTCGCGCAGATCCGTACCAAGGGGAGGGGGATAAGTAAAGTTGTATGCTGCTCATAAGTTCTGCCTGATGCTGCGCGAGGCAGACGACGGCTCGGCCGCCGGGTGCCGCATCCCGTGTCGGCCGAGACCGCCGAGCGTCAGGCCCGTGCGAGGTGCTTCACGAGCCGCCTCCGCCGATCAGCCCCCGCTCTGGAGGGTCGGCGACGGCGGCGGCAGGTCGATCAGCGGCACGCCGGCCTCGGCCAGCACCGCCCGCGTCTTGTCCCAGGTGCGCGACAGGGCGAGGTTGAGGTTGTCGCGCAGACCCTCGTCCGCCGGCCGCACGCCGATCGCCAGCGAACCGACCATCGGGATGAACGGCGCATCGATCTCGGGCTCCACGGGTGTCACCGTCATGCCGCTCACCTCCTTGGCGAAGGCTCCGGCCTGCGGGCCCCAGGCGATCGCCAGATCGATCTTGCCGTCGTGGAGCCCCTGGAGCACCGGGATGTAACGGGCGCCGGCGTCGCGCTGGTCGGGAAAGTGCAATTGATTCGCGACGATGCCCCGGTTCCCCAGCGCGAGGCTCGGCGGGACGATCCTGGCTCCTCCCGGTACGCCCACGCGCAGGTCGTGCAGCACGGCATCGTCGAGCGTGGCGACGGTGAAGCTCGCCTGCTCCGGATAGACGAACACGTAACCGGTTCGATAATAGGCGTAGCTGGTCAGGAAGCCGGGCTGGCCGTCGAGAACCCCCATCACCAGGTCGCATTCACCGGCCTGGACGAGCCGCTGCCGCGTCTTGCCGAGCAGATCGGGGAGCCAGACGTAGACCAGGTCGGCATCGAGATCGGCCGCGAGAATCTCGGCGATCTTGTTGTCGAAGCCCTCACCGGCCTTGTTGGAGAAGGGAAGATTGTCCGGGTCGGCGCAGACCTTCAGCTCCCAGTCGCCGGCGA
This sequence comes from Geminicoccaceae bacterium, assembly GCA_044224255.1. Classification (GTDB taxonomy): domain Bacteria; phylum Pseudomonadota; class Alphaproteobacteria; order Geminicoccales; family Geminicoccaceae; genus Benzoatithermus. Next base: position 1,272 of record JBGAKU010000155.1, read on the forward strand.
CCGCGGGTCCCGCGAGCGCCATGGCGAGAAGAGCGACTGCGAACGGGGCTTGCGCCCCGGTAGTGCGAGATGCCAAGGCGGCGCCCCCATCGATCGGTAGAAGGCGCGGCCCAGGGCGGGGCCGCGCACGAGATGGCTAGTCGACGGCGAACACGTAGACGGTGCCGCCGAGCGGGACCTGCGTCTTGACACCCCAGGCCTGGTCGAGGAAGCCCTGGAACCGGCCGCCGTCCACGCCCCAGCCGGTGGCGACGGCAATGTATTGCTTGCCATCGATCTCGAAGCTGCTCGGCGGCGCGATGATCGCGCCATCGAGCCGCTGGTGCCAGAGGATCTCGCCGGTCTTGGCGTCGAAGGCGCGGAACTCGGCATCGGTGGTGCCGCCGGCGAACACCACGCCGCCGGCGGTCGACAACATCGGCCCCCACATCGGCGACTTGAAGTTCACCTGCCACTTCTTCTCGAGCGTGCGGACATCCCATGCCTGGACGGCGCCGATATGGTCCTTGGCCGCCTCGGTCGGGACCATCTCGAGACCAGATCCGAGGTAGAGCACGCCGGGCTCGTACTCGACCGGCTGGGCCGTCATGGAGCCGCAGTGGTTCTCGTTCACCGGAATGAACACCAAGCCGAGCCCCGGGTCGTAGCTTTCCCCGGGCCAGTCGCGACCGCCCCACGCCGACGGGCAGAACTCGACATGCTCATTCAGCTTTGGAACGTGGTCGGGATCGTACTCCGGCCGGCCGGTCTTGGGGTCCAGGCCCTTGATCGCGTTCGAGAACACGTAGGGCTTGCCTGCTATGAACGAGAGCTGCCCACCCGCACGATCGATTTTGTAGATATGGCCGTTGCGGGCAAACTTGAGCGCGATCTCCTGCTTCGTGCCGCCATTGTCGAGGTCGATCAACGTCGGCGGCACGGTCTCGTCCCAATCCCACGTATCGTTGTAGTGATACTGGAAGTGGTTCTTGATCGCGCCGGTCTCGGGGTCGAGGCCCAGCAGCGAGGTCGTGTGGAGATTGTCGCCGGGCCGCAGCACGCCGGGCCATGGTGCGGCGTTGCCGGTGCTCCAGTAAGCGATGTTGTTCTCGACGTCGTAGTTGCCGGTGATCCAGATCGGCGCGCCGCCGCGCTGCCAGGTGTCGCCGGGCCAGGTTTCGTTGCCGGGTTCGCCCGGGCCGGGGATGGTGTAGGTCTTCCACGCATGCTCGCCGGTGTTCGCGTCATAGGCATCCACGAACCCTCGGATGCCGAACTCGCCACCCGAGACGCCGGTCATGACCTTGCCGTTCACCACGAGCGGCGCGAGCGTGGTATAGTAGCCGTCCTCCCAGTTCGCGACCTGCTTGTTCCAGAGCTCCTTGCCGGTCTTGGCGTCGAGCGCCACGAGATGGGCGTCGAGCGTGCCGAAGAAGATCTTGTCCTCCCACAGCGCCACGCCGCGGTTGGTCGGATGCACCGGCACCAGGCCTTCCGGCAGCTTGTAGACGTAGCGCCAGATCTCCTTGCCGTTCTTGGCGTCGAGCGCGATGATCTGGTTGTCGCCGGCCGAGTAGATCATCACCCCGTTATTGATCAGCGGGGGCGCCTCGTTGGCGATGTCCGCCGGCAGGGCGGCGAACTCGGTCACCTTCTGCCGCGGACCGGTCGTGGCGGTCCAGACCTGCTTCAGCCCCTTCACGTTCTCGGGCGTGATCTGGGTGAGCGGGCTGTGCGACTGGCCGTCGTAGGTGCGCCGGATGATCAGCCAGTTGCCGGGCTCGGGATTCTTGAGCCGCTCGGGTGTGACCGGAGCGTAGTTCTCGATCTCTGCGGCCGAGACGAAAGGCGCGGACAGCAAGACTAGTGCGGAAACCGAAGCGAGCAGCATCAAACGCTTCATCTATCCACCTCCAAGTTGCAGCTTTGTGGCCGAGCCGTCCTAGCGGGATGCCTGCACGTCATCGGGGGAAACGATGCCGGACGAGTTGCCCCAGCTGTTCTCGACGAAGGTCGCGATCGCCGCGATCTGCTCGTTGGAAAGCGCAGGAGCAAACTCCGGCATGTAGCCGGGACCGGTAAGGATTGCCCAGATCAGGTAGCCGGGATTGTCCGATACTTTGGGATTGCCAGCCAGTGGCACACCGGCTGTACCTTTGCTGCCGTGACAGGTACGGCAATTCTTCATGTATTCTTTCTGACCTGCCTCGATCGCGGCCGCGAGGCCTGCATCCATCGGCGCCGCTTGCGCCACCGGAGCGACCTCGGTCTTGGTTTGGTCTTGCGAGAAGGCCGGCTGCCCCGTGCACACGACGCCGACCAGCGCAAGGGAGCCTAGCCTGACGAGAAGTCGCTTGGCCGCAACCATCGAGCTGTCTTTACCTCCCTGTTGGCCCATCCTTTCGGGCTCTGCATTCTCAAAGTCCCTGCCAACCGGACGGCGTCAGGACGATGACGCCGCCAAAGCCGCCCCGGCGGCCATCACCTTGCCATCGCCGCCTTCACCGAGCGAAACCGCTGATCTCAACGTGCCCGCCGCCAGCCCTTGCCGATCCGAGAGGGCAAAGAACCGGCCTCACTCCCATGCAGCAATAATCGAACGCTCGCTCCATATTCCGTCTGGGCGCGGCTTACAATCTATTTTTTCGTCTCCACGGCTGCATCGGCTGCCGCAACAAGGCGGCGGGGACGGAGTGTTCCGAGGCCAGCGCCGATGCATCGGCCATGTCGCCGCTCACTCAACTCGACGTCCGACGCGCAGTTCCAGCGCCGAACGCCGGCTGCTTCCCGGCCGCTGTGCAGGCGGCGTCCCGCCGCCTCATGCCTGCGACGGATGCAAGAAGGCCTCGACGAAGGCTATGACCCATTCCGCGTACGCATCGGGACCGATGCCGCGTCGGCTGTATTTCCAGCGCTTCAAGTACCAGTCCTGCAGCAGCGGCTTGACCAGCGAGGCGGTCATGACCGGGTCGATGGCACGGAATGCCCCGCTCTTCTCGCCGTCGGCAATGCAAGCGGCGATCAGGCCCTCGGTATGGAGCTCGTTCTCGATCGCCATGCGTTTGCCGATGCGGTCGAAACTCTTGGCTTCCATGTAGGCGAAGAAGAACCACGGCTGCATGACTTCGGACAGGAAGATATGGTTGCGCAGCATCCAGCGCAGTCGCATCCGCGGCTCGAGCCGCTCGATTTCCTCGGCCCCGAGCGTCATCTCGACCAGATGCAGCACCTGGGCGAGAATGATCTCCATGAGACGTTTTTTGCTTTCGATATAGGAGTAGAGTGCTCCCATGCTTATTCCGGTGTCGTTGCTCAGGTCACGCAGGCTCATGGCTCGGAAGCCACTGCGGTTGCTGAGCGTAATCGTCGATGTTATGATCAAACGTAAATTCGGGATGACAAATTTTTCTTTCTTGATCTTGATGACATCTCGATTTGCGGTGAAGATCTGTTGCCAGACGGCATCGCTGTCTTTTTCGAACCGGGCCTCGAATTCTGCGAACGAACTCATCGTGCAAGGTCTCGTCTTGACTCGCTGCGCACCTGGGACCGGCGTGCAACCACCGACCCACATTAAAAAGTCGACAAGCCGATTGCCAGCCCGGGATTGCTGATATATGAATCGAACGTTCGCTCGAAAATACCGGGCAACGACTTGCTCAAGCGAGGGTGCGGATCAGATGGCGGGTTGGTTGATCGCTGCTCCGGCAGACGATGCAGGTGCCGGAGGCTTGCCTATCGGTTGCGCATTGCCCCTCGATCTCCCCGGCCGCTAGCTTTCGACGTCCCCACATGGATTTTTCCCTCGATCCAGAACTGGTCCGCCTCCGCAGTCGCACGCGCGATTTCGTGGACACGCTCGTCAGGCCGGTCGAGGCCGACCGCTCGGCCTGGGACGAGCACGAGAACATCCGGCTCGACCGGCTGGCCGCATTGCGGGCGAAGGCGCAGGCAGCGGGCCTGTGGGCGCCGCAGACGCCGCGCGGGCTCGGCGGCATGGGCCTGTCGCGGCTGGCCATGGCGGTGATGTACCTCGAGGCCAACCGCTCGCTCTTCGGCCCGGTGGTGTTCAACGCCGCTGCGCCCGATGACGGCAACATGATGCTGCTGACCAAGGTCGCCACGCCGGCCCAGCAGGAGCGCTGGCTGCGCCCGATCGTCGAGGGCAGGGTGCGCTCGGCGTTCGCGATGACGGAGCCGGCACCGGGGGGCGGCTCCGATCCCAGCATGATCCGGACGCGCGCCACGCGACGCAACGGCCGCTGGGTGATCGAGGGGCGCAAGTGGTTCATCACCGGCGCCGGCGAGGCCAAGCACTTCATCCTGATCGCGCGGACCTCGGACGATCCGCGCCGAGGCTTGAGCGCCTTTTTGTTCGACCGCGACCAGCCCGGCTGGGAGATTGTGCGCCGGATCGCGATCATGGGCCCCGAGGAGCATGGCGGCCATTGCGAGCTGGTTTTCACCGGCCTGGAGGTCGCGGACGAGAACGTGCTGATGCGCGAGGGTGACGGGCTGAAGGCAACGCAGATCCGGCTCGGACCGGCGCGGCTGACCCACTGCATGCGCTGGCTCGGCCTGGCGCAGCGCTGCATGGAGCTCGCCCAGGGTTACGTCGACGATCGCACCGCGTTCGGCACCCGCCTCGCTGACCGCGAGAGTGTGCAGATCAAGCTCGGCCGCGCCGCCAGCGCCATCGAGATCGGCCGGCTGCTGGTGCTCAAGGCAGCCTGGCGGCTCGATCAGGGCGATCGCGCGCGCAAGGAGATTTCCATGGCCAAGGTGCACGTCGCCGACACGCTGCACCTCGCCGCCGACACCGCCATCCAGCTGCAGGGCGCGCGCGGCTACTCCAAGGACAGCGTTGCGGAGTGGATCTACCGCTATGCCCGCCAGGCGCGGCTGGTCGACGGTGCTAGCGAGGTCCACGAGATGGTGATCTCACAGCTTTGGCGCGAGCAGAGGTTGGAGTTCTGGAGTTGAGCTTCGCCCAAGACCCGGCGCGACTGCGCGTGCTCGCCAACTGGCTCGCCCATCGGCTCGCCCAGCCCGCGTTGCAGATCGTCGAGGTGGAGCCCCTTGCGGGCGGTGCCATCCAGGAGAACTGGCGGATCACCTGCCGGCTGGACCAGGATCCGGGGGCGGAAACCAGGAGCTTCGTCCTGCGGCGCAACGCCACCGCGACGATCGCGTCCAGCCACAGTCGTGCGGCGGAATTCGCGCTGCTCACGGCCGCGCATGCCGCGGGCGTCCTGGTGCCGGTGCCGGTCGGCTATTGTGACGACCCCTTCGTGCTGGGCGACGGCTTCTCGGTCGTCACCATGGTCGATGGCGTCGGCCTCGGGCCGCGGATCGTCAAGGATCACAGCCTGGGCGGCGACCGGGACGCGCTCGCCTTTCGTCTCGGGCGGGAGCTGGCGCGGATCCACGCGATTCGGCCGGGCCAGCCGGCCTTGGATTTTCTCGGTCCGGCGCCGGCCTCTCCGGCCCAGGCGACGATCGATGCGCTGCGCACGGCGCTCGACGGGCTCGGTGCCCATCGCCCGGCCCTGGAATGGGGTCTGCGCTGGGCGGAGCTGCATGCGCCCGACTGTCCGCGCTGCGTGCTGGTGCACAACGACTATCGCACCGGCAACTATCTGGTCGACCGGAATGGCCTCACGGCGATCCTGGACTGGGAGTTCGCCGGCTGGGGCGACCCCATGGCGGATCTCGGCTGGTTCTGCGCCGAATGCTGGCGCTTCGGCCGGCCGGACCTGGAGGCGGGCGGGATCGCGGCGCGCGCGGTGTTCTATCGCGGCTACGAGGCCGGCGGCGGTCGTGTCGACGATGCGGCAGTCCGGTATTGGGAGACGATCGCCCACCTGCGCTGGGCGGTGATCGCGCTGCAGCAGGGTGAGCGTCATACCTCCGGGCGGCAGCGGTCGCTCGAGCTGGCACTCACCGGACGGATCGTGCCCGAACTCGAGCTGGCGATCGTTCGTAGAACCGGCCCGGCCGAATGGAGCTCCTTGCATGCCGCATGAATCGGGCGGGGCTGATCTTCTGCAGGCGGCGCGCGAGGCGCTGCTCGGCGAGGTGCTGCCTGGCTTGGCCGGCCAGCAGCGTTATGCGGTGCTGATGGTGGCCAACGCGCTCAAGATGGTCGAGCGCGAACTCATGGTGAACGGGCATCTGCGTGCGGCCGACTGCGCCGTGCAGGCTTTCGCCGGGCTTGATGCCTCCGACGAGCCGGCCAAGGCTCTCTGCCGCTCGCTTCGCGCCGGCCGTCACGATGGGAACGCCCTGTTTCATCAGGCGCTTCATGCACGGGCGGTCCAGGCCGTGGCGATCACCCGGCCGGACTTCTTGACACCGGCGGAGCTTGGCAAAATGTAGTCGCCAATACGTGGGAGGCTGGCAATGAACCAAGAATCGGATCCCGAGAGAACCCCGAGCCGCTGAATACTCAGGGAGGCTCCAATGAACGAACTGTTGACGATCGGTCAGATGCTGACCGTCCATGCTCGCGTCCTTGGTGATGCTTCGGGCGCGCGCGATCTCGAGCGCGCCATGAGCTTCCGGCAGTGGAACGAGCGCTCGTGCCGTCTGGGCAACGCGCTGCTCGGCCTGGGCCTCGCCAAGGGTGACCGGGTCGCCGTGCTGGCCTACAACTGTGTCGAGTGGCTGGAACTCTATGCGGCCACCGCCAAGGCCGGGCTGATCATCGTGCCGATCAACTTCCGGCTCACCGGCGCGGACGTGCGTTACATCGTCGAGAATGCCGAGGCGGCCGCATTGGTCGTCCAGGACGAGCTTGTCGGGATCGTCGAGGAGATCCGCGCCGACCTACCGGTACCCTCCGGCAATTTGATCCATTTCGGCCAGGCGCCGTGCCCTGCCGGCTTCCGCGCCTACGAGGATCTCATCCTCGCGGCGAGCGACCGCGAGCCGGAGCAACAGGTGACGCCGGCGGACCCCTGGACGCTGATGTACACCTCGGGCACCACCGGCAAGCCCAAAGGTGTGCTGCGCAGCCACAAGGCTGCCGTCCTGCTCTCCCTGTTCACCGAGATCGAGCTCGGCCTGCATCGCACCGACGGGGCGCTGCTCGTCATGCCGATGTGTCACGCCAACTCGCTCAACTTCTTCGGCGCGTTCGCTTATTGTGGCGCCGAGACCGCGGTCTACTCGCGCAAGAGCTTCGACCCCGAGCACGGCGCGCGCACCCTGGCCGAGGCCGGGGCGAGCTTCACCTCGCTGGTCCCGACCCATTACATCATGATGCTGGGCCTGCCGGCCGCGGTGCGGGAGCGGCTCGACTTCGCCCGCGTCACCAAGCTGATGATCTCCTCGGCCCCGGCGCGCCAGGACACCAAGCGCGCGGTCATGGAGATGTTCCCCAATTCGGGCCTGTTCGAGCTCTACGGCTCGAGCGAGGCCGGCTGGGTCACCATGCTCCACCCGCACGAGCAGTTCACCAAGCTGGGCTCGGTCGGGCGCGAATGCGTGGGCTCGGCGCCGATCAAGATCCTGGACGACAGCGGCAACGAGGTGCCGGACGGCGAGGCGGGCGAGCTGTACTCGTCCAATCCCTACACCTTCGACTGCTATTGGAAATTGCCGGAGAAGACCGCCGAGGCGTTTCGCGGCGAGTATTGCACGGTGGGCGACATGGCCCGCCGCGACGAGGATGGCTACATCCAGCTCGTCGACCGCAAGAGCAACATGATCATCTCCGGCGGCGAGAACATCTACCCATCGGAGGTCGAGGCGGTCCTGGGCGGGCATCCGGCGGTCAAGGACGTGGCCGTGATCGGGCTGCCCGATGCCAAGTGGGGCGAGTACGTCCACGCCGTCGTGGTGCTCAAGGACGGTGCCGCGGTGAGCGAGGCCGAGCTGATCGCTTGGTCCAAGGACAAGCTCGCCGGCTACAAGCGGCCGCGGGCCTGCTCGTTCATGCGCGACGAGGAGATGCCGCGCACCGCCACCGGCAAGAACCTGCACCGGGTTCTGAAAACCCAATTGACGGCCGAGAAGGGAGGCTGACCGGTGAGCAACGCAGCGAGCGGCTCGATCGACCTCAATGCCGATCCCAACGCCTGCGCGGCCTGGATCGCGCGCTTCCTCCAAGCGCGCGGGGTCGACCGCGTCTTCGGGCTGCAGGGCGGCTACATCCAGCCGATCTGGGACCATCTGGGCCAGCTCGGCATCCGCATCGTCGACGTGCGCGACGAGGGCGCGGCCGTGCACATGGCGCACGCGCGCCGAACTCACCGGGCAGCTCGGCGTGGCCATGGTCACGGCCGGCCCCGGGGTCACCAACACGGTCACGGCGGTCGCCAACGCCATGCTGGCCCGCATCCCGGTGCTGCTGATCGGTGGCTGCACCTCGCGGCCGCAGGCCAACATGGGCCCGCTGCAGGACATCCCCCACGTCGACATCCTGCGCCCGGTCTGCAACCAGGCCCGCACCTTGCGCGTCGCCGAGCAGGTGATCCGCGAGCTGGACGAGGGCGTGGCGCGCGCCATGGGCGAGCTGGGCGAGCCCGGCCCGGTCTATCTCGAGATCCCGACCGACGTGCTGCGCACGAACGTGCCGCCGCAGCTCGTGCTCGACGACTGGATGCGCCCCAAGCCGCCGCGCGTGCTGCGGCCGGACCCGCAAGGCGTGGCCGCCGCGGTCGACGCGATCTGGTCGGCCAAGCGCCCTCTGGTCATGACCGGGCGCGGTGCGAGGCAGGCCGGGACCGAGCTGGTGCAGCTCCTGGACCGGACCGGGGCGGTCTACCTCGACACCCAGGAGAGCCGGGGCCTGGTGCCGGCCGAGCACCCGGCCGTGGTCGGTGCCATGCGCGCGGCGGCGATGAGCGAGGCCGACCTCGTCCTCGTGATCGGGCGCAAGCTCGACTATCAGATGGGCTACGGTTCGCCGGCGGTGTTCCCCAATGCGCGCTTCGTCCGGATCGCCGACACGGCGGGCGAGCTGATCGACAACCGGCGCGGCGAGCCCGAGCTGCTGGCGACCCCGGCCCTGGCGCTGGCCGCCATCGTCGAGGCCGCCGGCAACCGCGAGTCCGCGGTCGACCGCAGCTGGACCCAAGGCCTGCGCCGGCGTCACGAGGAGCGCTCCAAGAAGGCCGCCGATGCCGCGGCCAAGCAGACCGTGGGCAGCGACGGCAAGATTCATCCGGATACCATCTTCGCCGCGCTCAAGGAGGTGGCCGATCCGGACTACATCGCCATCGCCGATGGCGGCGACCTGCTCAGCTTCGCCCGCGTCGGGCTCGAGGCCAAGACCTACCTCGACGCCGGCGCCTTCGGCTGCCTGGGCATCGGCGCGCCCTACGCGGTCGCGGCATCGCTGGCCTATCCCGAGCGGCAGGTGATCTGCGTCACCGGCGACGGCGCCTTCGGCATCAATGCGATGGAGATCGACAGCGCCGTCCGGCACGGCACCAAGGCGGTGTTCATCGTCTCCAACAACGCCGCCTGGAACATCGAGCGTTACGACCAGGAGACCAACTATGGCGGGCGCGTGGTCGGCACGCTGCTCGCCCATTCCGACTACGCGGCCATGGCGCGCGCGTTCGGCCTGCACGGCGAGCGGGTGGAGAAGCCGGAGGAGGTGCGCGGCGCCATCGAGCGCGCCCTGGCCAATGCCCCGGCCCTGGTCGACGTCGTCACCTCGCAGACGGTCGTGTCGTCCGACTCGCGCAAAGGCCTGGGCTTCGTGCCCGACTATCAGGCGCTGACCGCGTGGGACGATGCCGAGAGAAAGAGACGCGAAGGCTGAGCACGATCGATCGGCAAGCGTCGAGCCGGTCCTACGGTGCAGGCCGACACCCGTATCTTTAGGAGGAAGTTCAGGGATGGATGTGCAGCAGAACTTCATCGACGGCCGGTTCCTGGCCGGCGGTGGCGGCGAGCGGATCGAGGTCTTGAACCCGGCGCGCGACACGGTCATCTCGGCGATTCCGGACACGCCCGCGGATACCGTCAACGAGGCGGTGGCCTCGGCCAAGCGGGCGCAGGTCGCCTGGGGTCAGCTGCCGGCGATCAAGCGCGCCGGCTACCTGCGCCAGATCTCGGCCAAGATCCGCGGCAACATCGAGCCGATCGCCCGCGTCATCTCCGAGGAGCAGGGCAAGGTCCTGGACCTCGCCCGCGTCGAGGCGGCGTTCACCGCCGACTACATCGACTACATGGCCGAGTGGGCGCGCCGGATCGAGGGCGAGATCATCCAGAGCGACCGGCCGGGCGAGAACATCTTCCTGTTCCGCCAGCCGATGGGCGTGGTCGCCGGCATCCTGCCCTGGAACTTCCCGTTCTTCCTGATCGCGCGCAAGCTGGCGCCGGCCCTGATCACCGGCAACACGATCGTGATCAAGCCGTCGGAGGAGACGCCCAACAACGCCGCCCTGTTCGCCAAGCTGGTCACCGAGACCGAGCTGCCGCCGGGCGTGTTCAACATGGTCTACGGCCGTGGCGGCACCACGGGCCGGGCGCTGACCCTCAATCCCGACGTGAAGATGGTGAGCTTCACCGGCAGCGTCGAGACCGGCTCCAAGATCATGGCCGACGCGGCCAAGAACATCACCAGGGTCAATCTCGAGCTCGGTGGCAAGGCACCCGCGATCGTGGTCGCCGACGCCGACCTCGACCTGGCGGCGAAGCTGATCAAGGCCTCGCGCACGCTCAACACCGGACAGGTCTGCAACGCGCCCGAGCGCGTCTATGTCGACCGCAAGATCGCCGACGAGTTCGTCGAGAAGCTGGCGGCCGAGATGAAGGCCACCCGCTACGGCGATCCTCTGGGCGATAAGCCGATCGACATGGGGCCGATCATCAACAAGGCCGGGGTCACCAAGATCAAGGATCTGGTCGACAACGCCATGGCCAACGGCGCGCAGGCGGTGACCGGTGGCAAGGTGGCCGATCTCGGCCAGGGCAACCACTTCGAGCCGACCGTGCTCACCAACTGCCGCCAGGACATGGAGATCATCCAGAAGGAGACCTTCGGCCCGGTGCTGCCGGTGGTGACCTTCAGCGACCTGGACGAGGCCATCGCGTTCGCCAACGACACGGTCTACGGCCTGACCTCGTCGATCTACACCAACGACATCAAGACCGCGCTGCGCGCCTGCAACGAGCTCCACTTCGGCGAGACCTACGTCAACCGCGAGAACTTCGAGGCGATGCAGGGCTTCCATGCCGGTCACGGCCGCTCGGGCATCGGCGGCGCCGACGGCAAGCACGGGCTGCTGGAGCACACGCAGACCCACGTGGCCTACATCCAGACCTGACCCTCTGCTCGGACCGGCCGGCCGTCGCGAGGCGGCCGGCACCGCTTCCCTGGAGAATGGCGCCATGGCCGATCGTTTCGACCTGAGCGGCAAGGTTGCGCTGGTGACCGGCGCCTCCGGCGGCCTGGGCCTGCGCTTCGCGCACACCCTGGCCGACGCCGGGGCCAAGGTGGCGCTGGCGGCGCGCCGCAAGGAGCAGCTCGAGGCCAACGTCGCCACGATCGGCGGCGACCGGGCGATCGCGGTCGCCATGGACGTGACCGACCCGGCGAGCGTCGATCGCGCTCTGGCCGAGCTCGTCGAGCGGCTGGGACCGGCCACGATCGTGGTCAACAATTCGGGCGTCACCGCGACGCGCTCCGCGCTCGACCTGGAAACGGGCGAGTGGGACAAGATCATGGACACCAACGTCAAGGGGGCCTGGCTTGTGGCGCGCGCCGCCGCCAAGCGGCTGATCGAGGCCAAGCAGCCCGGCAGCATCATCAACATCGCCTCGATCCTGGGCTTTCGCGTCGCGGGCCACGTCTCGGCCTACACCGCGTCGAAGGCGGCGCTGGTCCAGCTCACCCGGGCGCTGGCGCTGGAGTGGGCGCGCTACCAGATCCGGGTCAACGCCATCGCCCCCGGCTATGTCGAGACCGACCTCAACCGCGACTTCTTCGCCTGCGACGTCGGCAAGGCGCTGATCGCGCGCATCCCGCAGCGCCGGCTGGGCCGGATCGAGGATCTCGACGGCCCGCTCCTGCTGCTGGCCTCGGATGCCTCGGCCTACATGACCGGCAGCAGCATCGTGGTGGACGGCGGACATCTCCAGTCGACATTGTGACGGACGGCCAAGCGGAGCGCACGATGTCGGCGGACCAGATGAAGAGTCCCATTCCCGGCTTCGACGGATTTCTCGAGCTGTGGAAGGCTTCCTTGAAGCCCACCGAGGCCGGCGGCCCGGTTGAGCTGGCGACGCGGCTGCTCGATCCGCGCAACTGGCTGGGCGGTGCCGCCATGGAGCAGCCCTTCGAGACCGTGCTGGGCCTGCCGCGGCTCGCCGACATGCCGGATCTCGACCGCAAATATCTGAACCTGGTGCAGTCGTGGCTCGGCGTCGCCCAGCGCGGCACCGAATATGGCGCCATGGTGGCCAGGGTCTGGATGGCCGCCTATGGCGATTTCCTGCCGGCGCTGCAGTCGGCCGCGGTCGCGGGCAAGCCCGCCACCAACAGCCGCGAGCTGCTCGACCGCTGGACCGCGACGGTCAACGAGCGGCTGCTCAAGGCCCAGCGCTCGGGCGAGTTCCTCGAGGTGCAGCGGCGCCTGCTCGACGCCCTGCTCAAGAGCCGGGCGGCCGAGCATGAGCTGGTGGAGATCGGCGCCAAGGCCGCCGACCTGCCGACGCGCTCCGAGATGGACGACGTGCACCGGACGCTGCACGGCGTGAAACGCGAGCTGCGGGCGCTGCAGCGGCGGCTCGCGGCGTCGGGCAAAGGTGAGGGCAAGGGAAGTTCGGCGTGATGGAGCTCGACCCGACGACCGCCCTCGACGAGGCGGCCGAGACGCAGCGCAAGCTGATCAACGCCCTTTCGCGCCTGGGCAAGATCCGCGACTCGGACGTGCAGATCGGCACCACGCCCAAGGACGAGGTGTTCCGGA
>JBGAKU010000156.1:0-13390 GCA_044224255.1 Geminicoccaceae bacterium
GTTCGGTCAAGCCGAACACCCTCTGGCGGGGCTCGCGGCCGAAGGCACGGCGCCGGCCCGGTTGATGTAGAAGGCACGAGCATCGACATGGCGGAACGGGACGGCCTTGCGTCGATGGCTGGCCTCGGCGGAGCGTTTCGACGATCGGGCGATCACTCTCGGATCGTCGGGCTCGACGATGTGCGGCCACAGGTCGAGCGCGTCGCTGTGCGCCGTGACCTCGCCCGACCATCGCCTGCTCGTGCGCGCCTTGCCCATCGCCCGCTCCGCGGCCGCCCGCAGCATCAGCAGCTTCCATCGCTCGGCGTTGCCCAGCAGTCCGTTCTGCAACCTCGTAGTGACAACGCTTGCCCGGTTCCGATCGCCCCGGTTCTGTGTCACGGTTCACCGGGACCGGTCGACGACTACGGGCGGTAAGAACGGGGCGGGGAGACCCATCATGATCAAGCGACGCGCCTGGCTTGGTGCCATCCTTGTGCTTGGGCTGTCCGCCCTGGCGGCGGTTCCAGCCGCAGCCAACAATAGCTGCAGGCCCGACCCGGCCTGCCGGCCGCAGTTCAACCTCGACCGCTACGAGGGCGGCCGCGACGTGCCGATCACCGACTGCCGCACCAACCCATCCGGCAGCGCCTGCGCCTGGGCGGACGCGCATTCGGGTCTGGAGAACTTTCTTGCCTGCAGGCTCGAGACGACGGGTCCGATCGCGCTCTGCTACTACTCCGGCGTGCCCGGCGCACCGCTGCAGACCCCCGGCTGCACCCTGACCCAGGACGGCAAGGCCGCCGACTGCGAGTGCTACCAGATCAGCAAGGGCCAGCCGAGGGGCGCGCGCTACTCCCACATCCTGGTCACCTCGATCCTGAACAAGCGGGTCTACCAGGAGACCGTCGCACGCTGTGGTCCCAGCGGCGAGCGCTGCCTGAACGCCGCCAATCTCGGCGACGCGAACCCGCCGCGCGAGGCGCCGGCCTGCGAGGCGATGCGCGCCGGGACGATGTTCCCGGGTGCTGACCTGATCTCGACCTTCACCCCGATCCTGGCCCCCGAGCTGGGCCTGATCAGCCAGACCTGCCCGCGCAACGGCAAGGGCGGCAACGTCTATGCCGGCTGCATGGGTTCCCCCTGCAAGACCACCGGCAAGACCGATCCCAAGACCGGCCTGCCGATGGTCCGCTGCACCTGCCCGACCTTCGACGGCCCGAACCAGGTCGGCAACCCGCAGATCCAGCTCGGCGACTATGCCTGCCGGCAGCCGACCCATGTCTGGTCCTCGGCCTACCAGTATCCGGCATTCAGCGTGCTGACGCCGTGACCGCGCGCGGCCGCGCATGAGCGATTGGACCCTGGCCCACGAGTGGGCCGATCTGGTGGCACACCTGATCGAGCTCGCCGGCGTGGGCGTGATTGCGCTGGGTGCGGTCGTCTCCGCCGGTGCCGCCCTGGCCCAGCTTCTCGGCCGCCGTCCCTGGCCCGAGGTCTATACCGACCTGCGCGCCAATCTCGGCCGCTTCATCCTGCTCGGCCTCGAGCTTCTGGTCGGGGCCGACATCATCTCGACCATCACCGCCCCGCTCACTTTCCAGAGCGTAGGCCTGCTGGCCGCGATCGTCGGCATCCGCACCTTCCTCAGCTTCTCGCTCGAGACCGAGATCGAGGGCCGTTGGCCCTGGCGGCGGGGCAGCGAGGGACGCCCACGCGCCGCCAACCCGGACTAGGGTCAATAGACAGAGTTGGATGTTGATGAGGGCGAAGGCGAGGCTGACGAAGCCAGTATAGCTGCACCGAGGCGGGCGAGATGCCGGCCTCGCGCGCCACCACCCGCTCGACCAAGTCGAGCCGCGATCGCCGCCAGACGCGCGCGATCCGCGGCCGAGAGCCAAAGGCAGCAGGCTTCTCGTCCGAAAAGCCTAGCACATGCCCGGCAATTCGGGAACCTTGTGTCAGAGACGGTCCACTAGGAACTTGGCCTTGCTCCGCAAGATCGCACTCAACTTCGCGCGCGCCAACACCTCGCTGAAGGCAAGCCTCAAGGGCAAGTGCAAGTCCGCCGCCTGGGACAACGACTTCATGGCCACCCTGATCGTCGGCTGATCTCATGCGTCGGCCCTGGGCACCTAGCGGCAGGGCCGACGCGGGACCTCCCGGCGCCGCCCTGCCAGTTCCGCCTCAGCGAAGCTCGACGTTGGTGAGCGAGGTGCCGGGGGCGTTGCCGTTACGCAACTCCAAGACGCCGCGGGCATTGGTCTTCTTGGGTGCGACCGTCACCTTGCAGCTGATGGGATCGGCGGCGATGCCCAAGGATGCGAAGGTGCAGGATTTCCCGGCGGCGAGCGCGCCAGTGCAGGTGTTGATGTTCAGGGGCAGCGTGGTGCCGGCGAAGTTCGTTAGCTTGGGACCCGACACGGTGAGCGAGGTCGTGCCGGCATTGTAGACATAGCAGACCGCCGTGTTCTGCGCGGGGCTGGCGAAGAGCGCGCCTCCGGCCAGGATCTCCTGAGCGCCGGCACTGGCGGACAGGGAGACGACCAGAGCTGCCGCCATCGTGATGGTACGCATGGTTTTCCTTTCGTTCGTTGGAGGATGCGCGGCGGCTCTCAACCGCAGCGACGCCGGCGGCTAAGGTACTGATCCCCTAACTCGACGATGCACATCGGTGATAGTTGGCGGCCATACAGTTGAAAAGCGGAAATCCCGAAGCGGTACGGCCAAGGCCATCACAGATCTACACTAGATGCGATAGTGGGCTACCTGGAGTGACCGGCGAGGCGGTTGTGTCCCAGAGTGATGGTGACGGCGACTGCTAGCGTCTTCTGACAGACTGCAGGTTGGGTAGCGGAGCGGCGGATCCGCGGCATCTTGAGAGGTTGCCACACCAGCCTCGAGAGTGCCGCGGATGTCCAGACACCATCTGCGCGACGCCGTGTGGGCGTCGCTCCACGCCAAGCTAGGCGCGATCCCCGGCATCTGGAAGAGCGACACCGAACGGTTGCGCCGGTTCGTCGAGGCCGTGGTCGACGTGCTGCGCACCGGGGTCGCGTGGGAGGACCTGCCGGAGCGGTCCGGCAAGCCCAATTCGCTCTACCGCCGCTTCCGGCGCTGGTCGCGGCAGGGGATCTGGGATGCGCTGTTCGCGAGCGGCATCCCAGAGGATGAGCTCGAGACCGTGATGGTGGATGCAACCATCACCAAGGCACAGCGCTTCGCCAGCGGGGCGCGCGGCAGCGGCGAGGAGGATCTCGGCCGGTCGCGTGGCGGGCTGACCACCAAGATCCATGTCCTGGTCGACCGTCGCGGCCGGCCCTTGGGCTACCTGCTGACACCGGGCCAGGCTGCGGACTGCCGCCATGCCGCGACCTTGCTCGAGGGCGTCTCGTTCGCCTGCCTGATCGGCGACCGCGCCCACGATACCGACGCCCTGCGCGCCTGGTGTGCCGGGCACGGGGTCAAGGCGGTGATCCCCGCGAAGCGGAACCGGAAGACACCAATCCCCCATGATCGCGCCCGGTATCGAACCAGGCACCAGATCGAGAACCTCTTCGGTCGGGTGAAAGACTATACCCGGATCATCTTGCGCAAGGACAAGACCTCGTGCAGCTATACTGGCTTCGTCAGCCCCGGCCGGGCTCTGTTCCGCCGCAGCGACACCCCGACACGGAAACCCGGCCGTACTGCTGGCCGCACACCTACCGCCGCAGGCTCCGCAAGGGCGCGTTCCAGGTCCAGGCGAGGCGCGCGAGCATGACCAGACCGGCCAGGATCGCGCCGATGCCGTAGATCACGCCCAGGGGGATCACCCAGGCGATCCGCCAGCCACCGCTCGCCTCGACGCCCCACTGGAGGAAGACCCAGTAGCCGAAGAACAGCGAGATCCCACCGAACAGCGCGCCGGACGCGATGTAGGCGGCGGGCATGCCGATGCCGGCGAGCAACCGGGCGAGCCTGCCGCGCATCGGCTCCGGCCCGGTCCCGGCGATCCTCCAGGGCCGGGTCTCATGCAGAGCCGGCACCGCGTTCACGTTCGGCACCTGTGCTGCCAGCGCCAGCTCGCGGACCACCGCTGCCGGCAGGGCGACAAGCTCGGCAAGCCAGGACCGGTAGCCGTCCAGCCAGCGGCGCAGCGGGAAGGCCAGACGCCACAGGGGTGCCCGCCAGTGCATGCCGGAGAGTGCCACCAGCAGGCGCTCGCCGACGAAGGCGCAGCGAAAGCCGGAGGCGTGGGCCACCTCGTCGAGCCGGACCAGGCGCTCGAGCATGGTCGTGGTCAGCACGGTCCGGCTCCAGACCTGATCGCTGCCATAGACCTCGAACCGCCGCTCGAACCCCGGGTCCTCGAGCGAAACGCGCTCGATGCCGCTGCCCAAGGAGGCGATCAGGTTGCCGATGATGCCGCGCTCGCGGGTGACGATGGTCAGGCCGGGACAGGCGCGATGGAGGCCGAAGCCGCCGACGACGCCGGCGAACACCTCGAATCCCTCCTGATTGTAGAGCCGCAGCTCGGCCAGGGCGAAGGGGATGCCCGCGGTCGTTCCGGCGAGCACATGGTCCACGGTCGCGGTGGTGAACGGCTCGACCAGCCCGGCCGGCGCCAGCACGCCGAGATCGCAGGCCGAGCTGGACAACGCCACGGCCGCCTGGGTCTGCCGCTCGCCGTCGATGTGCCGCACATCGTCCCGGCCGGCCACCAGGGCGTCGAGCAGCGTCAGCGCCATGAAGCGGCGCCAGCTGCCGAGGATGAACGGCACCGCGAAGGCGGCGATCAGGCCCGCGAGCAGTACCGCACCGGCGATCGATTCGCGCGTCTCGCTGCCTTCGCCGTAGCGCAGAGCGAGCGGCCAGGCGACGAGCGGGAACAGACCACAGGCCAGCGCCCAGTAGAGCGTTAGGCGCCGCCGCCGCTCCAGGGCCTCCGGCGTGGCGCTCACCGCGGCAGCAGCGCGTCGACGTCCGGTGCGGTGCGCGTCTCCGGCGGCGTCTCGAAATAGGGCATCGCCCTGATGCCGGCGACCGCGGCCAGCAGGCTGCCCGGGAACACCTGCACCGCATTGTTCAGCTCGGTGACGGCGGCGTTGTAGAACCGGCGTGCCGCCGTGATCTGCGCCTCGGTCTCGGCCCAGCTCCGCTGCGCCTCGATGATGGTCGCGTCCGACTTGAGCGTCGGATAGGCCTCCGCGGTCGCGAGCAGCCGCCCCGTCGCGCGGGCGAGCTGGTTCTCGGCCGCGAAGCGCTCGGCCGGGTCCGCCCCACCTTCCTCGACCCGCGCCCGCAGCCGCGTCACCTCCTCGATCAGGCCGCGCTCATGCGCCATGAACCGGCCGGCGAGCTTCACCACGTTCGGGATCAGGTCGTGCCGCTGCCGCAGATGCGCGTCGATCGACCCAAGCGCCTCGCGCACCCGGTTGGCGCGTCGCACGATGGATGCGTACCAGAGATACAATACCACCAGCAGCAGACCGGCCGCCGCAACCCAGATCCAGTTCGGTACCAAGCTCGTGCCCCCGCCCAGGTTCTGCCACGATCATTGGGGGCTCGAACCGGCCGAGGCCATGATTTTCCGCACACTCCCGCGCGCTCAGGCAGTGCTTTGCGCCGCGGCCCTGGCACTCGTGCGGAACAGGCCGATCATGCCGGGATTGAACGCGTCGGCGATGTCGTCCGGCTGCCGGCTGGTCAGGAGGTTGCCGTCGACCACGATCGGCCGGTTCACCCACTCGGCACCGGCATTCTCGAGATCGGTCCGCATCGATGGGCACTTCGTCGCCCCATTCCGTGAACTTCCAGCCGCGCACCCGCCCCTCCTTGGGCGACACGGCGCTGGTCACCGCCCCGGCCTTCTCCAGGGCCTTGCGAGGCTCCTCCAGCTCGATCTGCTCGAAGCCGTCGGTGACCAGGATCGCCACCTTGAGCCGCGGCCAAGCCGGCGCTGCGCTCGCCGGGGAACGGGCCGCCCACCTGCCGGGTTCCGGCCAGATGCAAAGCCCAGTCCCGCCGAGGAACAGACTCCTGGGCTCGCTGTCCGCGAGCGCGTGGGGCCGGGTCCTCCCCCACCTCCAGGAAGTCCCGCTGCCGCAGGGCCGCGCCTTGTTCGAGTTCGAGGATCGGATCGATCGCCTCTACTTCCCGACCGCGGGCGTGATCTCCACCGTCGCCGTGTTCGAGGGTGGCGCCACGGCCGAGATGGCGACCACCGGTTGCGAGGGCATGATCGCGGTCGACGTGGTGCTCGGCGGCGACACGGCCCTGGCCCGCTTCCTGGTCCAGGTGCCCGGCTCGGCGCTGACCATCGGCATCGAGCCGTTCCGGCGCCTGCAGGCCGACGTGCCGGGCTTTGCCGAGATGCTGTTGGTTTATGCCCAGGCCTATCTCGCCCAGCTTCAGCAGTCGGTCGCCTGCAACGGGGTGCATTCCCTCGAGGAGCGGGCGGCTCGCTGGCTCCTGATGATGCGCGACCGCAGCGACGGCAGCTTCCCGCTGACCCAGGAGATCCTCGCCCAGATGCTGGGCGCCAGCCGGACGGCGGTCAACCTGACCGCCCGCAGCCTGCAGCGCGCGGGGCTGATCTCGTACCGGCGCGGCATCATCCGCATCCTCGACCATGGCGGGCTCGAGGACCTGTCCTGCGAATGCTACCAGATCGTCCGCCGCGACTTCGAGCGGCGGTTCGGCCCACGGTTGGAAGGGCGGGTGCCGCCGCTCGGTTAGCGTCGCTTGTGCCAACTGGTTGGCAGACGATGGCTTCGCGCCGGGTGCAACGTCCGCCGGAAAGGGCCGGTGGGATCGCCCGCCCAGCTTGCGGAGCGACAACAATGCGCCAAAGCCAACCGCAGCCCGGGCAGCTGGACCACTGGCCCGACGGTCGGCCGGGGCAGGCGGAGCTGCCGGGCCTGTTCCTGAACCTGCTGCAGCATTTCCCGGTGGTTCTGATCGTCGCGACCGCACCCGATGGCATGATCACCGCCGCGACGGAGCTCACCGCGGAGGCGATCGGGCGCCCGCTCGCCGCCCTGATCGGCCAGCCGGCCGAAGCGCATCCCGCCCGATTGGGGCTGACGCGCCCCAATGAGAACGCCGAGGCTGAGCCGGGAAGCCTGCCGCTCGCCCGTGCCGTCCGTGCAGGCGAGAAGGTCCGCGACGAGCTGTGGTGGCTGCGCCGGGCCGACGGAGAGGCGCGCATCGTCCGCTGCAGCGCCGAACCGATCCGCGACGAGACCGGAACGATCCGCTGGGGCGTGCTGACCTGGCGGGACGTCGCCGACGAGCCTGCCGCCCGCGCCGAGCAGATGCTGGCCCTAAAGGACACGATCCTGCGCGTGGCGAGCCATCGCATGCGCAGCAGCCTCAGCCTCGTCGCGGCGCTGATGCGCACCCATGCCAGCGCGGCGCCGCCACCTGCGCGCAGGCAGCTTCTCTCCGCGGCCGCGCGGACGGTAGCCCTCGGCCAGCTCCACCGCGACGTCCTGCACGACGGCGACGGGTCCCGGCTCGACATGGGCCGCTACCTGACCCGGATCGCGCGCGGGCTGGAGACGGCCGTCGCGGAGGCGGACCGACCCGTCAGCGTGGCCGTCGAGGCGGCAGCCGCGCCGATGTCGGCCGAGATCGCCACGTGGCTCGGCCTGCTGACAGTGGAGCTGGTCGTGGCCGGCCGTGCCATGGCGGGCCGCAGCGGCGAGCCGGCTGAGATCGAGATCGCCCTTCGCGCCGACGGCGACGGCGTCGCGCTGCAGGTCACCGATCTGGGTGCCACGCTGCCCGCCGACTTCGACTCCGCCCGAGCCGCCGGGCCGAGCACGCGGCTGATCCACGCTTTGGTGGCGCAGCTCGACGGCACGCTCACGATCGAGCGACCGGCGCGCGGCGTCCGGTTCACGGTCGCGCTGCCGCCGGTCGGTGGGGCGAACGCTCCTACGACGCAGTCCTGACCGCCCGCACTTCCCCTCCGGCCCGCCGCCTGAGATCATGCCGGCCATGGAAGGGCTGCTCGATCCTCGCCTGCTCGGGCTGCTCGTACCTCTGGTGCGGTCGGCCAACGCCGGCGAGGCCGATGACGCTCTGTTCGGGCGCATGTGTGAGGCCCTGTGCCGCGCCGGCGTTTCCCTGACGCGCTCCGCGCTCCAGCTCGAGAGCCTGCACCCAGTCTATTACGGCTACTGCCTGCACTGGGAAGCGGGCGGGCCAGCACGCGTGGTCGAGCGAAGCCGAGCGTTCGGCGAATCGGAAGACTTCCGGCGGAGCCCCTACATGGCCTCGTTGACCCGCGGGGGCTGGCGCTGGCGTGCGGAGGACGGCGAGCCGGAGCTGCCGTTGGTGCAACAGCTCGCCGCCGGCGGCGTGACCGACTTCATGGCCGAGATCATCGGTGCTGTCGGCACCCTGCCGCCGGGCATCACCTGGGCGACGCGCGCTCCTGGCGGCTTTAGCACGGCTGACGTGGCGTTCCTGCGCGCCCTCGGCCCGCTGCTCGTGCCTCTGTTCGGCCTGGGTGCGGAGCGCCGCAAGCTCGATGCCGTGCTGCGGACCTATCTCGGTGCCGCACCGGGTCGTGCGGTGCTGAGCGGGCAGGTCGAGCGCGGCGATGTGCGGCGGCTCGAGGCGGTGGTGCTGCTCACCGACCTGCGCGGCTTCACCGCCCTGACCGCCACCGCCGGCGAGGCCGAGCTCCTGGCGACGCTCGACCACTACTTCGAGACAGTGGCGGACGCGGTTCACGCGGCCGGCGGCGAGGTGCTCAAATTCATCGGCGACGGGGTGCTGTCCGTGTTCCCGCTGGAGCAGGCGGCCGCTGCCGTGGCCGCCGCCCGCTCGGCGCTCGCGCAGGCAGGGCCGCCCTTCACCGCCGTCCTCACCGCCGGCCCCGTCGCCTACGGCAACATCGGCGCCCGCGAGCGGCTCGACTTCACGGTGATCGGCGCCGCGGTCAATTTCGCGAGCCGGATCGAGGTGGTCGCCAAGCGCCTGGGCGAGCCGCTGGTCGCGAGCGCGGGTGTCGCAGCCGCCGCCGGCGCGTCCGGGCGGAGCCTGGGACGCCATGAGCTGCGCGGGGTTAGCGAGGCTATCGAGCTCGTGGCCCTCTAAGGGGCAGATTCGCCATGCCCGAGCAGGCCGACACCGGTTGCCAATGCTGCTGCCACTAGCGTCCTGTCTAGCGTCGCGAGCCGGACGCCATGGCGCTCCGCCACCTCGAGGTAGGCGGCGTCGTAGACCGTGAGCCCGCAGCGCCTCGCCAAATCCATCACGCGCGTACTGTCGCAATCCGCATCGATCACTAGCGGCAACTGATCGAGCCTACCCAGGAACGCCATCGTGGCCTCGGTCGAGATGCGTTTGCGCCGCTCGCCGACCAGCAGGAGGTTGCGCACCTCGAACCAGAACAGGCCTGGAACCAGGCCCATGTCGTCGTGCAAGACCTCGACCGCGGCATCCGCGATGCCGTTGCTCTCGTCCGAATGTACCCACGCCCCGACGATTGAAGCGTCGATGACGATGGCCATCAGAAGCGACGACCCTCGTCCCTCATCTCCAGGATCTCCTCGACGGTGGCACCCGGGCGCTTGGCACGCTCTGCGAACATCCAGTCGAAAATCTCTCGTACCTTGGCCCTCCGGGCCTCCTGGTCGGCCACCAACCGCACGACGGGCTTGCCATGCCGGGTGATCACGACTGTCTCCCCAGCCTCCGCCTTGTCGATCAACTCCGACAACCGGGCCTTGGCTTCGTATGTTCCAACCTCGATCATCGGATCGCCCAATCTGACTAGATCTTCTGACTAGAATAACCGTCCAACGCACGATCCGCAAGACTCAGCCGCCCGTCCCGAAGATCGGATGCTCGACCTTGGCACCCGGCGTGATGCCCAGCTTGCGCGAAATCCCGGCGTTCAGTTCCAGCACGGCGCGCACCGGCTGCTCGGAAGGGATCGGCGCTTCGGAGTAGGGCTCGGTGTCCTCCGCGATCTGCAACACCACGCCCTTGCCATTGATGAACAGCATGTCGAGCGGGAGCGGCGTGTTTTTCATCCAGAACGCCACCGGCTGCTCGGTCTGGAAGTCGAACAGCATGCCGTGATCGGGCTGCATGCTCTGCCGGTACATCAGGCCGCGCGCTCGCTCGCCCGGCGTCGCGGCGAGCTCGACCGTGAACTGGTGCGCGCCGTTCGGCGTCTCGATCACCAGCTCGCCCGGATCGAGCGCCCTGGCCATGCAGGGGGCGAGCAGGAGCCCGAGCAGCAGGACCCGCCGCGCCACCGCTTGGCGCGGCGGGCGGCCCGTGCGATCTCTTGCCGCGCCGGCGGAATGGGGAGAAAGCGCCATGGATCTCAAGGCCCACATTCGCCAGATCCCGGATTTTCCCAAGCCGGGGATCCTGTTCTACGACATCTCGACCCTGCTGGCGCACGGCCCGGCTTGGCGCGAGACCGTCGACCGCGTGGCCGACGCGGTACGAGCCTACCGGCCCGACCTGCTCGCCGCCATCGAATCACGCGGCTTCATCTTCGCCGCACCCGTGGCCTATCAGCTCGGCATCGGCTTCACCATGGTCCGCAAGGTCGGCAAGCTGCCCGGGGCCGTGGTCAGCCACGCCTACGATCTCGAATATGGCAGCGACACGCTGCAGGTCGCCGAAGGCCTGATTCCGCCCGGCAGCCGGGTGGTCCTGATCGACGATCTGCTGGCGACCGGAGGCACGGCTCAGGCTGCGGTCGAGCTGATCCGCAAGGTTGGCGCGGACGTCGCTGGCGCGGTGTTCCTGATCGAGCTCATGGGCCTCAAGGGCCGCTCGCGGCTGGACGTCCCGATGACCACCCTGCTCGGCTACGAGGGCGGCTGACGCCGCGACAATCTGCCTCTGACCACGTCACAAAAAGTCGATCGGCCGCGGCAGATTTGGCGAGCAGATCCGTCCTGACTGACCCTTAGCCCATAAATTCCATCACATCCCCTGGAATAATCGCTGAGCGCGAGCGTCGGTAGGGCGACTCAGTGATCCTCTCAACAGGCGGGGAGTTGTTGCCGGATGCGAACGGCAGTTGTTCGGGCCCTGTCCCGATCGGGCTCAATCTTTGTCGTGACGGTTGCATTTTTAGCGATCGCGTTACCCCAAACTTCACAGGCGGCCGGCTGGAAATCGGGCGCCCGAAACAACAGCTATACGACCTCCTTCGCCAGCTGGCGCGGCACCGGATTGGCCGTCGTCTCGGGCTGGATCGACTGGCAGCACGGCTGGTCGGGGATGAACAGCTACGTCAGCGGCGTCCAGCCGCGGGCGCTGCGCGCCAAGTCCTCGAATGTCAGCTTCGGCCAAGGCCTCTTCCCGCAGGGCGGCAGTCTCGCGGCTTGCGCCAATGGCGAGTACGACGACGAGCAGCGCGAGGTGGCGCGGCGGCTCGCGGCCAACGGTGTCGGCAACGCCGAGATCCGGCTGGGCTGGGAAGCCTCGGGCGACTGGTACCCGTGGACCGCGGCGGGCAAGTCCCCCGAGCAGTGGAAGAGCTGCTTCACCCGGGTCGCCAAGGCGATGAAGTCGGCGGCACCCGGCCTGCGCATCGGCTGGTTCATGGCCAAGAAGGGCCGGGTCGACGTGCGCACGATCTACCCGGCCGACGCGCCGATCACCAACGTCGGCCTGAGCTTCTACGATGACGATCAGGCCCGCTTCGGCGACGAGACCTTCATGGGCGGCCCGTGGGGGCTGCGCTCCTGGCTCGCCTTCGCCCGCAGCAAGGGCAAGAAGCTCGCCTTTGGCGAGTGGGGCGTCGGCCGCGCCGGCGACAATCCCGAGTTCATCCGCAAGATGCACGACTTCCTGGCTTCGGCCGGCGACAGCATCGCGCACGAGGCTTACTTCAACACCGGCGAGTACCAGCTCTACCCGGTCAGGAGGATGCCGAGGTCCAGCGAGCTCTATCGCCAGCTGTTCTAGACGGCATTGGCTGCTCCCGGGTCGGCCCAGCCGACGGCGCGCGCCAGCCATGGCGTGCGTCGTCCTTGATGCGAATCGTCCAGAGGAATGATATGGATGTATTAATCAAGGAATAGGTTGGGGAAATGCCATGCGGACAGGATTCGCCTCCGGCCTGAAGCTGTTCGCTTTCTTGTTTCTTGTCGCGCTCACGGCGCTTGCCGTGCCGGCCCGGGCGGGCGTCACCGAGCTGATCAGCGTCAATGCCCGCGGCTCCGCGAGCGGGGGCTACAGCTTCGCCGGCGGCATGTCGGCCAACGGCCGCTATGTCGCCTTCTACTCGGGCAGCGACGACCTCGTAGCGAACGACACCAACGGCGTGGTCGACGTCTTCGTTCGCGATCGCCAGCTGGGGACGACGCGCCGCGTGAGCGTCGGGGCGCATGGCCAGCAGGCCAACGACGCCAGCTCGCTGGACGCGATCACGCCCGACGGCCGCTTCGTCCTGTTCGTCTCGGATGCCAGCAACCTGGTCCCGCACGACACCAACCGGGCCGCCGACCTGTTCCTCCGCGACCTGCGCTCCGGCACCTTGCGGCGCGTGAGCCTCGGTCGCGGCGGCCGCGAAGGGAACGCCCGCTCCACCGCAGGCGCCATCTCAGCCGACGGGCGCTATCTCGCCTTCGTCTCCGACGCCGACAATCTGGTCGCAGGCGACACCAACGATGCCAGCGACATCTTCCTGCGTGATCTGCGCATCGGCGCGGTTCGGCGCCTCAGCGCCAGCGCCAGCGGCGTCCAGGGCGAGTTCCCGAGCGACGCCCCCTCGATCACGCCCAATGGGCGGTTCGTCGCGTTTCTGTCCCATGCCGACAACTTGGTGCCCGGCGATCACAGCGGCGACGTCGACATCTTCGTGCGCGATCTCGTGCGCGGCACCATCGAGCGCGTAAGCGTCGCCAGGGATGGCGGCGACGCCGATTCGAGCAGCCTCGACCCAAGCATGTCGGCCGACGGCCGCTACGTTGCGTTCACCTCGACCGCGAGCAATCTCGTCCCGCTGCCCGACAACTTCCAGACGAACGTGTTCATCCGCGACCGCCACACGGGCCGCACCGAGCGGCTGGACCTTGCCCCGTCCGTGAGCGCCGGAACGATCGGCACTCTGGAGCCGGTATTGTCGCCCACCGGCAGATTCGTCGCCGTGTACCTCCTTCTGGGCTCGGGTGCATACATCGTCGACCGGACGACGGGCGAGACACGCCAACTCGTCAAGCTCGCAAGCGGCCGGCCGGAGCGCGCGGGTTCCGCCACCCCGGCGGCGATCTCCGCCGACGGACGCCGGGTCCTGTTCCATTCCAGCGTCAACGGCTTGGTCGCCGGCGACACCAACGATCGGGACGATGTCTTTCTGCGCCGCCTGATCCCCTGGTAGTCCGACGGCTGCCCGCCGGTGAGCGGGGCTGGCCATATGGTCCTTCCGCTCAGCTTCTTG
>JBGAKU010000157.1:0-13346 GCA_044224255.1 Geminicoccaceae bacterium
TCGACGGTCTGGCCGAGCCGGACGATCAGGGTCAGGGCAAGGCACATCGTCGCCGACAGGGAGCGGAAGCCTTGCAGCTCGGCGTCCTCGACCTCAAAGGCGATCCTCGCCAGCGGCAACAGCGGGCTGAGAGGGCCGTCGGTGAGTGCCACGATCTCGACGCCGCGGTCCGCAGCGCGTCGACAGACCTCCAGGGTCTCTGCCGCATAGGGTGAGAAGCTCACGGCGATCAGGACATCCTTCGGCTCGATGAAACCGGCCTGATGCACCGTCATCCCGCCGACGCCGTCGATGAGATGCGCGCGGAGGCCGAGCTGGCCGATGGCATAGGAGAGATAGGCGGCCACAGCGAAGGCCCGCCGCTGGCCGACGACGTGCAGGGCGCCGGCGCCGGCGAGCAGAGCCACCGCGCGCTCGATCTTCTCCGGCGGGGTCGTGCCGCGCAGATGCTCCAGCGCGGTGATCCCGGAAGCCGCGAGGCGGTCGAGGACGGAGGCCGGACCGCTGGCCACGTCCAGGCGGCGCAGGCCGCGGATGCGCTCGGCATAGTCGGCCGTGCGCTCGACCAGCTGCTCGCGGAACACCCGCTGCATGGCCGCGAAGCCATCGTACCCGAAGGCCTGCGCGAACCGGATCAGGCTGGAGGGGGGCACGCCCGCACGCTCGGCGATCACCGCGATCGTCTCGAGCGCCATGTCGTTCGGATTGTCCAGCGCGTACTCCGCGATCTGGCGCAGCCGCGGGCTCAGCTGGTCTCGCTTGGCGGCCAAATCGGCCCGCAAATGGTCGAGCCCGCTCGTCATCCAGCCTGGTCCATGTGCCGCTCCACGGCCAAATCCCGATCCGAAGCCACTGTTCCACAGCGGACGCGAATGTGGAACAATCGTGCTATCGGGATCCTCTCCGCAACGCGCTTGTGCGCCCTCGCATGGGTCGTGGCTGACAGACCGATCTTGCGGCCCTAGATTGCGATCGGACGAACAAAGGGGGGATAGATGTCCCAGCGCAACATTCTGATCATCGTCGTGGTCGTGGTGATCCTCGCCATTTTGGGATGGTCGCGCGGTTGGTTCGGTGGCGCGCCCGCGCCGGTGGCGCCCACGACCGCTCCGGCACCGGCCACCACACCGGCTCCGGCTACCACACCTGCACCAGCCACCACACCCGCGCCGGCGCAGGGCACCACGAGCCCGTAACCGAAAGTTCGGGCGCGGGCCGCGCACCGAGGCCCGCGCCCACGATGCATGGTCCGGCTGGGCCTGCTAGGGTAGGCCGCGATGCACGCGGGAGCACCCTTGGCGGACCTTGCCCGGCCGTCTGATCGAGAGGCGTCCTCGAGTGGCGCGCTCGCCCCGTGGCGGTGAGCGCGTCGTCGCCGGCAGCCGAGATGTTCCAGGCGGAGCGCTGGCGCATTGCGCTCACCTATGCGGTCACGCTGCTCGAGAACCTGTTCTATCTGCTCTACCCCTGGACCATCGGGCTCGCCATCGACGGGCTGCTGGCGGGAAAGGGATGGTGGTCGCTCGTGCCGCTGGTGGCGATCTGGGGTGCGCACATCATGATCGGCGCGGGCCGGCAGGTCTACGACACCTGGGTGTTCGCGCGCCTCCATGCCCGGATCGCGACTGCGACCATCGAGCGCCAACGCCTTGCGGGCATCGAGACCACCGAGATCGCCGCCCGCAGCGTCATGAGCCGCGAGCTCGTCGACTTCTTCGAGCGCGAGGTGCCGACGTTGATGACCGCGGCCCTGGGGCTGGTCGGCGGCATCGCGATGCTGTTCTGGTACGACCGGCCGGTCGGTCTCATCGTGACCGTATGGATGGCGCCGGTGCTGGTCGTCTACGCCATCATGGGGCGGCGCGCGCACGGGCTGAACCGGGACCTCAACGACGAGACCGAGCGCGAGGTCGACCTGATCGAGCGCAACCGCTTCGTGCCGCTCGCCTCGCATTTCCGGCGGCGCGGCCGGCTGCGGGTGCGGCTGTCCAACGCCGAGGCGACCAGCTGGTCCCTGGTCGAGCTGTTCTCGATCACGGCCGTGGTGCTCGTCCTGCTGCGGATGACCTCGCTGCCGGGCATCCAGGCCGGCGAGCTCTACGCCATGCTCGCCTATGTCTGGCGGGTATTGGAATGCCTCGACCAGGCGCCCACACTGGTGCAGCGCTTCGCGCGTCTGCTCGACATCCGGCGCCGGCTGGATGTCGGGACGCTATGATCAGGGCAGAAACGTGTCGCGACGGTACCAGGGCACCGCGCTGATGCTCACCAGCTCCTGCGACCCGTCGAGCAGGTGGCCGAGCAGTGGGCCGCTTCCGCTCAGCTCGAGCCGGGTGGCCCGGTCCATCCCGGTGATGTTGCTTCGAACCAGATCGACGCCCCAATCGCCGCGATAGACTCGGTAGAAGGACGGATCGGCGCCCGAGTAGGTCCTCTGGTCGAAGGCCAGGAGTAACGGCAATCCCCGGCTGTAGCTGAGATTCAGCGTCAGCCGGTCGCCGTTCGGCGCCTCGGCGTCCCAGTCCTCGTCGACAATGCCGTCTCGGCTGCTACGGTCGAGCTCGACCTTGCCCGCGACATAGGTCCGATACGCGCCGGGTGCGCCTTTGGCCGCGTGGGAGATGCCGCCGATCACGACCGGACCGGCAGCTTCCGTGGCCGGATCACGTCCCGGGACCACCACGACCAGCAGCCTGTTGCTGGCGGGATCGAGCGGCTTGCCGCCCGCGTCGGTGGCGAGGAGGCGCTCGATCAGCACCAGGATCAGGTTCGCGCCCTTGGCGGGCCCCTGCGGCACCGGCGCCGGCTGCCAGCCGGCCGGCAGAACACTCTGCGCCAACGGCTCGGCGATCCGGAAATAGAGATAGGTCCGTGTCTCGAAGACCTTCTCGACCAGGCTCTTCGCGCGCGCCATACGGGACGGCGGCCATCATCATGGGCGAGAGCGGGCAGACAGCGACGCGCGATCATGGCGACAAACCTTCACGGAGGTCAGCGTCGCGTGATCGATCGCCACGCCACCGAGCTCCTACATGGCCTCGATCAGGCAGCTGCAGAGATAGTCGACACTCGCGCTGTCGGCGAGGAGGTACGGTCGGGGCGGAGGTCGACGGCGCAGAGCCGGGCGAGTGTAGCCGCAACACAGTTCATCCGTGGGCTCCAAGTACCAGTTGCTTGAAGCCTCGGCGAGGGCGGCACGGCCCGAATGTCCGTTGGCGCGAGGACAGAAAAATGGCGGCCGAAGCCGCCCAATCATGCGGGGAACAGCGAGGCGCGGCAGCACCTAGCATGCCGCTTCAACCGACTAGCCGGTTGAAGGTTCCCGAGCGCCGTCGGGCCGCCGTGGCGCACCTGTGTCGCCGACGGCATAGGCGGGCATCTTTGGCGCACGCGATGCCATCGGCCGCGAGCATTGAGCCGAGAGGGCAGTATATGGGGGCTTCTCGTCTGGTGCGCGGGCCGTGGCGATGGTGCTCGATGCTGTGCGCGGTTGGAGTTGATGGATGACGCTCAAGTTCGGATCTGCTCGGGACGATGTGATCCAGGGGTCCAGCGCCGCCGATCGGATCTTCGGTCTCGCCGGCCGCGATACGCTGTTCGGTTATGCCGATGCCGATCTCCTGTTCGGCGGGTATGACAGCGACCAGCTCGTCGGCGCACTGGGAGCGATGAGGCCTGTCGGGGCAAGGAACGACGCGCTGAAGGGTGGCGCCGGGCACGACATCCTCGATGGGGGCCGCGGCGACGATGACCTGTCCGGCGGTACGGGAAGTACCTGCTGCACGGCCGGTGCCGGCGACGACTTCCTGCTGAGCAACGGGCATGGCGACGTCCTGCTCGCCGGTACTGGCAACGATCTCGTCGACGTGAACGTCTGCCAGGATCTCTATGCCGATGCCGGCGCGGGCGACGACGAGATTCGGCTGTGGGCGCCGGAGCGTGCCCAGATCGCCACCGGCTCCGGGCACGACACGATAGTCCTCTTCCGATGGCTGCCGGGGGAGTATGACGCGACCGTGCTCGACTATCGCAAGGGCGTCGACGTGGTGCGTCGACGAGGCTTGGGACGAGGTCAGGATCGTCACCGATGGACAGGACACAGTCGTGCACGCCCACGCCGGCGAGGGCGCTGAGGCGACGATGTTCACGATCACCTTCGTCGGGGCACCCACGGTATCGATCTCGCCCATGTGCGGCCGCGCCGCTCGGCTCTTCCGCCGCCGCCGTGGAGCTGCCCAGGATGCCGGGATAGATCGATTTCCTCGGCCAGCCCGCGGCGTCGGCGCGCGAGCGCGGCCTCGCCGGGGAGGCGGACGCGCTCGACCCCGGGCCGCGGCGCGGCCGCACGGCAGGCACGGACCAGCTCGTCGGTCTGGCGGCGGAAGGCATCGCCGCCCGCGAACGCGTCGGGGTCGAGCAGCTGCACGAACACGGATGCGCCCCAGCCCTCCGCCGGCTCGGCGCGTCCGAAGCCGCCGAGCCCCATGCTCAGCGCCTCGATCATCAGGGCCAGGCCGTAGCCCTTGTGCCCGTGGTCGAGGCCGCCGGTCGGCAGGATCGTCCCCGGCGGTTGGGCCGAGAGCACGCGTGGATCGTCGGTCGGCATGCCCATCGCGTCGAGCAGCCACGCATGCGGGAACCGGCGGCCCTCCGCGGCGAGGCGTGCGCTCATGCCGTTCGTGGTGACCGATGCGCTGGTGTCGATCAGGATCGGCTCGTCGCTGGTCGGGATGCCGACCGCAAAGGGATCGGGTGTGAACACCGCCG
Organism: Geminicoccaceae bacterium; assembly: GCA_044224255.1. Taxonomy (GTDB): domain Bacteria; phylum Pseudomonadota; class Alphaproteobacteria; order Geminicoccales; family Geminicoccaceae; genus Benzoatithermus. The sequence continues at coordinate 4,768 of JBGAKU010000157.1, forward strand.
TGCGCCCGCCGAACGGCGCGACGCTGGACACGGACGGGTCCGAGCTTGCGATCAGGATCATCAGCCCGTGCCGGGTCGCGCGAGACAGGAACGCACCCAGGCAGGCGATGTGATGGCTGCGCCGGATCACGACGGTAGCCGTGCCGTAGCATACGTATGCGGCGGCATCGGCCTCGTCGATCGCGGCGGCGGTCAGCCAGACGCCCGACAGCCGCCGGCCGTCCCAGGTCACGGCACGCGCCGGTGTCGCGGATCACCTCGGGGTTTCCCGCCGCGGACATGGTGCCGGCGGCAAGCTCCCGCAGATAGCCCGGCAGAAGCGCCAAGCCGTGGGTGGTGTGGCCCATCAGGTCGGCCTCGACCAGCAGCTCGCCGATCAGAAGCGCACGGTCACGCGCGACGCCCGACGCCGTCAGCAGGCGCGCGGCGAGCTCGACGAGATCCGCGGGCATGGGTCGCGGCTCGGTCATGGCTTGGCTCTCCCGCTCAGACGCGGCCTGAAGCGGCCGTCCCGCGTCGAGGCGTTCTGGCCGTCGCTGGACGCTTCCGCAAGATGCGGGCCGGCCGTGGCCGATCGGATCGGTCGCCTACGCCTGCCGGTTGAGCAGGACGGCCGCTCGTCCCTGGCGGCGGGCGGCGCTCACTCGTTGCGGGGCAGGAAGTTGCGGTAGCTGGCCCGGTTCCGCCGGGCACGGCCGGGAAGCTCGGGTGCGGTCTCGACCTGTGGCCTGGCGAGCTGGGCCGCGAGCTCCGCGCGCAGATGGGCGAGGCGCCCGTCCAGGACCAGGAGCAGGTGGCGCAGGCGCGTGCGCTGCGTACCGGTCAGCCTCGGCTGGGCAAGGCACTCCATGTAGCCGCGCCTGGCGGCCCGGCCGCGCATGATCATGGCCTGCAGCATGTCTGCCGGCGGCTGGCTCGGCTCAGCCTCGGCCTGACTTCGTCCCTTCCCAACCATTGCGGCCAATTTGCTTTCTATGACCGTGTAATGATCTACCACAACGGGGGAGGCTGTAAATCCGGCACGGTATGACATTCGTCACGGCTCAGCCCTGCCGGTGCTGTATGATCAGCCCGCGATGGGTGCTGTCGGGTGATCGGCGATGCGGACGGTTTGGCTGGGTGCGGTTGTGGCGGCGCTGCTCGGCTCGGCATGCCCGAGCGCCTCGGCCGCGGGCCGTGTCATTGACGGCCTGGCCATCGTGCAGGCGGACGGCGCGCTGCGGGCGGCGGCGAGACCGTCTATCTTTGGGGCGTCTATCTGCCGCGCCTGCAGCGGACCTGCTCGACCTTCGTCCGCCCGCCGCGCTGCGGCGCACCTCGATCCTGGTCCTGGACGATCTGGTCGACGGCTTCGTCCGCTGCGAGGTCGTCCGCGCGGGCCGCGACGCAGTCCAGGCGGTGTGCACCCAGCGTGGCCGCGACCTGTTCGGCCCGCGCGAGGACATCGCCGCCGACCTGATCCAGCGCGGCTGGGCGCTGGCGGCCGAGGACGCCCCGCCGCAGTACCGCGCGCTCGAGGCGCTGGCGAGGTCGCGCGGAGGCCGGCCTGTGGGGGCCGAAGATCCTCAACCTGCGCTAGCGGTGGGCTGAGGCCCTGCCGACCCTCGGCCTGCCTGAGGCCGTTCCTCAGGGGCCTACCGGCTTTTGGCCTGCCTGAGGCCCCGCCCTGACCGACCCCCTACGGCATGACCACGGCCTGATCGACCAGCTAATCGACCTCATCGTCCTAGTACTGTCGCCCGTGTCGCAAATGCCGCGTTGCGGGAAGCGCTGCCCGCCTCCATGGCGAACAATGGTTGCGCACGTCATCCTCCTGTGCCTATCTGCGCGACCAGAAAGCGAGCCGAGCCGCTGGCTTTCTCCATCCCAGATTTGCACAGAGGACTGCCCATGCATCCGGCGGCGAGCCGTGAGACTGCGATCACGCGACGTGTCCTGATCGGTGGCGTCACCGGCGCGGTGGCCCTGGCCGCGGCTGGGGTCGAGCCTGCCGCCGCGGCCGCCGCCTTCGGCCGCGGCCCGCGCTCCGGCATGCCCTGGCATTCCGGCTGCCAGCTCAACAAGATCCCCCAGTTCGAGGCCTTCCGCGGCCGGCTGGCCGACACCTACACGATCTGGTCGCCGCGCGAGACCTGGGCGGCCGTGACCGGGCTGAACAAGGGCGGCTTCTCCGTGGTCCGCACCATGCCGGGCCGGATCTCCTTCGGGCTCGCCATGCTGCCGGAGACCCTGCATGCCGGCCGCGACCCGTCGCACTGGGTGCCGGCGGCGCGCGGCGACTTCGACCGCTACTATGTCTCGGTGGCGCGCCAGGTGGCCGAGAGCGGCCGCAAGAACGTGATCTTCCGCATCGGCTGGGAGAGCAACCACGACGGCTGGCCGTGGTACGGTGGCGGTGATCCGACCCGCTTCAAGCAGACCTTCCGTCGCTATGCCCGGATCCTGCGCGAGCACAACCCGACCTGTCTGATCGAGTGGTGCAACGTCAAGGACGGCTCGCAGCCCTATTCGGTGCTCGAGCTCTATCCGGGCGACGCCTGGGTCGACATCGTCGGGGTCAACCATTACGATGGCTGGCCCGCGATCAACAGCGACCTCGATCTGGGCCGACGCCTATCGCCGCACCCGCTATGGCGGCCCGCGCGGCCTGGGCGCCTGGCTCGACTTCGCCCGCAGCCGCAACAAGAGGTTCGCCGTCTCCGAATGGGGCATCTGGCTCGGCCGCCCCGGCTGCACCGACAGCGCCGTCTACATCCGCAAGATGCACGAGTTCTTCCGCGGCTGCGGTGCGGACCTGGCCTACGAGAACTATTTCAACCAGATCGCGAAGCACCAGATCTGCCCGCCCGATCTCCACCCGCGCGCCGCCGCCGAGTATCGCCGCCTCTGGGCCTGAGTTCCCAGCGCGCCCAGACGCCTGCGGCTGCCGGGACCTACGGCCGGTGCTTGGGTTCGCGCGTGCAGCGGCGGAAATCGTTCGTGAAATTTCGTATGCGCGGACTGGATCCCCGGGTTCGTACGTGCTTTGGCGCGAATCGTGCGGTCGGATTGCGGCGCTGCGGTGGTCGGACCCGGCGAGCGGCCGATCCATGCCGGCGAGGGTCGAGGGCACCGGGCGAAGGCATGGCGGGCTCGGCTCCTGATAGGAAGATAAACAGCGAACTGTCGCATGCCGGGGCTCGCGGCGTCAAGCAGGCATTGACCGGGCGGTAACGGTCTTCAGCCAGACTGCCGAACGGTGGAGCAGGGGCCGCGCCGGGACGGGAGCCCAAGCGGAGCGAGGGCGGGCAGGTTCGGGACAGGGCGCAGGTGGGTCCGGATGGTCGTCCAAGGGCGAAGCTCGTCGGTATCGTTCGAAGCCGCCCCTGTTCCGGACGTGGCGGGAAGGCGGGCATGTCGGAGGGCCGGGCGGCGGGGTCGGGCTCGGATGTGCTGGGAGCTCGTGCGATCTGGCCACTGCGGTTCAGCGCTCGGGTTCGGGCGTGCAAGGATCGAATTCGTTCCGTGCAGAAAGGCGATGCGCGGCCGCTGGGCCGGCTCGGGTGTGCGCGGGCGGAGATCGTTTGTGCGGAAAGCGCGGGCGGTCGGGCGCGGCTGGGGTTCGCGCGTGCGCGCGGCGGGAGGATGCGTGCGGGTCCGGGCGCCATGGCGGGCTCTCGTCGATAGGATCAAAAGCCTTGCACTATGCCATGAACAGGCGGCGGAGTCGAGGGCGGCGTTGGCCGGGCGGTAGCAGGTCTTCAGGCAGACTGCCGGATGGTGAAACAGGGCTGCGCCGGGCTGGGAGCCCGAGCGGAGCGAGGGCATCGCTCCTCAGGAAACTACCGTCAATCGCTCGAACGAACCAGCATCTGACCACGCCGCACGAAATAGTCGAAGACATCGGTTTCCTCCTCTTCCGCATGGAATCGGGGGCCGTCTGCCTCGAACTGCAGCACCATGGTACTTTCCTGATCATATCGATCTAAGCGAACGCACATCTCATGCACCGGTTCGGAAAACTAAACACCAGCTTGCTGCACAATGCCGGTCAGCGCCGCATCCGAATAGTCGCGCCTTGCTGCAAAAGCCTGCTGGGGAAGTTCGAATACGGTGTCCCTCAAAGGGATATAGCGTCCGGACTTAAGTGCTGCAGTACTCCGGCTTCGCCCAGTGTGCGAACCCTCATTCGACACCACCATGATGGCCCGTGTTTCGGTGTATTCGAGCCAGCGCAAGATCGCGGCCGTCAGCGAAACGCCATAGCGCTGCAAGCCGGCTGAGGGTTTCGAAATGGAACCGATCCTTGGCTGGCAACTGGCGGCGGAAGTCATGAAGCGGCATCAGCAATGCGGCCGCGAACTCGTCGGCTTCCTGCTCGATGCCCGATCCGCCGCGACGAACTACGGCATTCTCGTCGCAATATATACCGCCGTCAAAACTCCCGTCCTCCTCGATCAACTGACGGTGCAAAATATAGTGGGCGAACTCGTGCCCGACCGTGAACGAGCGGCGTCCGTCGGACTGGCCGACATGGTACATGATCGCCCATTGGCGCGGACGCGCCTCCCCATAGACCAAAGCGCCGACGCAGCCCGGAATGTTGCGCTCCACCACCTCGTGGATCGGGCTGTCGGGCGCGACCTTGCGGGAGTACTCCAGCGCCAGGCCAATCACGTCGACCGGCGCGCGATCAAACCGATCCGCTCCAAGGACTAGGTCGAGCATCTGCGTGATGCGCGCCGCCTCCTTCAGCGGCCGGAGGCGGATCGGCTCACTCATTTGCGGGTCTTCGTGTCGAGGATGCGAGCCATCTCCCGAATTTGCCGGCGCGTCTCGTCTGGCAGGCCGCTGTACTGCCGGAAGAAGGCGGTGTCCTCCGCCTCGCTGAGCGTCTGCTCGTCGGCCCCGATCAGGTAGTCGACGGTCACCCCCAAGGCGCCCGCAATCGCCGACAGCTTCTCAGCAGACGGCCTGGGCGGATTCTTGTTCTCGATCTCCCAGATGTAGCTCTTCGACGAACCAGTATCCTGCGCGAGCTGATCAAGGGTCAGACCCTTCTTCGTTCGCAAGTCCTTGATTCGCCCTCCAATTTTCATAGCCGGCCCTTCTGCTCGATCCGCCTGTTCGCGTTCGGAGTAGCTATATTCTAAGTCCCTTGACAGACGCATTCAAGCTCCCTATCTGGTTCAGAGTAGGCGTACAGAGATTCATACCATCACGAACATCGCGCTGGCGGTGGCGAGATGCACAGATGCAGCCCAGACCGCGCTGGCGGTGGCGAGATGCACAGATGCAGCCCAGACCGCCGTGGAGATCGATGTGAACATCCAGCTTGCGCCGACCGGCCTCGGTCCCTTCGACGACCCTCTCGACCGTATCCTCGCCGAGATCGCGCTCAGCGTTCAGCTGCCGCCTTCGCTGTATGACAAGGCGAAGTCGCGCTACGAAGCCGTGCGGCATCACCTCGAGAGCCAGGCCGCCTTCTTCGACCAGATCGAGCACTTCTACCCGCAGGGCTCCATGGCGATCGGCGCCACGATCTCGACGCGCGGCACTGACGACGAATACGATCTCGACATCGTCTCGCAGCTCGGCGGTCGCTTTCATGGCATGACGCCTCTCGAAATCCTGTCCGAACTCGAATCCGCGCTCACCGACTGTCCCGTAGAACGGGTGTTACGGCAGACGCGCTGCGTCACCCTGTTCTACGCCGACAAGATGCATCTCGACGTCACGCCGTCGCTGCGCGTCTACGGCACGCTCGATCGTGAAAGCCTGATCACTCACGCTAAGGGCCCACACCGGTCGGCCGACGACCACTTCGTCGACATGAACGCCTATGGGTTCGCTCAATGGTATGCGAGCAGGACGCCGCTCGAATTGCGCATGGCGAGGGAGTTTCACCGGCGGTGGCTCGACCGTGCCGGCCTTGCCGCCCGCGCCGACGCGGACGTCGACGACGTTCCCGACCAATGCAACTTTATCGTCAAGAACACCGCGACGCTCGCACTCCAGCTCCTGAAGCGCTTCCGCAACATCCGCTACGCCAGCTACAGCGGCCGCATACCACCGTCGGTAATGCTCTCCTATTACGCCGGGCTCGCCGCGCAGCCGAACATGTCGCTCAGCGCGATGCTCGTTCGTCTTGCGAGCTGGATCATCCGGGAAATTGAACAGGCCTCGCTCTACGGGCGGCTCCTGCACGTCGCTAATCCGCTCTGCGAGACCGATGTCTTCACCGACCGCTGGCCGCAATCTACTGCTCAGCAGGATGCATTCGCCGGGCATCTGCGCGAGTTAGTTCGTTCGCTGGAGGCGATGCGCAAGGGTGAGATGTTCCCCAACACGATGATGGACGCCTTGCGCGAGAATTTCGGCGACCGCGTCGTGACCCGGGCCGCCGACCAGATTGCTATCGAAGTCGGTGGCGGCATTCGGCAGTCGCGTCAGCTCTATACGCGGCGGGGGGGCGTGCTGTTGCCCAGCGCCGCCTCGGTCTCGGCGTCGGTCGTCAATCCGGCGATTGCGGCGGCGCGGCCGCACACTTTCTTCGGACGTAAGATCTGAAAGCGGTGGCGATCCTCTCCATCGACGAGCAGGTCGCCGCCATGAAGGCGACCTGGCCGCGGATCGCGGCACGTCGGATCGACCGCCGGGCGCAGTCTGCGCGATGGGTTGGGAGCGTGAGGCCGCAATATGCGACCTATTCGCTAGAGATCCGATACGAGCTCGGGTCGTTCCCCAAGGTGCGCGTGCTCTCACCGGAGTTGGTCCGCTTGCCCGGCAATGCCGAGGGCCAGCTGCCCCATGTCTATCCACCGGCCGAGGATCCGACACTTTGCCTGTTCGATCCTCGTGAGAGGGAATGGTCATCCGCGATGACTATCGCCAGCACGATCGTCCCTTGGGCGCTCGACTGGCTCGCCTGCTACGAACTTTGGCTGATGACCGGGCGCTGGACCGGCGGCGGGCGGCACGCCGGATCGGAATCCGGTGAGGCCATGGAGTCCACGCAATGAACTACATTCCGCCGCGCCGATCCGACGGCACGATCCAGCATGCTCGCCTGAAGCAGCCATGGCCGCAGGGGCGTCCCTTCCGCATCCTGTCGATCGACGGTGGCGGCATTCGCGGCGTGTTTCCGGCAGCGGTGTTGGCCGAACTCGAAACCCGCTTCCTGGGTCGCGCCTCCATCGCCAATAACTTCGACATGATCGCGGGCACGTCGACGGGCGGCATCATCGCGCTCGCCCTTGCCCACGGGATGACTGCACGAGAGGCCCTAAACATCTATTTTGAGCGCGGTGAGCGCATCTTTCCGCCGACAGCTGGGCTCGGCAAAGTGGCCAGATTGCTACGCTGGGTGTTCAAGCCGAAGCATGATCAGGCGGCCCTCAAGGAGGAGCTGCTGCAGGTGTTTGGCGACAAAGTAATCGACGATGCTGTCACCCGGCTGGTGATCCCGAGCTTCGAAGGGCGCCACGGCGAGCCGTTCCTCTACAAGACACCGCACCACCCGGACTATCAGAAGGACCGCCACAAGAAGTTCGCGCATGTCGCGCTGCACACGACTGCAGCCCCGTCCTACTACCAAGGCGTCGAGGACGACGGTTACGTCATGATCGATGGTGGCATCTGGGCCAACAATCCGGTCATGAACGCCCTGGTCGACGCCCTCGCTTGCTTCGACATTGCGCGTGAGGATGTGCGTATCCTGAGCTTGGGAACGGGCGAGTCCACCTTCACCGTCGATGAGCGGGCGCGCAACGGCGGCATCAAGGATTGGGCATTCCTACGCTCCTTCCATGCGGCTGCCCGCGCGCAGTCCCGCAATGCCCTCGGCCAAGCCTATCTTCTGGTCGGCAAGAACAACGTCACACGGATCGATGTGCCGGAAAGCGACGCCCCGATCGCGATGGATGACGTGCAGCGCTCAGTCCGCGAACTGCCGATGGTAGCACGCAGTCTCGTCGAAGGCGCCGGGCATCATATCGAGCGCGTGTTTCTCGACGGCACAGTCGAGAAATTTGTCCGTTGTCCGATAGCGTAGGCGTCTGATCGGGCAGTCGTCCCTGTCGGGAATCCGGGGACAAGTAACGCAATTGACGTTTGCGCATAGAAGGCAAGGTGGCCGCGCGGCATGATCTGGTGCCATTCGATCATCCCCGGCAGTTTGCTGGTGAGGTCGTAGACGGTGCGGTTACTGCCCTTGACCTCGTTGACGATGCGGGCGGCGGTGCGGCCGAGAAAGGCGGGCTCGAAGGGCCGGGATCGATCGCATTGTTGCACCGTTACCGTCAGCAGACTAGCTTGCAGACTAGTTTGTGATGGTCAAGGGGAAGGGTCATGGCGAGCTGGCCGGTGCAGGACGCCAAGGCGCGGTTCAGCGAGCTGCTGGCCACCTGCCTGAAGGACGGGCCGCAGGTGGTGACCCGGCGGGGCGAGGAGGCGGCCGTGCTGGTGCCCGTGGCGGAGTGGCGGCGGCTGCAGCGAGCGGCGCGGCCGACGCTCAAGGAGCTGCTGCTGGCGCCGGCGCCGCGGGCCGAGCTCGAGCTGCCGGCGCGGGGGCGGCTACGGCGGCGTGCATCCACCGCCGC
>JBGAKU010000158.1:0-13171 GCA_044224255.1 Geminicoccaceae bacterium
TAGCCCGGGACCTCGCCGAACTTCACCCAGCCCAGCCGGGCGTAGAGCCGCTCGCCGGCACAGCCGGTCTCGGTGTCGAGGGTGAGCAGGGTGCGGCCCAGGCGCCGCGCCTCGGCCTCCGCGGCCAGGAGCAGCGCGGCACCGAGGCCCTGACGCCGCGCCCGGCGATGGACCAGCATCTTGGCGATGTCGGCGCGGTGCGCCTGGTTCTCCTGGACCGCGAGGATCAGCTGCACCGTCCCGTCGAGCCGGCCATCCAGCTCGGCCGTCAGGATCAGGCGCTCGCCGCGGGCGTGGCTGGCGAGGGCGCTCTCCCACCAGACCACGGACTTCGCCTGCGTCATCGGCCAGACGAAGTTGACCGAGGCACCGCCCGCCACCGCATCGACCAGCAGGTCCGTGAGCGCGTCGCGGCGCTCGCGCGCCTGTGCCGGGGACAGGACGAGGATGCGATGGCCCGTCACGCCGTCAGCTCGCGGGCTCTGCCAGCAGCTTCTCCACCGCTGCCACGGCGGCCGGCCCGTCCCACTGGGCGATGCCGAGCACGCGGCCGACCTCCTGACCCTTGCGGTCGACCAGGATGGTCGCGGGCAGGCCGGGTACCTTGACCGCTCGGGTTGCCGCGGCTTTGGGGTCGCGATAGACGTGCAGCTGCTTGACGCCGACCTCGTCGAGGAACTTTTGGACCCGCTCCGGCCCGGCCCGGTCGACCGACAGGGCGAGGACGACGAGGTCGCGGTCGGCGAACTGGGCCTGCAGGCGGTCGAGCCCGGGCATCTCCTCGCGGCACGGCGCGCACCACGTGGCCCAGAGATTGAGCACCACCACCTTGCCGGCGAAGTCCGCGAGGCTGGCCGGCTGGCCGTCCAGGGTCTCGAAGGTCAAGGGCGGCAGCGGTTGCGGGGCCGCGGTCGCGATGGGCGCGTCGGCGCGGGCGCCGGCGGCGACGAGGGCGGTAAGCAGGACGATCAGGCGCAGCGTGCGGCGCATGCCGGCTCCGGTCGGCTCGAGGAGGGGATGATGGCGGAACAGGTCAAGGGCGGTCGCTCGCTCTGGGGCGGGCACTTTGCGAGCGACCCCGCTCCGCTCATGACGCAAATTAATGCCTCGATCGGCTTCGACAAGCGGCTCTACGCCCAGGACATCGCAGGCTCGATGGCGCATGCGCGGATGCTTGCGGCCGTGAGGATCATCACCGGGGCCGAGCGCGACGCGATCCTGGAGGGGCTGGAGCGCGTCCGCGGCGAGATCGAGCGCGGCGAGCTCGCGCTGACGACCGAGCTCGAGGACATCCATCTGAACGTCGAGCAGCGCCTGACCGACCTGATCGGCGAGCCGGGCCGGCGCCTGCACACCGCCCGCTCGCGCAACGACCAGGTGGCGACCGATCTCAAGCTGTGGACGCGCGAGGCCATGGATCGGGCGGACGCCCTCCTGGCGGAGCTGCAGCGCGTGCTGCTCGGGCTGGCTCGTGAGCATGCGGATACGGTGATGCCGGGCTTCACCCATCTGCAGGCGGCGCAGCCGGTCACGTTCGGCCATCACCTGCTGGCCTATGTCGAGATGCTCGGGCGCGACCGCTCGCGATTTACCGACGCACGCCGCCGGCTCAACGAGTGTCCGCTCGGGGCAGCAGCCCTGGCCGGCACGAGCTTCCCCCTCGATCGGGCGATGACCGCGGCCGAGCTCGGCTTCGACCGGCCCGCGGCCAACTCGATCGACGCCGTTTCCGACCGCGATTTCGCGCTCGACTATCTGAGCAGCGCTTCGATCTGCGCCGTGCATCTCTCGCGCTTCGCCGAGGAGCTGGTGCTGTGGTCGACGCCGCAGTTCGGCTTCGTGAAGATGCCCGAGGCCTTCACCTCCGGCAGCTCGATCATGCCGCAGAAGCGCAATCCAGACGCGGCGGAGCTGGTCCGCGGCAAGGCCGGGCGCATCCTGGGCGACCTGCAGGGCCTGCTCGTCGTCCTCAAGGGCCTGCCGCTCGCCTATTCCAAGGACATGCAGGAGGACAAGGAGGGCCTGTTCGACGCCGCCGACAATCTCGAGCTGTGCCTCGCCGCCATGGCCGGGATGCTGGCCGGGCTCACGGTGGACAGGAGCCGCATGCGCGCTGCGGCGGGAGTCGGCCACACGACCGCGACCGATCTCGCCGACTGGCTGGTGCGCGAGAAGGGCGTGCCGTTCCGCGAGGCGCACGGCGTGTCCGCGCGGGTGGTCCGTCTCGCCGAGGAGAAGGGCTGCGCCCTGACGGAGCTGACGCTCGCCGAGCTGCGTGGGCTCGACACGCGGATCGACGAGGCGGCCCTGGGCGTGGTCGACGTTGCCAGCTCGGTCGCGAGCCGGCGCAGTTTCGGCGGCACCGCACCGGAGCGCGTCCGCGCTGCCGTGGCCGCGGCCGAGGCGCGGTTCCTGGGTGGTGACTCGGCTTGAGATTCGAAGATGGGCTGATCGCCGAACCCGGGTGCAGCTCGCGCCCGACGGGCGCCGTGCGTAGCCGGAAGCCTGCGAGGGCCTGTTCGGCGCCGACGTGGACCATGCCCGGCTCCTGAAGCTTCTGCGGCGGGATGCCCGCGGTGCAGCCCGGTCGAGCGCGTCGGCGCGGAGACGCTGATCAATGGCGGTCCCAGTGAAGTGGCATGCCAGCGGAGGCTGCGTGCCGGCCATGGCCGCCTTGTGGAGCCTGGAGGACGTGGCGGCGTTAATGAATGCCGATGTACCGGAAGCGTCAGCCCGTCGCCGGGCGAGACGAGGCATGAACAAGCCGTGAGGGACGAATCATGCTGTTCATCCTGCTTGGTGCGCTGCTGGTCGTCGTCGGGGTGGTGCTCCTGGCGACCCCGCCCATCTGGCTAGGGCGGCTCAGCGGGAGGCGGTCGCCTTCGGCCGAGGCGCGCGATACCTTGGAGCCTCGCAGGCCAGGCGCGGGATTCGAGCTCGCGACGAACTGGCCCGGCCTTGCGCTGATCGCGCTCGGTGCCGCCCTCCTGCTGTTCGAAGCCCTCTGAGTTTCAGACCGAGGCACTACCGGCTCCTGGGATCGCTGGCGCCGGGCGGAGCGCTACGGTAACCTCGCCCGATGACGATCATCCGCTTCACAATCCCGGCCCTGCTCGCCCTGGCGCTGCTCGCCGCCTGCGGTCGCAAGGGTGAGATCACCGATCTGCGTCCGCCGCCGCCGGCCGAGCAGCCGACCCAGGGGAGCGGCGGTTGAGCGCCTTCCGTTATGTCGGTGGGGACCTGAGCGTCGACGGTGTCGCGCTCGCGGACATCGCACGTGCGGTCGGCACTCCGTGTTATGTCTATTCGGCCGGCGCAATGCGGGAACGGGCGCGTGCGTTCCGCGGCGCGTTCGCGGGCGAGCGGGCGCTGGTCTGCTATGCGGTCAAGGCCAACAGCAATCTCGCGATCCTGCGGCTGTTCGCCGAGGAGGGCCTGGGCGCGGACACGGTCTCGGGCGGCGAGATCGCGCGCGCGCTGGCGGCCGGGGTCCCGCCGCAGAAGATCGTCTATGCCGGGATCGCCAAGACCGACGACGAGATCCGCCTGGCGCTCGCTCGGGGCATCCTGCAGTTCAACGTCGAGTCCGAGCCGGAGCTGCGCCGCATCGGCGAGCTGGCGGCGGCCATGGGCCTCACGGCGCCGGTCGCGCTGCGCGTGAATCCCGACGTGGACGCCGGCACGCACGAGAAGATCAGCACCGGCCGCAAGCACGACAAGTTCGGGATTCCCTACGAGGAGGCTGCCCCGCTCTACCGGCTCGCCGCGAGGCTGGAGGGGATCGATCCGGTCGGGATCCATCTCCACATCGGCTCGCAGATCGGCCGGCTCGAGCCGTTCGAGGCGGCCTATCGGCGCGCGGCCCTGCTGTTCACGACCCTGCGAGCCGAAGGCATCCCGCTGCGCCGCCTGGACCTCGGCGGCGGCTTCGGCGTGCGCTACACCGACGAGCCCCGCGTGGAAGCCGAGGCGCTGGCCGGGCTGGTGCGGCGGGTGACGGCCGGCCTCGACTGCGAGCTGCTGTTCGAGCCAGGGCGTGCGCTCGTGGCCGAGGCGGGTGTCATTCTGGCTTCGGTGATCTACCTCAAGGAAGCCGGTGGCCGCCGCTTCCTCGTGCTCGACTCGGGGATGCAGACCCTGATCCGTCCGGCGATGTACGACGCGCACCATCCCGTCCTGCCGGTGCGCGAATCGACCCGGGACGCGGAGGCGCTGCCGATGGATGTCGTTGGCCCGATCTGCGAGAGCAGCGATGTGCTCGGCCGGGACCGTCCGCTTCCACCGCTCGGCGCGGGCGACCTCGTGGCGATCACCGGCGCTGGCGCCTACGGGGCGGTCATGGCGTCGAACTACAATTCGCGCCCGAGCCCCGCCGAGGTGCTGGTCGAGCAAGGGCGGTTCGCGGTGGTGCGTCCCAGCCGGCGCGCCGAGCAGCAGTTTGCCGACGAGATCATCCCCGACTGGCTGGGGGCGCCGGCGTGATGGTCCGGCCGACCGGCACCGGCGATCCGCGCGGGCGGCGCGGCTTCCGTCTGCTGGTCTGGCTTGCGCGCCTCACCGTCACCGGCGAGCGGATCTGGCCAGCCCTGTGGCCGAGCCTCGCCACGATCGGCCTGTTCGTGGTCGTATCGCTGTTCGGCCTGTGGCTGGTCATCTCGCAGCCGCTGCACATCCTGTTGCTCGCCGCATTCGTGGCGCTGCTCGCCTGGACGATCTGGCGGGCGGCGGCGATGCTCCGGCTCGCGTCGCGCGATGCGGCCCTGTCGCGCCTCGAGCATGACAGCGGCGTGTCGCACCGGCCGCTTCGGGCCTTGGACGACCAGCTGCCCGAGGACGTCACCGATCCGGTGACCCGGCGCCTGTGGGCGATGCACCGCGAGCGACTGGTCGCCAGCCTCGACCGCATCCGGCTGGCCGGGCCGCGCTCGGATCTGCCGCGGCGGGATCCCTGGGCGCTGCGCGCGGCGCTGCTTCTGGTCATGCTCATCGCGATCGTGCATGCCCGTGGCGAGATCGGGCCACGGCTGACCAGCGGGCTCAACATCGCCGGCCGGGGTGCTCTGGCGACACTGCCGCCCTCGGTCGACCTCTGGGTGACGCCGCCGGCCTACACGCACAGGGCGCCCTTGATCGCCGAGCAGACCCGCGGCGTGCCGGCGCTCTCGATTCCGACCGGCAGCCAGGCGCGGCTGCAGGTGCATCATCTGCCCGAGGGTGCCAAGGCCGAGGTCGCCTTCGGCGAGGCCACGACGCCCTTTGCCGAGCTCGGACCCGGCAGCGGCGAGGCTGCGGTCACTCTCGATCGGGACGCCGGCCTGACGGTGCGGGACGAGCTCGGCACCGAGATCGCGGGCTGGTCGATCGACGCGCTTCCGGATGCCGTGCCGACCGTGAGCTTCGCCGGCGAGCCGAGGGCGACGCATCGCAGCGTGCTGAAGGTCGATCTGGAGGCGACGGACGACTACGGCGTGGCCGAGGTCGCCCTCCTGCTGGCGCCGCCCGGGCGTGAGGACGAGACGGAGCGGCTGACGCTGCTCAAGCCGGGCAACCAGCCGCCCAAGCTGGCCACCGGCACCTATCAGGACCTGACCGCGCATCCGCTGGCCGGGCTCAAGGCGGTCGTGCGGCTCGAGGCGGTCGACGCGATCGGCCAGCGCGGTCAGAGCGGCCCCCTGGAGATCGTCCTGCCGGCCCGCGAGTTCCGCCATCCGCTGGCGCGTGCCATCATCGCCGAGCGTCGCACGCTGGTCGCCACGCCCGAGGCCAGCAAGGAGGTCGCGGCCACCCTCAACGCGCTGGGCGACACCAAGGCGGCGCGGGATCTGCCGATCGCCGTGCCGCTCGGGCTGCGGGTCGGCGCCCAGCGTCTCGCGATGAACGAGGGCGACGCCGCGAGCCGCCGCTCGGTCGTGGATCTCTTGTGGGATCTGGCGCTGTTCATCGAGGACGGCTCGCTGTCGCTGGCCGAGCGTAAGCTGCGCGATCTGCAGGAGCAGCTCCAGAACGCGCTCGAGGAAGGGGCGCAGGACGCCGAGCTCGAGCAGCTCATGCAGGAGCTGCAGCAGGCGATGGATGAATTTCTGCAGGAGCTGACGCGCCAAGCGCTCGAGCAGGGTCAGCCGATGCAGCCCTCCGAGCAGATGCAGCGGCCCCAGGACGGCCAGGTGGTCGACCGGCAGGATCTCCAGGAGATGCTTGACCGGGCGCGCGAGCTGATGCGCAGCGGCGCCCGCGATGCGGCGCGCGAGATGCTGGCCCAGCTCCAGGAGATGCTCGAGAATCTGCGCGCCGGCATGCAGCAGGCCCAGCCCTCGCCGGGCGAGCAGCAGCTCAGCGACCTGCAGAAGATGATCCAGCTGCAGCAGAAGCTGCTCGAGCGAAGCTTCCAGATGGATCGTGGCCAGCGCCAGCAGGGCCAGCAAGCCGAGCAAGGAGAGCAGGGCCAGCAGCAGGGGGAGCAGGGCCAGCAGCAGGGGCAGCTCGGTCAGCAAGGCCAGCAGGGTCAGCAGGGCCAACGAGGTCAGCAGGGCCAGATGGGCCAGTCGGCGGCGGAGCAGGAGGCGCTGCGGCGTGCCCTGGGCGAGCTGATGCGCCGCATGGGCGAGGCCGGCATGGAGATTCCGCGGGCGCTCGGCCAGGCCGAGATGGCCATGCGCGACGCGCGGGGGGCGTTGGAGCAGGGTCAGCCGGGCGAGGCCGCCGGCGCGCAGTCGCAGGCGATCGACGCCATGCAGCAGGCCGGGCAGGCGATGATGCAGCAGATGCAGGAGCAGATGGCCCGGGAGCAGGGCGACGGTCCGGGTGCGCAGCCGATGCCGAACGGGCGTCGGGGGCGCGATCCCTTCGGCCGCGCCACCCGGAACGATGGCGGCATGGACACGAGGGGCGTGCAGGTGCCGGAGGAAAGCGATCTGGGCCGCGCCCGGGATGTGCTCGAGGAGCTGCATCGGCGGGCCAGCGACCGGAACCGTGCGCCGCTGGAGCTCGATTACTATCAGCGGCTGCTCGACCGGTTCTGAGGGCCTTGCGACGCGTCGATCTGCCGTC
The DNA here is from genome assembly GCA_044224255.1 of Geminicoccaceae bacterium. GTDB lineage: Bacteria > Pseudomonadota > Alphaproteobacteria > Geminicoccales > Geminicoccaceae > Benzoatithermus. Next base: position 7,048 of record JBGAKU010000158.1, read on the forward strand.
GCCCAACTGGGATGCGCGGCCGGAGGGGGCGGCGATCGACCTCCTCGTGCTCCATTATACGGGCATGCCGACCGCAGCCGCGGCGATCGAGCGGCTGCGCGACCCGGCAGCGCGGGTCAGCGCGCACTACCTGATCGACGAGGACGGTACGGTGGTCGCCATGGTGCGCGAGGAGGCGCGGGCCTGGCATGCCGGCGCCAGCGCGTGGCAGGGCCGGCCCACGCTCAACGACGTCTCGATCGGGATCGAGCTCGTCAATCTGGGCCATGAATGGGGCTACCGTCCGTTCCCGGCCGAGCAGATGGCGGGATTGGTGATCCTCGCGGGCGAGCTCTGCCGGCGCTGGCGCATCCCTCCCGACCGCGTCGTCGGCCACAGCGACATCGCGCCGACCCGGAAGGACGATCCGGGCGAGCTGTTCGACTGGCCGGCGCTGGCCCAGGCGGGTCTCTGCCATGCCGTCCCGGCGGCCGGGGCCGCATCACCCGACGAGGCGGCCGCGAAGGCGGCGATGAAGCGGTTCGGCTATCCCGACGCGCCCATCACCGCTCTGCTTCGCGCCTTTCAGCGCCGGTGGCGGCCGGCCCGCTGCGACGGGGTCCTGGATCCGGAGACCATGGGCTTGGCCCTCGCGGTCGGCGCCTTGCGCGGCGGCGGGGCGGCGACTACCTAGAGATCGGCGTCAGGCGGCCGGATGGTCGCTCCCGTCCTCGGGCGGGGGAGGAAAGTCCGGGCTCCATGGAGACACGGTGCCGGGTAACGCCCGGCGGGGGTGACCCCAGGGAAAGTGCCACAGAGAGCAGACCGCCCGCCGGGTCGGGCTTCGGCTTGGCTGCGGGTAAGGGTGAAAGGGTGCGGTAAGAGCGCACCGCGCCGGCGGCAACGTCGGTGGCACGGCAAACCCCACCGGGAGCAAGACCAAGTAGGGACGACGGCGCCGATCGCTGCGAGGCGGTGGGCGCAGGCCGGTTTCCGGGCCGGTCGTCCGGGTCGGTCGCGCGAGGCCCGCGGTGACGCGGGTCCCAGAGGAATGGCCATCCCGTACCTTCGTGGTGCGGACAGAACCCGGCTTACAGGCCGCCTGCGCCGCATTCCCGAAGCGCCCCGCGCTGGCTGCGTCCGCGCGTTCCGCAGCCCGTCCCATACTTATCCACAGAATCGTTCGCGACCGCCGTTTCTTTCGCCATTGCTTGCGGTTAGCGCCGTCAGTTGGAAATTCCCTTGACCTTGAGGGGCTGCAGCGATAGCTTGCGGCAGTGTGAACGGGGCTGATTTTCGCTTGCATGTCGCAGCAATGTCGAAGTGCCCGATTGGCTCGAGTAGGCCTGGGACAATCGACCGCGTAGTGCAGGCGGCAGACCAGAACGGTAGGCGTTGCATCCTCTCTCCGCTACTTGCCCGGGCGGAATGATGTAGCGACCTGCCAGGGGTCGACGGCGTGACGACTTGCGGTGCTGCACTCGTGAGTACTTGCCCGACGAATCGAAACGAGGCGGTGCCGCTCGTGGGAGCTTTGCCGGTGAGCTAGGTGCGGATGGTTCCGCCCGATCTCCGGCCGAGTGCCTGTGGCGGCCCTGTTGATATCTGTCTGTGGAAAAGCCGAGTGGCCCATCGGCCTGTTCTTCGCGACGAGGCTCTGAACGCCCTCCAATTGCGGAACGGCGGCGTCTACGTCGACGCGACCTTCGGCGGCGGTGGCTACAGCGCCGCCATGCTCGACGCCGCGGTCTGCCGTGTCATCGCGTTCGACCGCGACCCCGAGGCCATGGCGCGCTCGGCGGCGCTCGAGGCGCGATGGCCTGGGTTCCGGTTCGTCCACGCCCCCTTCGGCGCGATGCGCGATGCGCTGGCGGCGCTCGGCATCGACGCGGTCGACGGCGTCGTGTTCGATCTCGGTGTGTCCTCCTACCAGCTCGACCAGCCCGAGCGCGGCTTCTCCTTCCAGGCCGACGGTCCGCTCGATATGCGCATGTCGAGCGAGGGCCCGACGGCCGCCGACCTGGTGGCCGCGCTGGACGAGGGCGAGCTGGCGCGGGTGCTGGCGGATCTCGGCGGTGAGCCCCAGGCGAGGGCGGTGGCACGCGCCATCGTGCGCGCCCGCAGCGAGGCGCCAATCGCCAGCACCTCGGCGCTCGCGGCGATCGTGGCGCGGGCGAAGGGCGGACGGCAAGGGCCGCGCGATCCGGCGACCCGGACTTTTCAGGCGCTGCGGATGGCGGTGAACGACGAGGCGGGCGAGCTGGAGCGCGGCCTCGCGGCCGCCGAGGCGGTGCTGCGGCCGGGTGGCAGGCTGGCGGTCGTCTCGTTCCATTCCGGCGAGGACGCGGCGGTCAAGGACTTCGTCAACCGCGGCGGCGGACGTCAGGCGCAGCCTTCGCGCCATCTGCCGCCCGTGACGCACGCGGCACCCCGCTGGCGCTGGGTGAAGAGCGGCGTGACCAAGCCCGGCGAGGCCGAGGTCGCGGCCAACCCGCGAGCACGCTCGGCGCGCCTGCGGGTGGCCGAGCGGCTGGGAGAGGATGCCACCAGCGCGGAGGATGGGCCATGGCCGCTCGCCGCGTGAGCCTCGGCTACCTAGTCTCGTCGCTGGTGCTGGCGGTCGGCGCCGCGGCTGCGACGTTCCAGCTCAAGGATGTGGTCCGCGACCTCGAGCGTGAGCTCGCGACCACCCGGGCCAAGATCGAGCAAGAGGGCTGGGCGATCCAGAGTGCCCGGGCCGATCTCGAATACCTCACCCGGCCAAGCCGCATCTCCCTGCAGGCGAAGCAGCTCGGCATGGTGTCGGCCCGCGGCGGCCGGCTCGCCCAGTCGACCGAGCTGCCCGACTGGGAGCAGCTGCAGTGGGCGAACGCGGCCATGCCGGCTGTATTGCCGTCGGGCTCGGCGGTCGAGCTGCGGGCGAAGCCCATGCCGCTGCTGTCCGACCTCGGGACGGATCTCGACTGATGGCGGCGCTGCGGCCAGGTCTTGCGGACGAACCGCGCGATCCGGTCCTGGCCAGCGGCCGGGCCAGGCTGCGCGTAGTCGCGGCGGTGTTCGCGCTGGCGTTCCTCAGCATCGGCCTGCGCCTCCTGGACATGGTCGGCTGGCAGGCGGAGAGGGAGCCGCGGGCGGTTGCGGCCGGTAGCGAGGGGCAGGACGCGACACCGGCGATGGTGAGCCGGGCCGACATCGTCGACCGCAACGGCCTGGTCCTCGCGACCAACCTGCGCGTGCCGGGTGTGTATGCCGATCCGTCCAAGCTCGCCGACAAGGCCGATGCGGCGCGGCGGCTGGCGGCCATCCTGCCGGATGTCGACGCGGCGGAGCTGCGCCGACGGTTCGAGTCCGGTCGGCGCTTCGCCTGGGTGAAGCAGCGGATCACGCCGGCCGAGCAGAAGGCCGTCCTCGAGCTCGGCCTACCCGGTGTGGACTTCAGCGTGGCCGAGCACCGCGTCTACCCAAAGGGCAATCTGGCCAGCCACGTCACCGGTTTCGTCAGCGTCGACGGGCTGGGCCTTGCAGGTATTGAGCGCTCGGAGCAGGACCAGCTCAGCCGCGGCGGCGAGCCGCTGGCGCTGAGCCTCGATCTGCGCATCCAGCAGATCGTGCACGAGGAGCTGATGGACGCCTATCGCCGGTTCCGCGCGATCGGCGCCAACGCCATGGTGTACGACATCGTCACCGGCGAGCTCTTGTCGATGGTCAGCCTGCCCGACTTCGATCCGAACCGGGTCGGCAATGTGCGGGGCATCCAATATCTCAACCGGAACCTGGGCGAGGCCTACGAGCTGGGCTCGGTGTTCAAGGTCCTGACCATCGCCGCTGCCCTGGATACCGGCAAGGTCAAGCTCGCGGACAAGTTCGACGCTACCGGCAAGCTGCAGATCGGGCGCTTCCGCATCGGTGATGATCACGCCAAGAACGAGTGGCTCTCGGTCTCGGAGATCTTCGAATATTCCTCGAACATCGGCACCGCGCGCATGGCTTTCGCGGTTGGCGGCGCGCCGCTGCTCGAGGGCTTCTTCCGCAAGGTGGGCTTCTATGGCCCGCCGGAGATCGAGATCAACGAGGTGGTGCGGCCGCGCGTGCCCAAGCGCTGGGCCGACGTCACCGTGGCGACCACCTCGTTCGGGCACGGCATCTCGGTGACGCCGCTGCAGTTCGTCGACGCGGTCGGTGGGTTGGTGCGTGACGGCACCCGCATCCGGCCGACGCTGCTGAAGCGCGATGCCGCCGACCTGCCGCCGCGTACGCGCTTCGTGTCCGAGCAGACCGCCGCGACGCTGCGCTGGCTGATGTGGCTCGTGGTCGAGCATGGCACCGGCACCCGTGCCAAGCTCGCCAGCTACGAGATCGGCGGCAAGACCGGTACGGCCGAGAAGCCCTCGCGCGGTGGCTACAGCCGCGACCGGGTGCTCGCCTCGTTCCTGGGCGCTTTCCCCATCGACGACCCGCGCTACCTCGTCTTCGTCTCGCTCGACGAGCCGAAGGGCGACGCCAGCACCTACCACCTGCGCTACGGCGGGTGGACGGCCGCTCCGGTGGTCGCGGCGATCATCGACCGGATCGGCCCGATCCTGGGCGTGCCGCCGAGCGGGCGGGAGGTCGCGGACGAGTATCGCGCCCGGCTCGCGCGCCTGCATCCCGAAGCCATGAAGGGCTCCCGACAGGAGGCGACACTTGCGCCTGGCAGCGCTCTGCGATGACCGGCTCCGGTTGCGAGGCCCGGGCGAGGTCGAGATCGCCGGCCTCGCCCTCGACTCGCGCACGGTGAAGGCGGGAGACCTGTTCGCGGCGCTGCCCGGCAGCCACGCCGACGGGGCGCGGTTCGTCGCCCAGGCCCGGGCCGCCGGCGCCGTGGCGGTGTTGGGTGACGATCGGGTCGCGGCGGCGACGGATCTGCCGGCCCTGATCGCGACGGAGCCGCGGGCGGCGCTCGCGCGCGTCGCGGCACGGTTCTTCGGCCGCCAGCCGCGGACGGTCGTCGCGGTCACGGGCACGAGCGGCAAGAGCTCGGTGGTCGCGTTCACGCGGCAGCTCTGGAGCGAGCTCGGGCTCAGGGCCGCGAGCCTGGGCACGCTCGGCCTGCAGACCTCCGACGCGCCGGGGGAAGGCAGCCTGACCACACCCGACCCGATCACGGTGCAGCGGATCGCCGCCGAGCTCGCGGAGCAGGGCGTCGACCATCTGGCGATCGAGGCTTCGAGCCATGGCCTGGATCAACGGCGCGTCGAGGGCCTGCGGCTGTCCGCGGCCGCGTTCACCAACCTCAGCCGCGACCATTTCGACTATCACGGCACCCCTGCCGCCTACTACGCCGCCAAGCGGCGGCTGTTCGCCGAGCTGCTGCCTCCAGGCGCGACAGCGGTGCTCAACGCGGATGCGCCCGAGTTCGCCGACCTTGCCGGCCTTGCGGTCGATCGTGGCCTGCGCGTCCTCGACTTCGGCGAGCGCGCCCGTACGCTGCGCCTGCTCGGCCGCAGGCCGACGGCGCATGGGCAGGAGCTGGAGGTCGAGATCCGTGGCCGGCGGCATGCGTTCGCCACGCCGCTGGTCGGCGGCTTCCAGGCCAGCAATCTCCTGGCCGCCGCCGGGCTGGTGCTCGCCGAGGACGACCGCGTCGAGGACGTCCTGGCATGGCTGGGGCGGCTGCGTGCGCCGACCGGACGGATGCAGCTCGTGGCCCGCCATGCGTCGGGTGCCAGCGCCTTCGTCGACTATGCCCACAAGCCGGAGGCGCTCACCAAGGCGCTGGAGGCCCTGCGTCCTCACACCGCCGGCCGCCTGGTCGTGGTGTTCGGCTGCGGCGGCGACCGGGACCCCGGCAAGCGGCCGCTGATGGGCGAGATCGCGGCGCGGCTTGCCGACCGGGTGATCGTGACCGACGACAATCCGCGCAGCGAGGATCCCGCTGCGATCCGGCGCGCGATCCTGGCCGTGGCCGGCGGCGCCGTCGAGATCGGCGACCGCGAGGAGGCGATCCGGGTCGCGTTCGCGGCGCTCGGGTCCGGCGACACGCTCCTGGTCGCCGGCAAGGGTCACGAGACCTATCAGCTCGTCGGCGAGCGCGTGCTGCCCTTCGACGATGCCTTGGTCCTGCGCGACGCTGCGCGCGCTGCCGGCGGGCAGGTCGCATGACGGC
>JBGAKU010000159.1:0-13088 GCA_044224255.1 Geminicoccaceae bacterium
AGCCGCTGCCCAGCGGGTCGGCCTCGGGGTCGAGGAAGGTGAAGATCCGCTGGCGCTGATAGTCGTGGAGATTGGCCCACAGCACCGGCAGCGCTCCCGCGCCGAGCACGGCGACTACTGCGAACTTCCACCAGCGCACGCCAGCCATGAACAGAAGCGCCGTGCCGGTGACCAGGAGCGTTGCCGCCGTGCCGAGGTCGGGCTGGACCAGCACCAGGGCACTTGGGGCCAGGATCAGCCCCAGCGCCGGAACCAGCACCAGCGGCCGGCGCATATCCTCGGGATAGGCGGCGTGGAAGTAGCGGGCCAGCGCCAGGATCAGCGCCACCTTCATCAGCTCCGAGGGCTGGAGCTGGACCATGCCGAGATCAAGCCAGCGCTGGGCGCCCTTGTTGATCTCGCCCAGGACGTCCACGGCGGCCAGCATGGCGAGGACGGCGCCATAGCAGGGCCAGGCGAGCCGGAACCAGACGCGGGGATCAATCAGCGCGACCACGATCATGGCCGGGAGCACCAGCCCGAGCCGAACCCCGTGGCGCCAGGCCCAAGGTGCGTGCGAGCCGCCGCCGGCCGAGTAGAGCATCGCATAGCCGGTCGCGCCGATCACCACGAGCAGCGCCACAATCGGCCAGTTGAGTGCCCGGAGCTTCTCGCGCAGGGACAGGCGCGCCGGGCGCAGGCCGACCGAATCGGTCACACGCCGGTCCCGGCAGGCCGCACCCATCGCCGGGCTTCCTCAGCCGGATCGATCTCCAGCGCACGACGCATGATATCGCGAGCGATCGGGGCGGCCGCCTTGGCGCCACTCTGGCCGTGCTCGACCACCACCGCGACCGCGTAGCGCGGAGCGGTGAAGGGTGCAGCGCAGACGAACAGCGCATGATGCCGCTCGATCCAGGGTATGTCCGTGCGCTTGTGGCGGCCGGCCGCGCGGTCGGCGCGGGAGATCCGACGCACCTGCGAGGTGCCGGTCTTGCCCGCGAGCTCCACGCCCGGAATGCCGAGATCGGCGGCACGAGCGGTGCCGCGGGCACCGTGAACCACCTCGCGCATCCCACCCAGGACCAGCGCCAGCGCTGCCGGATCGACGCCGATGCGGGCCGGCGGCGTCTCCGCAGCCGGCGCCACGAGCCAGGGCGTGACGCCGATGCCCCCGTTGGCGAGGCGTGCCGCCATGATCGCGAGCTGCAGAGGCGTGGCCGAGACGTAGCCCTGGCCGATGCCGCAGACCAACGTCTCGCCCTTTTGCCAGCTCTCGCCGAGCGTCGCCTGCTTCCAGTCCGTGGTTGGGATCAGCCCGGGCTGCTCGCCGGGCAGATCGAGGCCGAGTGGGGCGCCGAAGCCGAACCGGCGGGCCATCGCGGCGATGGCATCGATGCCGACGCGCCGAGCCAGATCGTAGAAATAGACGTCGCAGGACTGAGCCAGGGCCTGCGTGAGCCCGAGCGTGCCGTGCCCATGCTCCTTCCAGCAATGGAACACGGCGCGGCCCAGGCTCGTGCTTCCGGGGCAGAACACTGTGTGGCTCGGCGACACGCCGGCAGCGAGCGCCGCGAGCGCGGTCATCATCTTGAACGTCGAGCCCGGCGGGTATTGGCCGCGAATGCACTTGTTGACCAGGGGCGTGCGCGGATCGGTCCGCAGCTCCTGCCACACGCCGCGGCGCAGCCCGCCGCCGAACAGGGCGGGATCGAAGCTGGGCACCGAGGCCAGCGCCATGACCGCACCGGTGTGCACCTCGACCACCACTGCGCTGGCGGCCGGCTCGGCCGCCAGACGCTCGATGCTGTAGCGCTGCAGCTCCAGATCGAGCGAGAGTCGGACGTCCGCCCCGGGCACACCTTCCCGCCGCCCCAGCTCGCGAATCTCGCGCCCGAAGGCGTTGACCTCGACCCGGCTGAGGCCGGCGCGGCCGCGCAGAGTCCTGTCGTGGCTGCGCTCGATGCCGCTCTTGCCGATGCGGAACTCGGGCAGCCGCAGCAGCGGGTCCTCATCCGTGACCTGCTCGGCGGTGCTGACCGGGCCGACATAACCCAACACATGCGCCAGCGCCTCGCCCTCGGGGTAGTGGCGCAACAGCCCGGAATCGAGCATCACCCCCGGCAGCTCGGGCGCGCGGACGGCGAGCCGCGCCACCTCGTCCCAGGTGAGATCGTCGCGCACAAGGTGGGGCTGAAAAGCGGGCCGGGCGCGCGCCTCCGCCACTACCGCGGCGAGCCGGTCCTCGGGCAGCGTCACGAGCCCGGCGATCCGATCCAGGATGCGCCGGAGATCGCCGGCCTGCTCGCGCACCACGAGGAGGCGATAGGTCGGGACGTTGCGGGCCAGCGGGCGCCCGAGCCGGTCGAGGATCCGACCGCGCGGCGGGACGAGCAGGCGCTGGTTGGCCCGATTGTCCTCGGCCAGGAGCGCGAACTCCTCGCTGCGCTCGACCTGGAGATAGTGCAGCCGCACGCCGAGCCCGGCGAATACCGCGGTCTGCGCGCCCGCCACCAGCATCGCGCGGCGGCCGAACGCACGGACCCGGTCAAGCTCGTGATGCACGCCGCCGGCCTCTCGGCTGACCCAGGGAGAGCAATGCCGCCGTGATCGGATAGGCGAGCAGCGACACCAGCAGCTCGAGCAGGAGTGGCCGCACCGGCAGGATGGCGCCCAGCGCAAGCGAGGTCAGACCCCAACGCACCATCTGGTACAGGACCGCCACGAGCAGAAAGCCCGCCCAGACCACGAAGGGCGGTTGCTCGAGCAGCACGCGCCGGAGAGAACGCGCCGCGCGCCGGGCCGCCAGCAGGGCGATCGGGGTCGGTCCGGGCGGCACTCCGGCGATCGTGTCGACGGCGACGCCCAGGCCGAACAGCAGCCAGCCGGGCACCTCCGTGGCCCGCACCAGCGTCCAGTAGAACAGCATGCACAGGAGCAACATAGGCATCGGCCAGCGGCCGGACGGATCAGGCAGCGGCAGAAGGTCGAGCAGCGCCGCGAGGACCAGAGCGAGCACGCATTGACCGCTCACCGGCGCGAGGCCACGGCGGTGCGGGCCTCGGCGCCCGGCGCGGGGTCGGCGAGCGGGGCCGGATCAAGCAGCACCAGATGGTCGAGCCGCGACCAGTCGGCAAACGGCTCCACGCGCGGCCTGCCGTCGGCACCCTCGGACCCGATCCGGCCCACCGGCAGACCCGCCGGCAGCATCCCGCCGCGCCCCGAGGTCAAGACGCGGTCGCCGGCGGCGTGGCCCGGGCGAAGCGGGAGAAACCGCAGCAAGGGCGTCGCCGAGTTGTCGCCCTCGAGCACGGCCTGATCGCCGGCGCCCGCGATCACCACCGGGATGCGGGAGTTGAAGTCGGTCACGAGCAGAACTCGCGCGCTGCGCCGGCCGACGTCGACCACACGCCCGACCAGCCCCTCGGGAGCCAGCGCCGGCATGCCGACCGACACCCCCTGCTCGCTGCCGGCGTCGAGCAGCAGCGCGCGCACGAAGGTCCCGCCCGAATCCCCGACGATCCGGGCGGTCAGGCGGGGCGGATGGCCGGGCACCTCCGGCACGGCGAGCATTCGCCGCAGCGAACGATTCTCGGCCGCAAGCCAGGCCGCCTCGGCGTCGCGGGCCATCAACCGGCGGTTTTCCTCGCGCAGCCGTCGATTTTCGGCAGCCATCCTCAGCAGGCCCGCCAAGTCGGCGATTCCGCCCCGCGCCGCGTCATACGGGCGCTGCAGGACGGCCAGGACCGGCACGACGCCGTCTCGCAGCCCGTCACCGGCCACCGCGGCGAGCCGGGCATCGAGCTTGCCAAGCAGCACCAGCAGGAGTGACAGACCGACCAGGAGGCCGAGCCAGCCCCGCTCGCGCAAAGCGCGCAACGGTCCGCCGAACCGGGGCAAGCGCGAGCCTGTCCCCACCATCGCCATCGTCTCCGCACGTCAAACCGCGACAGCCGTGCCTACCATCGCTCCACGCGAGAGATATTTCAACCTATGAGTTAAAACACGGTGTGTAGCACGCTGCGCAGGCTCTTCATCTCCTCAAGGCAACGGCCGGTGCCGAGCGCCACGCAGGTGAGCGGCTCGTCGGCGATGCTCACCGGCAGACCGGTCGCATGGCGCAGCACGAAGGCGAGGTTGCCTAGCAGCGCCCCGCCGCCGGTCAGCACGATGCCCTTGTCGACGATGTCGGAGGACAGCTCCGGTGCTGTGTGCTCCAGCGCCACCTTCACCGCCTCGATGATCGCGTTGACCGGCTCGGCCAGGGCCTCCGCGATCTGGCGCTGGCTGATGACGATCTCGCGCGGCACGCCGTTCATCAGGTCGCGGCCGCGCAGCTCGATCACCTCGCCCTGGCCGTCCTCGGGCAGGCAGGCCGTGCCGATCCGGATCTTGACCGCCTCGGCCGTCGCCTCGCCGATCAGCAGGCTGTGGTTGCGGCGGACATGGTTGATGATCGCCTCGTCCATCTTGTTGCCGCCGACCCGGATCGACTTGGCATAGACGATCCCGCCGAGCGAGAGGATCGCGACCTCGGTGGTGCCACCGCCGATGTCGACCACCATCGAGCCCGTGGGCTCGGTCACCGGCAGTCCGGCGCCGAGCGCGGCCGCCATCGGCTCTTCGATCAGGAACACCCGCCGCGCGCCGGCGCTCTCGGCACTTTCCTGGATCGCGCGCCGCTCGACCGCGGTCGAGCCCGAGGGCACACAAATCACCATGCGCGGGCTGGCGAAGCTCCGCCGCGGGTGCACCCGGCGGATGAAGTGCTTGATCATCTCCTCGGAGACCTCGAAGTCGGCGATCACGCCGTCGCGCAGCGGGCGGATCGCCTCGATGTTGCCGGGCGTGCGCCCGACCATCTGCTTGGCCTCCTCGCCGACGGCGAGGACCTGACGCTTGCCGCGGCTGGTGGCGAGCGCCACGACCGAGGGCTCGTTCAGGACGATCCCGCGGCCCTTGACATAGACCAGCGTGTTGGCCGTGCCGAGGTCGATCGCCATGTCGGCGGAGAACAGGCCGAGAAGTCTCGAGAGCATCGGGTCACAGTCCGTGGCAAGCGTGGCACCGGACCGACCGAGGCGCCCCGAGCGGCATCACTGCCCCGGGCCGACCATTGTTGGCGCCGCTGGAAGCGACCGGCCGCGGCGGCGCACCGCGGCCGGTGGTTCGTCACGCCGTGAGGGCCGCCGGCGCGGTCTTGCCGCGCTTGGTGACCAGCCGGTTCAAGGCAGCAATGTAGGCCTGGGCCGAGGCGACCAGGGTATCGGTATCCGCCGCCTGGCCGGTGACCAGCTTGCCGTCCTCCTCGAGCCGCACGGTGACCTCGGCCTGCGCGTCCGTTCCCTCGGTGACGGCGTGAATCTGGAACAGTGCGAGCCCCGCGTCATGCGGGAAGATCTGCCGGATCGCCTTGAAGGTGGCGTCGACCGGCCCGTCACCGGCCGAGACGGCCGACTGGCGCACGCCCTCGACCTCGAGCTCCAGCTCGGCGGTGGGCCGGATCTTAGAGCCGCACTGCACGTAGAGGCTGACAAAGCGGACCTGCTGGTCGGAATTGTGGATCCCGTCGTCGACGAGCGCCACCAGATCCTCGTCGAAAACATCCTTCTTCTTGTCGGCCAGCGCCTTGAAGCGGATGAACGCGTCGTTGAGCGCGTTCTCGCCCAGATCGTAGCCCAGCTCCTCCAGCTTCTTCTTGAAGGCGTGGCGGCCGGAGTGTTTGCCCATGACCAGATTGGAGCGGAACAGCCCGACATCCTCGGGCCGCATGATCTCGTAGGTCTGGGCGTTCTTCAGCACGCCATCCTGATGGATGCCGCTCTCGTGGGCGAAGGCGTTCATACCCACGATCGCCTTGTTCGGCTGCACCTGGAACCCTGTGATCGCCGAGATCAGGCGCGAGGCCTTCATGATCTCCTGGGTGACGATCCCGCTGTCATAGTGCAACCGGTCGCCGCGCACCCGCATCGCCATCACGACCTCCTCGAGCGCGCAGTTGCCCGCACGCTCGCCGATGCCGTTGATGGTGCATTCGATCTGGCGCGCGCCCGCGTCCAGGGCCAGGAGCGAGTTGGCGACCGCCAGCCCCAGATCGTTGTGGCAGTGGACCGAGATGACCGCCCGATCGATGTTGGGCACGTTGTTGCGGATCTCGCGGATCAGGTCCGCGAACTCCTCCGGATAGGCGTAGCCGACCGTGTCCGGGATATTGATCGTGGTGGCGCCGGCCTTAATAGCGCTCTCGATGCAGCGGAACAAAAAATCGGGCTCGGTCCGCGACGCGTCCATACCGCTCCACTCGACGTCGTCGGTGTAGCGACGAGCGCGGCTGACGCTCTCGATGACCCGGTCGTGGACCTGGTCGGCGTCCAGCTGCAGCTGGTACTTGCGGTGCAGCGGTGAGGTGCCGATGAAGGTGTGGATGCGCTTGCGCTGAGCCGGCTGAAGCGCCTCGGCGGCACGGTCGATGTCGCCGGCGGCGGCGCGCGCCAGCCCGCAGACCACCGAGTTCTTGACCAGCTTCGACACTTCCTGGACGGCGTGAAAGTCGCCCTCCGACGCGATCGGGAAGCCGGCCTCGATCACGTCGACGCCCATGGCCTCGAGCACCTCGGCGACCCGCAGCTTCTCGGGCGTGGTCATCGAGCAGCCAGGGGACTGCTCGCCGTCGCGCAAGGTGGTGTCGAAGATGATGATCCGCTCAGGCTGAGCGGCGGGAGTGGTAGACTCGGAGGTCATCGCTGAAATCCGCAAGCTGGTGAAGGAGATCGAACGCAGGCATACCCCTGAACGCGTGCGCACAAGCGCTGGCTCAGGGGCAGCTAAGACGGCCTAACAGAACCCTTGTCCGGTAGAAGAGGGCCACCGGCTCGCCACCTACGGGCGCATGGCAGTACCTCTGGTTCCCGACGCCTTCTGGTCCCTCTTCGCGCCCCTCCTCCCACCTCGCCCGCCACGCCCAAAGGGCGGCCGCCCGCCGGTCGAGGATCGCGCGGCGCTGACCGGCATCCTGTTCGTGCTCAAGTCGGGCATCCCTTGGGAGATGCTGCCGCGGGAGATGGGCTGCGGCTCGGGCATGACCTGCTGGCGACGGCTGCGCGACTGGCAGGCGGCCGGCATCTGGCGGGCTTTTCACCACGCCCTCCTCGACCGCCTCGGGAGCGCCGGTCTCATCGACTGGAGCCGCTGCTCGCTCGACGCCGCCAGCCTGCCGGCCAAGGCGGGCGGGGCCGCCACGGGACCGAACCCGACCGACCGCGGCAAGCCGGGCAGCAAGCGGCACCTCGTGGTGGATCGGCAGGGCATCCCGCTCGCGGTCCTGCTGACCGCTGCCAACGTCCACGACAGCGTGGTCCTGGAGGAGGCGCTCGACGCCGTGCCGCCGGTCCGCCAGCCGCGGGGCCGTCCGCGGCGGCGCCCGAAGAAGCTGCACGCCGACAAGGCCTACGACTACCCCCGCTGCCGCCGCGCCTGCCGGAAACGGGGCATCGTCCCCCGGATCGCCCGGCGCGGGATCGAGAGCAGCGAACGGCTGGGCCGGCACAGGTGGGTGGTCGAGCGCACGCTGTCCTGGATCGCCCGCTGCCGCCGGTTGGTGGTCCGCTACGAGCGGCGCGACGACGTTCACCTCGCCTTCCTGGTGCTCGCCTGCGCCGCGATCTGCTTCCGGTTCCTCCAGCGGTTCTGTTAGGCCGTCTAAGTAGCGATCGAGAGCCTGCTACTGCCCCCCTGCTCTTTGTGCTGGATGTGCGCTTTCAGGCGGAGCTTGTCCTCCACAAACGCACCGAAGGCCCTGACGACGGCCGAGGGGCGGCTCGCGGCATAGGCCAGGCTGATCCCGATATCGGGCAGCGCCGGCATCGGCGGCCCGAGCACGTGGAGATCGTCGGGCACGGCCGACCGGGTGACGACGCTGATCGCCTGTCCCGACCGTGCTACCGCCAGCAATCCGGCCAGACTGTTGCTGGCGAACGCGATGCGATAGGCCCGCCCGGCCCGGTCCATCGCATCGCAGGCCGCGCGGTGGTCCAGCGTGTCCGGGGCCGCCAGCGCCAAAGGCAACACCTTGCTCTGCAGGATCTCGGGAGCCGGAGCATTGGCGACCCAGACGAAGGACTCCGAGCGGATGATCCGGCCGGCTTCGGCTTCCCTGGGCAGCGAGATCAGTGCCAGGTCGATCCGGCGACGATGCAGGAGGGGACGCAGTTCCACGGTAGGGGCGCAGACGACCTCGATCTCGACCCCGCCGTTGATCGCGGTGAAGCCTCTGAGCAGATCGGGCAGGAAGGCGGTCAGATAGTCCTCCGGGCAGCCGAAGCTGATCGCACCCCGCAGCCCGGCGCCGGACAGATCCGCCACGGCCTCGTCGTGGGCGCCCAGGATCTTCTCGGCATAGGACAGAAGCCGGTCACCCGTGGCGGTCAGCCCGACGCCCGTGCCGGTCCGGTGCAGGATCGGCTGGCCGATGACGGTCTCGAGCCGGTGCATCTGCATGCTGACCGCCGACTGCGTCCGACCGACCCGAAGCGCGGCGCCGCTGATCGACCCGGTTCGCGCCACGGCGACGAAGCTGCGCAGCAGGAGAATGTCGAGGGAGGACATCCGACATCAATTCCCCTTATTCCGATCTCCTACATTATGAATTGGATTGAAATCAACGCCGACCCTAGGATCGTGCGGACAACGGCCAGGCCAGAGGAGCGTTTCATGTCGACCGCAGCCCCACCCGCCGCAAATGCGGACGCCGCGTTCTGGTCCGCCGTTTCCGGCCACGTGCTGCGCTACGGCCCCGAATTCGAGCGGCGGATCATCGAGCGCGCCGAGGGCAGCTATGTCTATGACGCCGCGGGGCAGCCGATCCTCGATTTCACCTCCGGCCAGATGAGCTCGGTGCTGGGCCATTCGCATCCCGAGATCGTGCGCACCGTGCGCGAGCAGATCGGCACGCTGGACCATCTCTTCAGCGGCATGCTGTCCCGCCCGGTGGTCGAGCTGTCGCGGCGCCTCGGCTCGCTGGCGCCGGGGCTGGAGAAGGTGCTGCTGCTCTCCACCGGCGCCGAGTCGAACGAGGCGGCGATCCGTCTGGCCAAGCTGGTGACCGGCAAGTACGAGATCGTCGCCTTCTCCAAGAGCTGGCACGGCATGACCGGCGCCGCCGCTTCCGCCACCTACAGCGCCAGCCGTCGCGGCTATGGCCCGGCAAATGTCGGCGCCTTCGCGATCCCGGCGCCGAACGCCTACCGCCCGCGCTTCACCCACCCCGATGGCAGCCTGGACTGGCAGACCGAGCTCGACGATGCCTTTGCCCTGATCGACAGCCAGTCCACCGGCAACCTGGCCGCGTTCATCGCCGAGCCGATCCTGTCGTCGGGCGGCATCATCGAGCTGCCCGAGGGCTATCTGGCGGCGCTCAAGAAGAAATGCGTCGAGCGCGGGATGCTGCTGATCCTCGATGAGGCGCAGACCGGCATCGGGCGCACCGGGTATCTGTTCGCCTTCCAGCGCGACGGCGTGACGCCCGACATCCTGACCCTGTCCAAGACGCTGGGTGCCGGGCTGCCGCTCGCCGCGACGCTGACCAGTGCGGAGATCGAGGCGCGCGCGCACGACCGCGGGTTCGTCTTCTACACGACGCATGTCTCGGACCCGTTGCCGGCCGCAGTCGGCTTGGCGGTGCTGGACGTGGTGCAGAAGGAAGATCTGGTCGATCGCGCCCGCGTTGCCGGGAAGCGGTTGCGCGCCGGTCTGGAGGCGCTGCAGCAGCGCTATGAATGCATCGGCGACGTGCGCGGGCGCGGCCTGATGCTGGGGCTGGAGATCGTCGCCGACCGGGCCAGCCGTGCGCCCGACCTGGCGATGAGCGAGCGCATCGGCACCGAGGCGATGGCGCGCGGGCTGAGCATGAACATCGTCAAGCTGCCCGCGATGGGCGCCGTCTTCCGGATCGCACCCCCACTCACGATCTCGGACGACGAGTTGGATCAGGGGTTGGGCATCATGGCCAGCGCGATCGAGGCCGCGCATCGCTGATTGGGGAAAAGACGAGCGAGATGATGGCAAGCCAAAGCGGTCGGCCCTCCTGAGATCTCCCGCGCTGGCTGGTGAGCGGCCGAACCGGCAACGATGCCAAAGCAAGGGGTTCGTCATGCCCAAGATCGATGTCGCCGCGACGCCCGAGCACAAAGGCTCGGGCTATCCGCCGCCCTTCGACGCCCCTTGCGCGGCGCGCGTTCGGCAGCGGCTGGGCGACGCGGGCGGGCTCGGCGACTTCGGTGTCAACCTCATGCGGCTGCCGCCGGGCAACTGGTCGAGCCAGCGCCATTGGCATTCCCACGAGGATGAGTTCGTCTATGTGCTCGAGGGCGAGCTGACCCTGCTCGAGGACGGTGGCGAGACGGTGCTGCGCGCCGGCGATTGCGCCGCCTTCCCCAAGAACAGCGGCAACGGCCATCACATGATCAACCGGACGAGCGGGATGGCGGTCTATCTCGAGGTCGGCACCCGCTCGCCCGACGACCTGACCACCTGCTCCGACATCGACATGATGAGCGCCAACGCCGACGGTCGCTTCGTGCACAAGGACGGCACACCCTACCCGGGGCAGTAGGAAGGGGGGCTCGGCCGAACCGGTCGTCCTCGGACACGGGGCGAGCGCGAGACCGTGATTGGCGGGCGGCGGCACGGGAGAGGATGGTCGGGAGCTCTTCGCAATCGATCGGAGGCGAGCATGGGACGGTCCGGAAGTTCAGCCCTGTGTGCTACGGTTCTGGCCCTTCTGCTCGGCGGCGTGGGCGGTACTAGGGCCGCCGAGACCCAGCGCATTCGCGGCACCATCGAGCAGGCGAACGGATCGGCGCTGACGATCGCGACCCGCGAAGGTTCGACCGTGAAGCTGACGCTGGCACCGGGCGCCAGGATCGCGGCGCTGGTGCCGGCGGAGCTGAGTTCCGCCGGCACGGGCAGCTTCATCGGCACGGCGGCGGTGCCGCAGGGCGACGGCACGTTGCGGGCGCAGGAGGTGCTGATCTTCCCCGAGGCGATGCGCGGGGTCGGTGAGGGCCACCGGGCCTGGGATCTCACGCCCGACAGCACGATGACCAATGCCACCGTCGAGGCGACGGTCGCCGGGGCCTCGGGCCGCGAGCTCACGCTGACGTACAAGGGCGGGCAAAAGCAGCTCCTGGTCCCCCCGGGCACGCCGATCGTCACCCTGGAGCCGGGCGACGCCTCCTTGCTCAAGGCGGGCAACCACGTCTTCCTGAGCGCCGAGACGGGTGCGGACGGCGCGCTCACCGCCGCCCGCATCACCGTCGGCAAGGACGGCCTCGTGCCGCCGATGTAGGTGAACCGATGACCCCGACCATCCGACCCGGCGCCGACATGGCCCTGCCCTACCCGTCGCAGCGCTCGCCGGTGCTGGCGGCGAACATGGTGGCGACCTCGCAGCCGCTGGCGGCCCAGGCCGGGCTCGCCATGCTGGCCAAGGGCGGCAATGCGGTCGACGCCGCGATCGCCGCCGCCATGGCGCTGACCGTGGTCGAGCCGACCGGCAACGGGCTGGGCTCGGACGCGTTCGCGATCCTGTGGGACGGCACCGCCCTGCACGGGCTGAACGCGTCGGGGCGCTCGCCGGCCGCCTGGACGCCCGACCGGTTCCGCGGCCGGGCGGCGATGCCGGAGCTGGGCTGGGACAGCGTCACCGTGCCGGGTGCCGTCTCGGCCTGGATCGCACTCGCCCGGCGCTTCGGGAGCCTGCCGCTGCCGGTGCTGGCCGAGCCCGCGATCCGCTATGCGCGCCACGGCTTTCTCGTCTCGCCGCGGATCGCCGGGCTGTGGCGCTTCGCACCCGAGCACTTTGCCGGCCAGCCGGGCTTCGCCGAGGCGTTCCTGCCCGGCGGCCGGGCGCCGGCGGCAGGCGAGCTGTTCCGCAACCTGGCCCAGGCCGAGAGCCTGGAGCTGATCGCCGACACTGCCGGCGAGTCCTTCTATCGCGGCGTGCTGGCGGACCGGATGGTGGCGCACGCCAGGGCGCATGGCGGCGCGCTGCACGAGCAGGATCTCGGCGACCATGTGGCGGATTGGGTCGAGCCGCTGGGCATCTCATTCGCCGGGGCCGTGGTCCACGAGCTGCCGCCGAGCGGCCAGGGCATCGCCACCCTGATGGCGCTCGGCATGCTCGAGGAGCTGGGCATCGGCGACCGGCCGGTCGACGATCCTGCCACCCTGCATCTCGCGATCGAGGCCGTGAAGCTGGCGCTGGCCGACCTCCTGGAGCACGTTGCCGACCTCGACCACATGCGCCACCCGCCCGCGGCGCTCATCGACCGCGCCTATCTCGCCCGCCGCGCCGGGCTGATCGACCCGCACCGGGCCGGCGATCCCGCGCACGGCGCACCCCGCCCCGGCGGGACCGTCTACCTCGCCGCGGCGGACGCGGACGGGATGATGGTCTCGCTCATCCAGTCCAACTATATGGGCTTCGGCTCGGGCGTGGTGGTGCCGGGCACGGGCATCTCGCTCCAGAACCGCGCCGCCGGCTTCGTGCTGCGGCCGGGCCACGCGAACGAGGTCGGCCCGCGCAAGCGCCCGTTCCACACCATCATCCCGGGCTTCGCCACCACCGCCGCGGGCGAGCCGCTCATGGCGTTCGGCGTGATGGGCGGCATGATGCAGGCCCAGGGCCACGTCCAGCTCGCCTTGCGCATCCTCGCCCACGGCCAGAACCCGCAGGCGGCGATCGACGCCCCGCGCTGGCGCGTCGTGGGCGGCAGGCGGGTCGACGTCGAGCCGGGCCTGCCCGCGGCGACGCGCGATGCGCTGACCGCCCTCGGCCACGACCTCGTGGTCGGGAACGTCGCGAGCCATTCGGGCTTCGGCGGCGCCCAGGCGATCCTGCGCATCCCGGGCGGCTACATCGCCGGCTCCGACCCACGCAAGGATGGCCAGGCGGTGGGATTCTGAGGACGAGGTGCGCCGCCCCGCGCGGGCTCACGTTAACCTCGCGTTAGGGGTACCTAGTGGATTGTCTCTGACATAAGATTCCCAATCTGAGCCCGCTGTGCTAGATTTCTCGGATGCGAGAAGCCTGCTGCCTTTGGCTTTCGGCT